>NZ_JAGYWV010000010.1:0-134629 GCF_019279065.1 Psychrobacter sp. BF1
GGTTTAATCGCGTATTGCTGGTTTCCCTATAAACCCACTATTAAATATATGCCATTACAAGGATAAAAGTCATAATCCAAATATAATCAATGCTTTATGATAAGGCTTATCCCGAATTGGGGTTAATTATGAATATGAGTGTCCTAAATTCTAGGACACCCTGTAGTCCCTAGTCACCAATGGTGATTAGACCTATTGATTTAGTGTTTGAAATGCGGAATAGAACGCTGGCAGGTTTAAATTGAATGTTAGGCTTTTAATGGCCATGCCCAAAATTGGGCAAGGGTCTACTCACTTTGAAGAATTTATAAGCAACCTATTCCATAGCCAACGCAAAACTGCGTTGGCTATGGAAAGTTATGTTTGAATAGTCGCACCTTGTTTAAATATGTCAAAGAGACGTTCCTGCGACGTTCCAAGTCTTTCATATTTAAAACAGCATAGAGTTTCCTCACAACCCCTGTTGGTTTACTGCTTGTAGAGATAATCACATTTTGTGGTAATTCAATGACACCACGGGCTGCGGGCTGCAAGCCTTTTGAATCCTTTCTTTAGTACGCTCACAATTGGTGGTGATGCTATTATCCTTGGGTATTCACCATCGAGGTGTAAACCCCGTAGTCCGTGCTTTCTGATGGTATCGTCCACACAGGCGAGAAGGTAGGTGAGACAGTTTTGTCTCATAAGCAATACTAGGCGCTGATTAGTATTGAGAAAATAGGTAAATCATTTTTGAATTATCATGAGTATCAGGTACTTAGGAAGTAGGGCGTACCAAACGTACGCCCTACTTCTGGGCAATGCTTACCTCCAACCGTCAATGGCGGATGGATAATTATTAGCGATCACAGTTTAATATTTGCTATTGGGTGTGCAAGTTTTTGGGGAAGCCCTGGTACTTGCTATTTATTGGCCATAATTGATATTGCGCAACTATTAGAAAAATTCAAACAGTTCAGTTGTCCGGAATTACCGGATAACTCAGTTGCCGAGAAATGCTCGTGAAGTGGTTGTTTCCAAAATGGAGATAGATGCCCCCAAGCTTGGGGTTATCTCGTTGCATCCAGTTGCGGATTGATTGCGTCAGGCTGCGTCTGCTGGTACGTGCTGTTTGATAGGAAGTATAGATGATTCAGATTTGAATGATGATTGATGTCATGTGTTTAGAGAGTAGGGTGTTAAATTCTTTACACCCTAATAGGCTCAGATTTGAGCGTATCTATTTAATATGATTTTAGCTTGTCAGGTAGACTGAAGTTTGAATCGTAGTCAGATGAGTACGAGTAGATCATCATTAACAAGGAGAGCGATGATGGCTAAGAAGCTATGGAAGAACGTCACTGAAGACGAAAAAGTGAAGATGAAGCAGTTTGTTATTAACAATCCACCGAACACGCCGCTGACGCCTGAATATGCAGCGAGCTACCTAGGTGTATCAACAGCGACATTGCAAAAAATGCGATGCCAAGACACCAATGGCATACGTTTTTTTAAGCCTAGCCATAGATGTATTGTTTACTATAAAAGCGATTTAGACGAATATCTAACAAGCCAGCCAGCTTATCGTTGCACTTCAGAATATAAATAACTATTTGTCAGTGAGTAATTATTGGCTGGCAAGCAAAAAGTGTTTATATTAGCGTTACCGATAATGTGCTGCGCATCTATCACGACTGTGGAGTGAAATCATAGCTGTTCAGCATATTCTTTCTTGATCTTCTGCCGTTGCTGTCATTCTATCTGCCTTTGAACATTAGTCTTGGCGAGTGGAATGATCGGGCTTTTGCGGTGTATATCTCTCATGTAGCGTTACCCTGTAACATTTTTCGGTAGCGTTGAGTTACATGTTGACCTGTAACTTATCAGCTGACAGCCGTCGCTGTCACTTGTTACCGTGTACCGTGCCAGCGTCCCTTTAGTTGGCGCAAGGAATGGGAAAAAGATTGGGTACAGGTTGTTTATTGTTCTGAAAGTTGTCGGCGATGGAAAGGACTAATAGCTTTAAGCTAGTTATAGATAAATTGATTCTAAGTTGTTAACGCTAACTGTGCCCATTCTTCAAACAAAGTCTCCCCAAGATATTCAATTAAAAAAAGAGCGAATGGGGTCAGGACTAATATATGGTTTTTTGGTTTAATATATTTAGTAATTTGATTCTCATAAATACCAACTTGAGTGAATGATTTATTTATGTATAGATAATCACTAGGGTAAGAAAAGTCATTTCGAACTAAAAAGTTTATGGCTTTCATATGCTCAATAAAATAGTTCGACCAATCTCTTTTATTTAATGGTTGATTAATGAATTTATTAAGTTGTTCTGGGCAGATTTTTGAAACATAATTTTTATATTTACTGCCTTGAGATATATCATATATTTCCTCTTTGTTTACAGGATGTTTAAATGCCTCTACCATAGGATAACTAATATATAACTTACCATTCTCAGTTTCATTATTAAAAATATCTAACATATTCTCAATGCATTCTGGATATTTATCTGATAAGTTATCATGTCCATCGTAGTCAAAAAACAAGTAAATTTCTGCTATTTCAATTTGAGAATATTGTGATAGCACGTCATCTCTTTTACCTTTCCTTTCTTGACTGATTTCTTGCAAAATTTCGTATGTGATTAAAAATTCAATATCTTCATCTTTAACCTTTCGATAGAGTTGGTAAATATTTGTTCCAAAACATATAATTTCTATTGGTTTATCCAGAAATTCTGCTTGAAGACGTTCAAGCACTTTAACTTCAGTTTTTTCTCCTTCAGTAACACATAATATTATGCTAGACATTAAACTTACCTGCCTGATATAGTTTTTCTAAATTATGGGCTTGACGCAATTCTTTATCAGTACATTTATTTAATGACCTTATAGTCTTTCCATCTATTATATAACCACAATCAGGCCTAATTAACTCGTTAGATAATAAGTCCGTATTATGAGTTGTTAAAATAACTTGTGTATTTTTCAAACCTTTAAGTCTTTTAATCAACTCTTGAGATAGATAAAAATGATAAGAGCTGTCAAATTCATCAATAAATAATAGTCGGATTTCATCTTTTTTTATTGTTTGCCACCAATAATATAAAAGTGTCAGACTTTTTGTACCTGTCGAAGCGATTTCAAAAAAAGGAATGGGTGTACTGTCTTTAGAAAATTTAACACCTATTTCAAGTCCAGATACGGTTTTTAACGGAACTAAAGCGTAATCTAAACCCATATCACCTAAGAAAATTTCAAAATCTTTAAGATTGTTATTCTTCAGAATGTCTTCTAAAAATTTCCTAGAGCCTGTTTGATATCCCATGAATGACATGCCATCAAAAACGCTACGAAACCACAGCATATGACTTATAAACTCTATAAAAGCCATAAATAACTTATTATTGGTGTTCCTTCTATCTAGGTTAGTATTGCTATATATGTACTTTACTGCTGATAAATTTTGAGCTGGGTTAATGTTTTTATTCAGGTGTTCAGTACCAACAAGATTTGTTGAAAGAGGTTTGTTTAATTGATAGTCTAAAACAACTTTATTACAAATTGTTAGTTTCTCTGACATAAGGATTTTTTTATTGTTTTTTGTGTATTCATATATAACATCAACTGGCTTAGTTTTAATAGAAAAAACAAATTCAAATTTGAAATAGGCAACTTTTTCAGTGGATAGGGCGTTAAGATAGAAGTCATTTATATCGCTTGTTTGATGGTCAGTTAAGTGCGAAATTAAATCAAAAATTGCCCATCCAAGAGTTGATTTCCCTGTACCATTTTTGCCATAAATTAAAGCCATTTTGATCAAGTTATCTTTCGTACAGTCTTTATTGTAATCGTAATTACTTGCCGATAAATCAAACTCTAAAATATCTTTAAATTGGCGGTAGTTAGATACAGAGAATCTTTTTAACATGAGAAATCCTACCTAAAACTAGTATAATATCTGATTGTAGCATGTCATACCGTAAAAAATATACGGCAGATTTTCTATTAGATTGTTATGTTTAAGTTAAAATATATAAATTCGGATCTAACCACTTCTCAGCAGTCTCCCCATACCAACCTTTACGCTCAGCATAGCTCTATAACTGATCGGTACTGATTTTACCGACGTTAAGGTCTTCAAATGATAAGATGTGAATAATAAAAGCCACTGGCCGAAGATGCTGGCTACATCGCATAGCTTCCAGTGAGTCTCGTACCGATAGTTTCAACTGCAACCAGCCAGCCTATCGAGCACTTCGAAATATAAATAGCCATCTGTTAGTGAATAATCATTGGCCAGCAAGCTCTGCAGAGTAATACAACCGTTGGTATTATCTGGGCATGCAGGCATGATGCTCTCTATATTAGTGAGGTAACAAAGTGATTGAATGGTTAACGCTGAAGCAAGTATCTAATGAATGCGGGTTTAAAGATACGCGTACTTTCATCAACAATTATATGGAGAAGTACCCGCCTGATAGAACCAATAAACAACTTAAATGGTGGAAGCGCACGACAGTTGATTTCATTATAAAAACCGAGTTTCCAGATAGGTACATAGAGGAAAAATAATTAATGCTGGCGCTGCTCTCTTGGCATGCTGGAATTCCCACAGTTTGTGGTTATTCGTGAGAGAGTAGGCTATACGGGGTTTACGACTTAATGTCGAATACCCAAGGTGGCAGGCCGACTAATGAATATCTGCTATCTGGCGAGTGGTAATAAAAAAGCCCACCACTTAGGGTGAGCTATTAAAGATTATCTAATAGTTGGATTACATGCCGTCACGCACATTGTTTAACTCCTGCGCCAGTGTGCCACGCCCTGACTTTGGTGCGAGCTTGATAACGCGATCTACCTTATCCATCTTCATCTCGCGCACACGTCTTGCTATATCGTTTGGCTTGATGATGATTTTTTGATTAGGGTTTTTCTTGTTCCAATCTTTGACTGCAGCGCGTGCATCAGCGACCTTGGATTGATTGCCTTCGACCACGCCAGCCGCCCACAGCGCACGTATGCTAGAAGCGCGTAAGTTGTAGTAAGACGTTGACGACTGCCCAAGATAGTTAGCCTCTTGGATTTTAGATATATCGCGTGGCTGGAAGCCAAAGAACTTAAAGGCAGCATCGACCGGCGTTACGTCAGCGACTTTATAACCCTTCGTGTCTTTATAAATGCCAGACGTTGCCATGCTGGTACCCTTGACGGCGTTTCTTACAGCTGTAGGTGCAAACTCTAGAACGCCTTTCTTAAGGCTAGTACTATCAAGATTAGCGACGCCTTTGGCGATATCTCTTGTGCCGGTAGCAACACGACCCACAAAGTCACCAGCAGGACCAACTATCTCGAGTACATCACGCGAGTTACTGGTGCGCTCTTTAAAGATACCTGTACCTGGTATTAGATTACCCAGACCCAAGCGACCAGATACATCGGTTGGTGAACCTGATACGCTTGAGATACCGCCGTCAATAAAGTCGCCAGCCATCTCGCCCACCCATTCATCCAAGAACTGCTGACGCACCTTCTTAGATGAAAAGTTATAGCCCATAATTTGACCGATACCATCTACCAAGTCTTCGGCATCTTCCATGAATGGTAAGCCACCAGCACCACCTAGCAATAACAATGTACCAATCATAATGCCAACAGCCTTACGACCTTGGTCGCGCTCAACAGAACCTTTCTCGCCTTGTGTCCATAGACGGTGCATCAACTCCATATAAGACACGGTATAAGTTTTAAAGGTCATTAGCGTACCACCTACCGCGCCGCGACCCCAGTTCATGCGACTGGCCTTGTTATACACAAACTGCGTCTCTTTGATTGACTGAGTGGCAAACGCTGCTGGATCATCCATGCCTTGCTCTTTCGCCATGCGATAAGCGGCCACAAATGTTACTCGTCTATTAAACTGCTCAGCCAAACTAAATAACGAACCCCATGCCAGACTAACGCGAGACAGTGTGTTACCTGCAAGCGCTTTGGCATCACCAATTTTTGTACCGTCACCAGCGCTTAGTGGATTCTTACCGCTGGCTTGTCTGAGTAGGTTGTGGACCTCTTGCGGGCTAAGCGTACCGTCTGCCTCTGCACGTTCAATAGCTTCACGTAAATCCGCTTCGAAATGGTCATTGTTTTTGCTCTTCAGCGATTTACCCCAATCAATCAATGATTTATTTAACTGAGCAGCAGCTTTCACTCCGCCACCAAATTGACTGAGATAGGGAAACGATACAGCGATAGGCTGCGTAATGTTGACCGCGGCAGAAGCAACAGAACCACCTAAGTATTGTGCGAACATCCAGCCGCGAATGACGTTACCCTCTTCTTGTGGGTTTTTAATGTACTCTGCTAATTTTACAGCTGCATCTTTTAACTGGCCTTCGCCTTTTGGAATGTCTTGAATGCTACGGTCAAGGTTGCCCATATTTAAAGCGGCAGACGTGTGACGCGCATTGGAGTACACAAAACTTGCCAGCACACGCCCAACGTCCTCAGAATAGCCTTTGATACCTTTACGGTGCATCAGGCGCTTCATGGTGCTACGGTTATTTTTAGTGCGGCGTAGGTACTCTTGGAATGCATCATCAGCAGCTTTGTCACCTGTTGCATCAAGCCCCATCATCTCGCCAAACAATTCAGCCGTCTCAGGCGTCACACCAGCGAACAGTTTAAATTCTTCGTTAGATAATGCGCCTTGGGTGACAGTAAAGTCATTGTCATTACCATACAGCGCGTCCATCTCCGCTTTCATCTTGCGTGCTTCATAAGCAGATTCAAACATGCCAAAGTATTCACGGTTGCCGTCTTTATCTACCACATCGACGGTGTATTGGCCAAAACGTGACAGTGGCGCATAGCCGTCATCGATAAGTTTATTGGTACGGAACTGCGACTCTTTGATATCTTTGAGCGTGTTTTTAAGTGACTTTTCTTTTTTCGGGCTGGCTTGTATCAGGCTATTGATATGCTGCTCAATGTTAAATACTGCCTCGCGTAACGTGCCAGCTTCCATGACCGCTGTTTCAATAGCGGCCGCATCTTTACCCAAACGTCTGAGCATGTCTGAGCGCGTCATACTATCAAGGCTATTATCTGTGGTAGCGCGGAACTCTCGGTATAATTCAATCTGCTTATCGTCAAGATTGAATTTAGATCGCAGCTCAGCATCTTTCCAAACAAGACCAGCGTTAACTTCTTCATCGATAATGCCATTGATAAAGCGATTGGCTTGGATGTTGTTCATCTTGGCCAATTCTTGCAACTGTGCTGGCGTGATACGGTTGGCATCTTTTAGCATTTGCAATCGGTCTTGCTTTGAGGCGGACATGACCTTTTTGCGCCAGTCCTCAATGAGTACCGCTTTACCATTAAGGTCGCGGCCCCATAGCAGTGTGCCCTCAAAAATTGGCTTACTTAGCGCCTCGTTATCCTTGGCACCGATAGCGGACTTGGTGATATCACGTAGTGAATCAAGCTGTGGCAGTAGTCGTGGCGCAAACTCACTGGCTTTTGAGGCGTAGTAAGACACGTCATTGATGAACTTCTCAGTGTTATCAAAGACCGGTTTAAACATAGGGTTACGCTGTGCCAAGTTGTACATGGTGCCGATGGTCTTGTGCCACCATGATAGCTTACCGGGCGGAGCTGAAGATACCCAGTCGTAAAAGCGCGTCATGCTTTCTTTGGCAATGTTGCGTGGGTCCATTGGGTCATTTATACCACCAGCAGCGCGACTAAACTTCATACCGTCAGAGCCTTGGCTGTAGCGAATATCATCGTTATTGGCGTCAAACGCGCCTACGTTATCGGTAGCAGACTTGATATTAGTGGCGTCAAAAGAAATAACCACTTTGGCTGGGCCTTGTGAGAACTCAGAACTAACGTCATCAAGTACATTGTCGTTTACAATCCCATCATAAATACCAGTGGCGTAATTTTCTGCCGCTTTTTTATTCACACCCCAAAAACCCTCACCCTTAGCGTCTTGCACAAACGGTGCTTGTGAGTTGATGAACACAGCCTTTGTTCTATCGGTGGCGTTATTGAATGCTTGGTCATATGCTGCTTTTCTAGCCGCTTCAAAGTTTCTTTCAGCGTCTTTTATGGCGGCATATTCTTTTTTGGTCAGCTCTTGGATTTCATCACCAGTCTTGCCCTCAGCTTCGAGCATGTATCTTTTATCATTAAAAGTACGTGCAACCTTAAACTGATTAGATTTAGCTGAAAACACTTCTTTTTCTTTTGCTAGATCAACTGCATACCCTGCCGCCATTTTAGCGTTGTCAGTAAAGAACATGCCCATCATGCCGTTATTGCGCTCAGGCACAGACCTGCTCATATCGAACGCCCAAAAATCACTTTTGGCACCATGATATAAAACAAGAGGCTCGCCATTATCATCGAGTATCTTAGACGCATTAACTGGGTCATTCTCCCAATCACCGAACCACTGCTTGAATGCTGGTGTACGAACTTGCAGCCATTGCTGCTCATTCAAGTTACTAGGCTTGCCGTTAGGTGCTTTTCTTGGTTCGGCTGCCTGTTCTTTCTTAACAGCGCTGATCTGTTCTTCAGGTGCGTTGATACCCTCAAAACTATTAACTGACGACTCTATGTTGAGTAGCGGCGTCCGTGTGCGAGTCTCTACCATACGTTCAGCTAGTGCCAACACGTCTTTTGAGTTAATTTTAACCGGTGCGCCAAGCGTATTTTTTAACCATGACCGGATAGCCATAATCATACGATTAATCATGCCAGCAACCTTGCCTTGCTTACCTTGCTGGCGTGACGCCAAAGTAATCAGGTAGGGCAGGTATTCGTCAAGCGCGTCTTGCTCGTTGCGAGCAACTTTATCAGCCATGGCTTTTGCTTCTACGGCCAATGGGTCGCCCGCTTTAACCATGGCATCAAAATCTTTCATCAAGGCGGCATAAGCCTTGTCACTCATCATGGTTTGCAAGCCACCATGACCGCCAAGCTCATGCAAGAAGGTTGGGATAATCATATCGTCAGATAAGTTATCGGCAATCAAAGTCGCTTTGCCATTGTAGTACAAGCCATCTACATCGTTTGGAATGGTTAGCCTGCCTTCCTGTACAAAGTCAGACAGCATTTTTATATCAAGTTTTCCGTCAGCCATGAGCTTGGCAATAGTCTCTTTGCCGAACTTATTATTTAACTTGCCAAGTACTTGTTTGCGCGTGGTGCTAGTGGTGCCCTTAATATTATCTATGTTGGTTGCAGAGCGGCTGAATTTTGCCTCATCTGTTATTGGTACAACTGACTTAGGCTTGGGTTTTGGCTCAGTATTGGCAGCTGGTTTTTCTGTTTCTGCTTTTACTACAGAAGACTGAGGCGTTTTCATTGGGTTAGAAACCACTGTTTCCTGTTTTGCTACAGGTGATTGAGGTTTGGCTTGTTGCTCCTCTTGAAACTTGCTAGACAGCCTCAGGAACGATTCAGGATTGTATTGCGCTTCATCACGTATAAAGTCACGCGCATTCACTCCTTGTGCTTCAAGCTTGCCCTTATATGCTTTGACCATCGCGGCGCCATACTGCTTGTACGCTACTTGGGCCTTCTCTTTGATTGGTACTAGGCGTTCTTTCTCCACCTCCGCCTTCTCGGTGTTTTTAGCCTTCACTTCATCAAGTTTTTTGGCATCGATTTTTGCTTTATCGCGCTTATAACCATCAAGCTCTTTATCTATGTTGCGTGTACGGTTTGGGATGGATAGCTCACCATGATCTAGTCGATTGTCATCGTTGAATCCATACTTTCTTGAGAGCTCGCTTATAGAACTATCATCTTGGGCTGTTGCGTTGTTAGCAGCAACCTCTGGAGTAGCAGCTGGCAAGTCCTGTACTACTGGACCTCTATTGCCATTGATTGCAGGGGTAGGTGCTGAGGTTTGCTCATCGTCAAACGATAGACCGCCCTGCTTCGGGTTGCCTCTACCAGTCACAGCGTTGATACGTTGCTGGATATCCTCACCAATGGCTTTGGCTGAGCGTCGATTGTCAGAGAACACTTTAAGCATTTCAGTCGCGCCAGCGCTTAGCCCTTCACCAAACATATCGTCTTGATTTAAATAAGTCTCTACGTCTTGACCGCTTTTAACGATATCTATATAAGCCTGTGCTGCATCGCCCAAGTCTGTAGCTAATGTATTGGTAAAAGCGTCACCACTTTTCACATTGCTATTAATTTGGCTTATTTGTGGTGCTTTACTGGTCAACGTTTTAAGAATGTTTTGCGAGCCTTCCCCTAGCGTCTCAGATATAGCAGTCACTAAGTTTGGCGCATTGTATGCATCTTGAATGATGGCAGATTCAACACGACGTTTACCTTCTTGTGATAACGCGCCAGCATCATCCATCATGGCTGATTGCTCAGTAGCAGGAAGACCAGATATAAAGTTTTTAACGTAGCTGCTGCTTTGGTATAGATTCATATTACCATCGGCGCCAAAAGCTAATTGACTGGCATCGGGTAGCCGCTTAGCGTCGCTCACTGCTTGCTCTGTCGAGCTCATGCGAGCAACTGCTGGCTGATTCGCTGCTGCAGCGAACTCATTTCTATCCATGTCTGACATATTGCGGCGTACCAGTACCGGCGCTTGCATATTATTGACAGCGTTTGTATCAAGGCCATACTTGCCAGCGCTCTCACTGACAAACTGACGGTATGCTTGCGCTTTCTCGCCGCCTTGTTGATAAGCGCGTCTGATGGCCATCGTTCGGCCATTGCCTGAGTCGACTACATTATCGTTGGCACCAATGAAGGGCGAGCCGGTTGATATGTCAGAGCTTGCACCCAACATGTTTGGCTGTAGCTTATTAGCCATGTCATTGACTTGTTTTTGACTGCCGGCACGTGTACGGTCGCGTGGCTGACGCTCAGAAGGGAAGTCTGGGTTCGGGCTAAAGGTATCGGTATTGCTAGTGATAAGCTGGCTTGCATCGATTACATCCCACTGTGATTGTATTTCATCGCCTTTAGGAGTGTATGCGACTGTCTTAGCCTTTGCTTCATCAACGACGCGCGCTTTAGGGTCAACCTGTTTTGATTGTACTTCCATTTGTGGTATCAATGAGGCTTCACGCAGCATCTTATTTTTAACTGGAATAGATTTGGGCTCATCAATAATGGCTTGTAATAAGCGTGCATACTCTGGGCTTGATTGGTCGGCACCTTGCAAGCGTGCGCTCATAGATTGCTGCCACTTGGTTTGTGTGGGCAAGTCCTGAGCTTCAGTAATTCCACTATTTCCTGAGACTGGATTTATTCCTGATGTTTGGGTGAGGGCATTGTTTGGAGCTGACTGATCATAAGAATTAGGTGTCACGTTTCTAGCGCTTGCCTGTTCAAAGTTGGCAGAGACCGAACTAGCGCCACTATCCACGGCAATAGCAGCAGCTGCACTTAAGCCGCCAGCATTAGGATTAAGGCCCATACGTTCAGATAGCTTACGGTTATCAGTAGCTTCAAGGTTGCCAAACCCTAATGCACCTTCTGGTACTGGCGTATTGTCTTGCAACTCACCACGTAGTCGCCTCGCAAGTCTTTCAACGTTAGCAGCTCGTACACTTTGGATGTTGGCATTTACGTCGGCTGCCGTTTGCGCTGTACCGTCAGGCGTCACTTCAAAATCACTGCGAGGTGCTGGCAAGCGCGGGTCGCTTCCAAATTGCTCATAACCTTCTGGCACTTGGGTGACATCATTAATATCGCTCATGCCAGCGTCACGGGTAGCTCTTGCTTGTGCTTGTTGCTGTGCTAGATAGTCGTTGTACTCAGCCTCACTAAATACCGTTCCATCTTGCGTGGCACTAAACTGACCACCAAGCTCGCTGTTATAAGTAAGCTCTGGGTCAGGATTTAGGTTACGCATACCACCGGCATCAGGACCTTGACCGCGATTAAAGTAATCTGGGTTAGCGTTCTCAATCCAATTAGGGTTATTTGGGTCGCTTACCTCACCTTGATAGCCAAGTTGGTTGCCGCCACCCGGTCTATCAGGATTGGGCGAGCCAAGCCTAGGCACTTCTTGTCCCATGTCTTCCGTTGGGGTAACGTCGCTGGCTGGTTTATTGTTTCGAGTAATACCGCCAGCAAAGCTTCCCATCGCTGCGCCTGATAACAAACCGAGTACGGCAGCAGCATCGACGCCTTCTTCTATTGGTTTGTCTAGAGCGATATTTTGCAGTACTGTCTCTGATATAGACTGTGGTAGCTCTTCTAACAAACCTTCGGTGACCGCACCTTCCAAGGCGCGTCTAACAATGTTCTTTTGGTTGACCGCACCTTCTGCACCTTCGTTAGCAGCACGCCCACTTGCTGCGCGCGTGCCTCCAGCCAGCATAGTATCGATATCACCGACACCAAGTTTCTGTGCAACTTTACCGCCAGCAAAACCAAAGCCCGCTGTTGTTGCACCAGTAGCGGCAGCAAGTGCCGTTTGCTTGCCAGTCAATAGACCGTCATCAGTTTGTTGACGTATCTGTTCAGCTGACATGCCAGCACCAACCAAGCCTTCTCCTATGGCACCCTTTACTATTGGCGATAGACTTTTAGCAGCAATGCCTATGCCTTTAGAGTATGCACCGCCAAGCGCCATTGATGGCAGGGATTCAAGAATTGTATTAGTAACCAATGACGGATTACTTATGGCTTTACCAAACTTAGCGCCAATACCGTCGGCATCCTGAAACTCTTTTTGCTGCTCTTTGTACTTGTCGGTTTTCAATTCACCGATAAATTCATGAGCCGCTTTCGCATCATAGCCTAATGTGTCTTTAAGGATTTTACCCGTAAGACCACCGGTAGCCATGCTATTCAAGCCAACCACTGCTTCACCGACACCTAAAACGCCGTCAGCAAGGAATGATAAGCTTGCATCGCGTACGTGTCCTAGCACACCCTTGTCTTTGGCTGGCGCGTCTTGCATGAAAGCTGAGATAGCATCGTTACGGTTATATGGTTTTTGCTCTTTATTCTGATTGTTATCCATATCGACTACCTCAATGCTTCAAGTTGTTTGCGACGCTCTTCATTACTGAGACTGGTGTTGTTTTTTATTGCTATAGCGCGTGGATCGTTGGCATAGTCGATGGGTTCTAAAGGAATGGAGCGAGTCTCACCAGTATTTCTATTGAGAAGTACGTCAGGGTTTTTAGTTGACGTCAAACCATCTTCAGATAAGGTTTCGCCACCACCGATACTGGTCCAATACTCTTTATCTGAATTAGCATTAGAGCCTTTGATCATTTGGATTTGGGTGGAAACCGCTGACTTCTGCTCTTCTGTTTCAGCGGCAGCATACTTGTCGTAGAGAGCGTTTAATTGCTTTGGCATGTGATTGGCAACATCATTATTAGCTTGTTGCATATCTAAACGTCGGCTATTAAGGCTATTTTCTTGCTGGGCCTGTGCCGCGGTCTGTCGGAACTTATCTGCATCAAAACCGAGCTGCTGGCTAGCACGGCTATTCGCACCGAGCTCGCTCAACTCAGCGCGTGAGTTTTCACCACTCTGTGTCATGCCTTCTTGCGCTAGTTTTTGCGCGGCACTCATCTGTGTTTTGTATTGCTCGTTTGCGTACTTCTCATCATCACCATTTAGGATTGAGTTTTTAAGGGCGATTTGACCGGTAGTCAGTCCCATACCGTTTTTGTATGGCTTAATATCCATTGCTAGTGCGGCGCGACGGCTATCTTCACCATATGCTTTTCGAGGTGGTGGCATCACACTAAAACCAAAGCCACCATTAGCCCCACCCATTGCTGGTGCAAGCGGCTGCGCTACTGCTGCATTGTTATCCACTGATAATCCAAATGATTTATTATCAGGATTGCCGCGCTGCACACTATTGGCACCGAAACCGAGTTTAGGACTGTCGCTATACACAGGTTTTAGCGCATCAGCTTCATCCGCTATCGTCTTGTCGCTCACATTATTATTACTTGCCACGCTAGCATTGGTATTACTGACTATGCCTAACTGCGGTGCGACCACTTGCCGTCGTGCTTGCTGATTGGCAACCATGTTCGATGTAGTACCAACCCCTAAGTTTGGGGACGGCTTTGCTGCCACTGGAGTTGTCGCGAGTCCGGCTCGCTCTTGCCCTTGTGCTCTCATTTGCTGTACTGCTTGCGCTTGCTCTCTTACAGGCAGACGAGCCACATCACGAGCTTGCGCTAACGCTGCAGCTTGTGTTTTATCCCGCTCTTGTCTGTTGATATCAATCTGCCCTAAAGCCTGAGCACGTTGTTGTCTTCCATTACTCGAGGCTTCCTGCATTTGAGTCTGTGCTGGAGTAGGCGCTATCTGTGCTTCTTGTACTTGCTGATTTAACTTGCCAGCACCAAGCAAGCCACCTTGACCTGTGTTAGCACCAACCCCCATCTTCGCTTTGTTGTCGTCGAATTGTTCACGACGTTTTTTTCTTTCTTCTTCAGAAGGCTTAAAGCCTGACATAAAATCAAAAGACATGATATTACTCACTAATTGAATGATTATGAGTTCATTATGAGCAATATTGCGTGATATCTAAAACCTTACAGCAGTGCTGATAAAGTCCCTTAAACGGTATTGCTCAGATAAATTCTCACTACGCAATTTTGCGCCATCAGAATACACCGATGAATGAGGCAGATAGTTTTGTCATATTAGTAAACATCAGCCTTAACACCTATCGTATTAGTTGCGACGTTATCTATCTCAACCTCGTACGCAGGATCATCTTTCACTACGCCAAAGGCATTGCCGTTGCTGTTAGCAATGCTATGTAGAAGGCTGGTTAGCGCGTCAACTGGTGAATTGTCTTTATCATCAAGACCATAAGCCTGGCGTTCTAACGCGACAAACTTGGTCATGATGTCTGCCAAGTCTTTTAGTGTTCGCATATGATTAGATACCGAAGTGACGCGCTCGTATGCTTCGAGAGCACTTTCATCTATCACGCCAGCCTTTAATGCTGCGATAAACAAGTCTTCTAAGCGCTTGCGGTTATCTGTGCCGATCTGAGCTTTCAAGTCATCAAGTAACATCATGGTTAATGCGCGTGCCTTACCAATATCTTCACGGTGAGATATGCGAATGCTAGCTGTAAGCTTGGCATTCTCCTCTACGGTGGCGTTATCCATACTCTCTAAGCGTCCGACTTCGCGCTTAACAGCATTGGCATTAACAATGCTATTCGCTTCTAATCTAATACGCTTACCAAGGTCACGCGACCAACCCTTGCGTTTGGCTCTTGATCGTAGCGTACTGTCTTTAAGACCAGCCTCTTTTGCTATTTGCGCGACTGTTTTAACGTTTGCACGATACGCAAGCTCAACTTTTTCCCAATTTACCTTCAATCTATCGCCCATTACAGACTCCAATGCCTTTGTATGTATGCATTTGACTACACTGATGTGCGTGAAGTCGAACCTTATAGCGGTGCATTTGCGCGATTATATGTCTATGTTCTGTCACTCATAGTCGTTCTTAAATCGCCCATAGAGTTATTTAAAGGATAGTATAGGCTTTGGTAGCCACTAATGATAAGGATTGGCTGTGGTGGTCAATATGTGGCGTGATGTAGGGATAATCGATGAGGGTGTATGATGAATAGAGTATTTTTCGGTCTTGTTTTGGCTGTGGCTCTGACTGGTTGCAGTAGGCCTAGTAATTTTGCTGAATGTATCATTGCAGATATGGATGACGTGCAGAACCCCCAAGTCTTTTCTGCAATCTATAAGTCTTGTACTACAGCATTTCCAAGTTTGTACCAAGATATTGAACAAGGATCAGGGCAAGGGTTGTTCTCCAGCAAAGACAGCTCATCTTGTATTTTGGACAATGCGAGGGGCACGACCTTCCCAATGGCTTCTGCTAGCATTTCTATCGCGTGCGGGTGCCTCTATACTGAGCCTAAATATAAAGGTCAGACATGCAAAAGCTACTTTATGGGTTATTAAAGAATTAGCACGCCAGCCACAAAAAAAGGCATACGCTTAACGTACACCTTTTGGTATCGGTTTGGGTTCGCCTAGAGGGTGAAGGCATCACATCAGTATGACTTCACCGCCTGGCATCTTTGCAGTAATACTAACTTCACCACCTAAAGCATGAACATACTGTTGCAGTGTTGATAGTTGAATATCCTTGCCGCTTTCTACTTTTGATATGCTGGCTTGCGATACGCCCATCAGGTTAGCCACATCAACCTGTTTAAGTTTATTCAGTTGGCGAAGTTTGCCTAGTTGAATAGATTGATTTAGGCGTTTGGCTTTAGTGTGAATACGCGCCTGTCTCTCGGCTGGCATTGCAGCCATGTAGTCATCTAAGCTGGTAAGACCTTTCATTTCTTAATCTCCTTGTCGTCTTTTCTTGCAAGGTATTGCTTATAAACCTTTTCTGCTATTGGTATCATCTTCTTGTAAAAACGCTTATCGCCTGTCTTATCTCCACCGCATAACATAATTGCACGTCTGCTTGGGTCAAAGACAAAGAAGGCACGATATGGTTTGCCACCATGTTGAATGCGTAACTCTTTTAAGTTGGTCATCTTTTTACTATAAACGGTATCAGCATGGGGTCTACCAAGTTGATGGCCTTCTTGGCGCAGAACCACTAAAGAGGCTACCACATCGTCTTGCTCTGCTTCGGTAAGTGACTCTAGCCACCCCTTAAATTCATCAGTAAAAACTAATTCGTACATATGATAGATCTCTCTTTGGTCTTATTATATAACAATACGGTTGTATATTGTGTCTTATATAACGCTGTATAACCAAATTTATTTAACCAGCACACTGCCTTCTGTTGTAACGTGTCAGCAAGGACCTCTTAAAGTTGCGATTATTAGGCGTTCACCATGATGGTGAACGTACTGATGTGGATATAGCATAGTCTATATGAGCTCTATCTGAGGTTAAGAAGTAGGGTAGATATAGTATTATGCGTGATTACTACTTGCCAGCAACCCTTGCAGATCTTTAATATCTCGACGCATCTCTTTAGTTTGTAAATCCATTTTAGCAGTCGTAAGTGCTGCATGATGACCTATCTCGATATTGCTATACTGCATGGCGTCAGCAACCATTAAGCTACCGATAATCCTTGCCTCTTTTGGCGTTAATGTCCAAACGTCATCACCAATGTCGATCTTAACTGTGCCACAGGGTAGAATTATCTTACTGATGATACGTGCTTGATTATGAGTGACAACTGGTACATAGACACCACGTTGAATACGATAGATTAATCCCTCGTTAACTAATGACGTTAGTTTTTCGTCAATCACAGCAAGCGACAAGTCAATCAAACCCGATAACGTCTCACGAGTGACTGACTGCTCTTGATTATTCAAGTCAATAATCGCATCTAAAACCATCTGTTTATTTGTTACGCGCATACTATCACCCTTAAAAGTTGTATAATAGACATGCGATAACACAGCTCTGTTACTTGCCAGCTTAAGCACTCATGCGACCAACATGGGTGCTTTTTATTGTTTTAATTAATAGGCTCTATGGTGAGAGCTACCATATATTAATATTCACAACTGCTCATTGTTCTTCATAATTTGGCTCGTCGTCCAAATCATGCATCGCTGGCATGTGATTGGTGAAGCGCGCGTATTTACCTTCAAAACCTAGCCTTACGGTTCCAGTCGATCCGTTTGTATTTTTAAGAATGATGATTTCTGCCATACCGTCGAGCTTAGCGCTACCGCCATTCTCTCTTTGCTCGTAGTGATCATTACGGTAAATCATCGTGATAATGTCAGCGTCATGCTCAATCGCGCCTGAGTCGCGTAAATCCGACATAATAGGGCGCTTATTAGGACGATTCTCAACGTCGCGGCTCAACTGGGACAGTAAGAACACGGGACAGCCAAACTCATGACCTAATGCTTTTAGCGTGCGAATAATGGTACTAACATTATCAACATTGTACTGTCCGATAACGCCTTCCATTAGCTGCAGGTAATCGGCACCAATAGCCGATAGCTTACCTCCCGTCTCACGCTTTATTCTGTTTAACTGAGTGCGCATTTCATCGATATTAAGATTACTGTTGCCAACGATAGTCAAAGGTATGTTTTTCTCTTCTGAGATAAACCGCTGCATCCGGGCCCAATCATCGGTACTTAAATCTCCTTTTCTGATAGACGTAAGATTAACGCTAGTTTCAGCACTTGCCAGCCTGTCCATGACTTGATTCGATGACATTTCTGCACTAAAGAATACTGCTTCACCTTCTCTGAATTTGGCAATATTAGTCAGGATATTTAGATTTAAAGCACTTTTACCCATTAATGGGCGACCTGCGATAATAACTACGTTGCCAGCAGCAACCCTCATTAATTTGTCGAGCTCTGAAAACCCAGTACAAAAGCTTTTAGCTACTACATCATTAATTGCTTCTTTCTTGATAATCATCAGTGATTACTCCTATAAGGCGGTATTTCATCGCCAGAGTTGTATGTTGTTAGATTACTAAAGCGGCTGTATTGACCTTCAAAAGCAAGTCTCACCGTTCCATCACTGCCATTACGGTTTTTAGCCACGATGACCTCTACTACGTTGGTATGCTTGCTTACGTCTTTTTCATACTTATCATGCCTATAAACCATGGTGATAATATCTGCATCTTGCTCTAACGCTGAGGAATCCTTCAGGTCACCCATATGAGGGCGCTTATCAGGTCTTGATTCACATTGGCGGTTGACCTGAGACAGCAGAATCATTAGGCAGTTGTATTGCTGAGCAACTGCTCGTAAGGCTCTACTAATCTCAGCAATCTTTGTCCGTAACTCTCCACCAGCCTCAATAACTTCTTTCATGATTTGAATGTAGTCGACCATAACCACACCTATTTCGCCATGATTTCTATAAATGCGGGCAAGCTCTGTCTTGATGCCTGCTAGCGTTATTGATCTGTCGTCATTGACGTGTATGTTTAGCCCCTGAATGATTGCTGTGGTTGCGTAGAATCTTGCATAATTATCTTCACTAATCTTTTCTTTCTTAAGTGCCTGTACTGGTATAGAACCCTCAGCACTAAGCATACGTATTGCCATATCAGAGGCTTTCATTTCTAAACTAAAGACAACACCTGCTTTACCAGTAGTTTTCGTGATAAACCTAGTGATGTTTTCAGCAAGTATGGTTTTACCCATTGTTGGACGCCCAGCTATAACCCATTGATTACCTACGTCTGCCATGACTGATTTATCTAAGTCGTCATAGCCTGTACGCATGAATGTCACGCCATGCTTTTTAATATATTCGACCTGATCTATGACTGCATGTAACAAGCTGGTCATATTTTGCGTTTTGCTCTCAACATGACCAGTCGATACATTGACCATACTATCTACGCAGTTATGCAATACATCTAAGGCATCGTTCTCTCTATCGCTTAGTGAGTGAACGGCAATACTTAACTTATCTGACATCTCACGCCTTAACCGTAAGTCCTCTAGCGTCTTAATATGCTCATCTAGGTTGTATGAAAGCATTACATGAGGTGTATTAAATATCTGTGACAGATATTCATCCCCGCCAGCTTCTTTTAATTTATTAACCTGCTTCAACCGGTCACTAACTAGCACAAGATCAAGCTCTTGTTTTGGGTCTGTTTTTTTAAGGCTAACAATAGCTCGATAAATTATTTTGTGTCGTTCAGCAAAAAACAAATCTAATCTGATAAAGTCGCTATATTTGTCATAAGCTTCATCACGGGTCATTATCACTTCTAAGATGCGCTGCTCAACTTCTATGCTGTGCAGCTCCTGCTGAGTAAGTAGTGTCATCAGAAGCCCATCCCTATGAGTGCATCAGCGTGCTGAGCTCTAATTTCTTCTGCACGTTCGTCTGATACCTGAGCATCCTCAATCTCATTAACAGAATCCATGTAATAACGGTTGTCTTCATCAGCGAAAGTGTAGAAACGTTTGCGGTCTTCTGCATCCATCTTCTGAAACCACTTAACAACTGATCGGGACCGCTGTAGCTCAGCTATTCCTTTTTCATTACACCAGGTAATAAATTTATAGATCTCTGGCTTTAATTCATCATCATTGACTGGCTTACCAACTGGAATTATTCCTGCCATCTTCAATTGGTTTTTAACTACCTCATAAGACCTATCAAAAACTTCTAATTCATTTTCCTCTTTAAGAATGTCTTTATTAATATCTCTCTTTATAAGTGTGGCGCTTTCCGCCACTACTCCTGTGGCGCTTTCCGCCCCCACCTTATGGCGCTTTCCGCCACTACCTATGTGGCACTTTTCGCCACTACTGGCGCTTTCCGCCACTACTGGCGCTTTATGCCATAAGTCAGAGTCTTGATTGATTGAATAGACGCTAACACAGCCTTGTTTTTTTATTACCTTCACTAGACCTGATTCCACGGCTTGCCTAACATGCTCATAAGCTGTTTTCTCTCTGTTTGTACCCAGCACACGCATGAACACTTCAGTAGGGATTGCTGCTGATTTCTTGCCACGCATACCTACTGTGTACCTTATTATCGTCATAGCTACTACCAATGCACCAGGCTTAAGCTCTAATCCTGCCACCCAGTCAATCATACTGTTAGGGCATTTATACCACTGCGATTGGTATAAGCCCTCACATTCATTTTTCTGTTTGTCGTCGCTCATTACTCAGCCCTCCATCGATTAGCGGGCCATAAGCTTTTTGATTTATCGCATTTAGCTGCTTGAACGGATGTTATATCGCAGACAGGTGTGCTACCATCATTCGTGTGGTGTTTCATCACTGATCTGAATGATGTTCGCTTGCTTGCCAGCCCTTGCCGAGGGGTAGGTGTTAAAGCTTTTATCAGTTCCAAGAAGCCTGAGCTAATTGCTTGGGCTTTTTCGTGAGCGTTCATTTTATGCAGTAGGGTAGTCATCGCTCCCTCCCTGCTTGTTTATTTGCTTAATGTCTTGTTTGGAAGGCTGGCGAGTAGCGCGGTACTTTTTGAAGTAGCTTTTACGCTTCGCATGACGGCGGCTTTGCTTCGATGGGTAGCTATTTTTCATAGTGCCACCTCCGGCTCTATCTTAAGACCAGCCAAATCATCTTCTGAATAATGATGGAAGTCTTGTGCTAGATATTGTCCGAGGTCGGCAAGTTTTTGAGCTTTGTATGTATCACCACTTTCAAGGTCATTCTTGATGGTGGTGAATAAAGCGTCAAACCATGACAGGCGTTGTATTTCAGCTTCTTTGGCATTTATCAAATCGTTAGATAGCTTATTAATGCTCATGCTGCCACCTCGTTACCAAAGGTGCTTTGAGCCAATGATTTATTGATGGTGTTCAATCTACTACTAAGTAAGTCGGCCCATGTGTCAATAGAATCATGTGACAAGCGCGCCATTGATTCCGCTTGGCTTGGCGTCATCTTCTCTTGATAGATCATCCATAACAGCATGCCAATATCATTTAATAAGCCAATAGCCCCGCCAATATCACAAGCGGTGTCCGATAGCTCGATTGATGGTATTAAAATAACCTCATCGTCATCAGCTTCGGTAGTATCGATTACTGTGCGCTGGCTAGTTTGGTTGGTAAACCTTCCGTTATATAGCGTTGCAACTGCGTGGCGATTGGCTTCGGTATTTTTGAATAGCGACGGCTGATAGTCACCTGTTTCTGTATCGCATGCTGAAACAAAATAGCCTTTATAATCGTAGTAGATGTTGCTGCCATCGTGAGTAAGTGCCAATAGGTCACGCTTGCCGTATGGGTCGGCTGTCAGTACAAACGAGGTGAAGCTTAATGATGGACACAGAACACTATCACCAGCTTTGAATGTGGCTAGTGTAGGGGTGTTTTGAGTGTTTGAGGTCGTGCGGATAGATTTAGGCATGATAATGCCCTCCTGAATGTTTAGTGTGTTTGTTGTATATCGTAAAAAAAGGGTAAAACGGGATTACAACAACGACATTCAGGCCGCGGAACTTATTTCCCCAAAGGGGTATTTTATTAGGTTCACTCATCCCGTCACAACTTACGTCACTGTGTCCAGTGCCATAGGTATAACGTTTAAATCTTAAAACTAACTTATTCATGCCCGTGGTAACTTGCTGGGTGTTAACCAGGTAAGTTTTAGGCATAAAAATATCCAATGAATGACGCCTTGGATTTGACGCTGAATGTTCTGTTGTGCAACCATGATAACGCTTGTTATCATCACTTGTAAAGCCTTGTTTTTCACTACCGCTAAAATGCAATAAATGGGTAACCGCCCCTGTTACATCAGTTTTTTTAGCACCAAAAATAGACAGGTTTTTAACGATTTTATTTATCTTATTGGCAATATTGATAACTTTACTGTTAAAACTCGAATTCGTAGCATAAAGACTCGAATTCTGTACCTTTACACTCGAATTCATGTCATTAAGGCTCGAATTTGCTAAACAGCGGGTATTTAGCTGGGTATTAGTATTATTAGTCATTACTAACTGCTCCCACATCAGTAGTAAGCAAAGAACGGTCTTCAGCTTCTATCCAATAAACGCTAAATCTCTTACCGTTTCTAGTGACCATTTTGCTTACGACAGGTATTCCAGCTTTCTTCAAGTCATAGATACGTTGTGCTAAGCATGTAATCGTATAAAGCTTATAAGCTTGCCAAGTGTCAATAGTATGACCTGCCAGCATATGTTCTTTGACTTTAACGTTTTGAGATTTGACGGGCATGTGCCGTGGAGTGATCATGGTTATGCCTCACTACTAGTAGTAGCTTGGCTATGACTATCCAACCATTGATTTATTTCAGATAAGCGCCAAACGCTGGCATTTCCAATTTTTATAGGAGCCGGGAATTTGTCGTTTTTAATCAGATGATAGATGTGTTTAATAGAGAAGCCAGTGATACCGCGCGTAGCAGGCTTGGCGGTCACGTTGCGCTTTTGCCCTGACTTTGTGATGTGGGTCTTAGCGGCTCGCGCTGGCTGGTTGGCAAGATCTGCCATTCTTAGATATTGATCGACTAACGTCATGATAGTTCACCTCTTAGCGTTGAAAGTAATGGGCGGTAATGCCCTGCTATGAGGTGAATATAACTTTTCTCAGTGGGGTTACTGCAAGGGGTAACCCATTAAATAACGGGTCACCGTCAAGGGTTACTCTTGGGGGTTATCGTCATCTAAGTCTTTGATATTTAAACCTTTAATGATTTTAAAGTTTTCAACATCTTTTTTTTGTTTGTTGATTTGTGGATTGGTTATTTTACTTAACCTACTAATTAATGCTGCACCATGAATGGTTTTATCTAGTCCTATTTTTCCAGCAATAATACCAAATCTATCGGAGTGGTCTTTTATATGAGGATTATCAATCTCATTCAAGATATAACTCTTCTCCCATATGATTAAAGCTAAATGAAGTTCGGGAGGGTAATCATATTGACTGCTCCCTTTCCAGTCATAAAAAAGCGTTGGTTTTATATTTGATTGTTGAATTAGCTTATCTTCAAGACTTTTTATATGTATATCTTGCTGCTTGATTCTATTATTAGCGGTCGCCAGCTCCTCAACAAGCTGATCATAGGTTTTAATGACGTGTCCTACTGCTGGCAATCCCACCTTGTCATTATCATTCGATAGTTTGTCGTTAAAGCCCTTGTAAATAAAGTTATGGTTAGCTAGCCATGTTTTAACTTGTTCAGCTGGAATTTGGTCGGTGTCATTAGGGACTAAGAAGCCGGCATCAATGGCATTACAAACCATGCGATGATGCCTTAGATAATTAGCGTCGTTATTAATGTAAGCAGGGTTCTCGTCAACGATCAAGCAAGTCATATCTGATGCAGTGAAGAACGCATAGGTTATTAACAGCCTTTGGTTTTCACCCAGGTTGCTAATTACAGAACTATTATCTGATAGCTTTGGGGTAGGTAATTGACTTTCACTTTGATTCGACTCTCCTCGTTCAAACGTATCAATATCTATATCACTCAAGTCTGGCAAGTCTGCATATTTAAAGTGAAAGTCTATGAAAGTTTTAAGGTTTTCATCTGTGAAATTTATACCGAATTGACTACTGTCTAGGCTATGGTAAATATTTCCTAATACTTCAATTGAGGTTTTATAGTCTAAAATATCGGCTTCTGTAACTAATAAGTATTTTTGGTCTTTATGTAAATAAAGCTCAACTTCATTGAATGAAACATTTTGAATCAAGCACTCAAGCACTACCTTCAAAGGTTTTCCCGAACCAATACCTTTGCCTAGATTATTTACATATTGAAGCGCAGAAATGTATTTTCGATTATCTTCTGCAAGCCATTTATCAACTGGGTTGTTGATATCCTCAACGTTAATAAAGGGCTTCTTATAGCTATTAGGATTTAGATTAAGGCTCTTTATAAAACTAGCATTAAAAATCTCATCTTTCAGAAAATAAGATGTTAGAAACTCATCATTTTTCTCTAACTCACTCATGGTATAAAAGCGATGACTATCTGTTTTGTCACTTTTAGATATTAAATATTTTATATTGCCCTCAAATGAATACCCATTACCAGAATTTTTGATATAAATACTGATGCTGTCATGGCGATCGGATAAACAAAATTTACCTATGTACTCAATGACTAAGTCATTACTATCTTTAGTATGATTAGAAACCAACTTAATGAATGCATTAACACTAATATATTCATCATCTTCTTTTTTTATTAGATCTACTAAGCTCACAGTACACACCCTTACACCCTTAACCATAATAGGAGCAAGGCAGTGACAGTTTAAGGGTGTGAATATCTGTCGTTCGGGGGATCAGCCCTAGCCTTGCAATTGGTATCGATAGCGATTGACGCTATCAAGTTCGGTTTGTCAGTCCAATACTGACGTTATTTGTTAAAGCTGCTCTGCAAGCTTCATTAAAACTTCTTTTGATATCCCTTGTGCTTTCAGGCTCTTTATCAGAGCGTCCTTGTCATGCACAGCTATATCAGTCGCTTGTTTATTCCTAATCTGTATTTCTTCTGATACCTCATCAGGCGTCAACAACTCAAAGTTAATAGCCTTGCCAGCACGTAAGTCGTCTAAATAGTCTGCCCATTGATTCATCATTACTTGCCGCTCGAATAAATGCGCTGATAAGTCATAACGCTTTTTCACGCTTGATTGTTCAAGGTGCGCAAGCTGTATTTCAATGATGTTCTCCGGGAACTGCAACTCATATAATCCTGTGCTGGCAAGCTGTCTAAAGCCATGGCCAGTCATTTTGGGGTAGGGGTCGCCCGTATAACCCATTCGTTTTAATGCTTGATTGAACCAAACTTCACTATATGGTTTACCGCTCTCAAAGTTGTAGAATACGTAACCTGTTCGTTCTGTCAGTGGTCGCATACGCTCGATAATAGCTACTGCTTGCGGTGACAGTGGGATGATATGGTCTTGTCGCATTTTCATCTTGTGTGCCGGTACACGCCAGACGCTTTTATGATAATCAATTTCTGACCATTCAAAAAACCTAAGCTCTTTAGTTCTCACAAAACAAAGCGTCATGAGCTGCAAGCCAGCCACTGTTTGCTGGTGCCCGTTCGGGTGCTTCTCTATATAGTTATCGATATTACGTAGCAGTTCTGGGAATTGATGCTGCTCAACGGCTTTCATGCGCTTGGCTTTGTGAGGTCTTAAAGCTTTATTACGTCCGCTGGCGAGGTTGATAATGTCATACCCTAGAGTATTGATAGCATGCTCAAAGATGGAGCTGATGAGTCCCATACACTTATGAGCAGTCTCTGACGTGTATTTACCTTGCTTCTCGAACTCTGCTTGAATATCTAGCCCTGTTTTAATCACATCTTGCGCGGTGATAGCGCCAATAGGGTATGAGCCCAAACGTTTGAGAATATGATTATCCAAAAATCCTTGCAGCTTTTGTACGTTCTTTGATGTGGTTTCTGATTTTTCGTCTAGATAGCTTTTTGCTATGGTTTTAAACAAATCTCTTTGTTCATAGTTATTCTTTAAGTGGCTTTTGTGTTCGGTAGGATCAATACCATCAGCAAGCAATGCTTTAGCTTTATCACGTGCCAGCCGCGCTTGCTTCAATGATATTTCAGGCTTGAATGCTGCATCAGCGTTTTGTTTGCAGGATTTATAAACACCAATTTGATAGGTTTTTTGTTTTGGCTTGATATCTTTATCAGATTGATAGCGATAGGTCATTTGCCAAAATAATGTGCCATTGGTGTGTTGGATTAGGTATAGGTTATTACCATCGCCATGACGAGTGATTTTATCTGGCACCGGTTGCTTGGCGATCGCTTTCACGCCAGCATCAGTCAGTTGATAATCTTTTCTTTTAATCATGACATCACCATGAGATGTTAAAGGTTTTTAACAACTATTTTAACAACATTGTAGTGGTGCTGCTAGGTAATGGCAAGTAATGTTGAAAGACATAAACCTTTTAAGGTAAAGGAATAAAGGCTTTGGAGGTAATGCGAGGTTATGTACAAACACGGTGATTGGTGCGCTCGGCGGGAATCGAACCCACGACCCTCGGCTTCGGAGACCGATACTCTATCCAACTGAGCTACGAGCGCATTAGGCTTGAAATTAAGACCGCTTAGTCTAACAAATAAAAGCTGTAAAGCCAATCAACAAAGTTCGCTATTGAGGTTTCTTTAGAAAAAACACTATAGTCAGCAAACAGGCATGGCAATTTACCCCTCTTTTCCCTTATAATGATAGGGGAAATAACTATTAATGACCACCGATTACGAGTGTACTAGTAGAATTGATATATATTAATTAATATATTTAATAAGTGCTAGCCATTTGTACAAGATATAAGAGAACGTGACGAATGAGAAAAGTAGTGATGTTATCGGCAGCTGCCATTCTAGGAATCGCTAGTATCGCGGTGAGCCAAGCTGAAGAAGTTGTAGATAAGCCTGTAGCTATTTCTGCAGTAGCAGAAGATACGGCCGCTGAAGCTCCTGCAGCAGTAGGTGGTGAAGTTAAAGCTGCTGCGGATACTACTAGTACAGATACTACTAGTACAGATACTGCTAGTACAGATACTGCTAGTACAGATACTGCTGCTGCAGCTGATGGCGCGGCAGATCCAGCTGCTGCTGAGCCTGCCATGGCTGCTGCGGTTGTTGAAGAGGAGCCTATTCCTCAAGATACTCCACAAGTTCAGAAGCTTATTGCTCTTTATCCAAATCTAATTGCCCGTATTCAGCCTGTAGGTCAGGTTTGTTTTGAAGATGGCGAGATTTGTGATGTAACGGCACGTTCTTCTGGCCCCTCGGCTGGTGATGGCCCTCGCGACGGTGGTGCTGTTTATAATGCCGTCTGTCATACTTGCCATGCAACAGGTTTGTTAGGCTCACCTAAACTAGGTGATGCTGGTGCTTGGGGACCTCGTATAGCACAAGGTAAAGAGACGCTATACACTCATGCAATCAATGGTTATAACGCTATGCCTGCTAAAGGCGGGGCTGATATCCCTGATGAAGAAGTACAAAACGCTGTTGATTATATGGTTGGTGAAGCCAGCTAACGGCTAGCAATACTATTGAGTTTATAGAGCACCTACTTTATTAGCTAAAGTAGGTGCTTTTTTATTTGTGCGATTTACTCCAAGCTATTG
Source organism: Psychrobacter sp. BF1 (assembly GCF_019279065.1). Taxonomy (NCBI): domain Bacteria; kingdom Pseudomonadati; phylum Pseudomonadota; class Gammaproteobacteria; order Moraxellales; family Moraxellaceae; genus Psychrobacter; species Psychrobacter sp. BF1. Next base: position 27,633 of record NZ_JAGYWV010000010.1, read on the forward strand.
CTTGAATATATTGCTCCAATCTATTGTTTAGTGACTGTAAATAGTCGATAAGTTACTCTTATCTCATCGTTATAGGCGTAGGCAGTTGAAATCGATTGTAACTAGCCTCACATTAAGGCCTTAGATACGTTTTTAATCATTCTTAAATATATAACAAAGAGGCCTTCATGTCTGAAGTACCTGCACTTGCCATCGAGCATTTATCCAAAACTTACGATAATGGCTTTTCAGCGTTGAAAGACGTGAGCCTAGTCGTCCCTCAAGGTGGGTTTTTTGCCTTATTAGGACCTAATGGTGCTGGTAAGTCAACGATGATTGGTATCATCAGCTCACTGTTTAAGCCAACTGCCGGTAGCGTGAAGATATTCGGTATCGACTTGTTAGAGAACCCGTCTATTGCCAAGCAGTATCTAGGTATAGTGCCGCAAGAGTTCAATTTCAATATGTTTGAAAAAGTAGAAGATATTATTATCACCCAAGCGGGTTATTTTGGCATCCCTGCTAAAGAAGCTAAGCCACGTGCTGAGCGTCTGCTTAAAGCCTTAGGTCTATGGGACAAGCGCAACAGTAAGTCCCGCGAGCTATCTGGCGGTATGAAACGACGCTTGATGATTGCTCGAGCGCTGATTCACAAACCTAAGCTGTTGATTCTTGATGAGCCCACGGCTGGGGTAGATATTGAGCTGCGCCGTTCAATGTGGGAGTTTATGCAACAGATCAACGTCGAAGAGAACACTACTATCATTCTGACGACTCACTATTTAGAGGAAGCTGAACAGCTGTGTAAGCGCATCGCTATTTTAGATCATGGTGAAATCCGTATTAATACTGAGATGAAAGATTTGCTTGGCCAGCTATCGGTTGAGACCTTTGTATTAGACTTAGAGCAGCCCCTTCATCAGCCGCTAGTAATCGATAAAGTCACGGCGATTACCCAGCCTGACGAGCTGACAGTAGAAGTCACCTTAAGTGAAGGCGAGAGTCTTAACTGTGTATTTGAGCAACTCACTGACCTAAATATTTCAGTGGCCAGTATGCGTAACAAATCAAACCGCTTAGAAGAGCTATTTATGCGTTTAGTAGATAAGAATATTCAAAGCGCTGACAGTATGAAGGAGGCAGGGTTATGAGTAAGGACATAAGAATAGATCCTAACGAAACCATGTCATGGAACAAGAAGTGGATAGCTTTTAATACTATATTTATGAAAGAGATTCGCCGAATCTTACGTATTTGGCCGCAGACATTACTACCGCCAGTGATTACTATGGCGCTATATTTTGTGATTTTTGGGACGATGATAGGCGATAGAGTTGGCGAAATGGGCGGTGTGCCTTATATGCAGTTCATCGTGCCGGGCTTGATTATGATGGCAGTCATTACCAACAGCTACTCGAACGTGGTATCGAGCTTTTTTAGTGCTAAGTTTACCGCTAGTATTGAGGAGCTATTAGTCTCTCCCGTCTCTAAGCATGCAATCTTGATGGGATATGTTAGTGGCGGTATTTTTCGCGGCTTGACTATCGCTGTCATTGTTTCAATCGTGGCGCTGTTTTTTACTGAGCTGGGTATAGAGCATTTATTTGTCACTATATTCACCGTTTTAGGGACGTCAATTTTGTTCTCATTGGGCGGTTTTATTAACGCCGTATATGCGCGCTCTTTTGATGATATCTCCATCATTCCAAGCTTTGTATTAACGCCTCTAACCTTCTTAGGTGGGGTGTTTTATTCAATGGAAGACTTATCGAGCTTTTGGCAAAACATCTCCTTATTAAACCCAATTGTCTATATGGTTAACGCTTTTCGCTATGGTATTTTGGGCTATTCTGACGTCAACGTTTGGTACTCAATGGCGGCTATTTTTGCCTTCTGCGTAATATTCTATGTTATCTGTTATCGTTTGCTTAGTAATGGCTCACGCATTCGCTTGTAAAGGGATTGCTGACAGCTAGAATAGAGCTCTATAAAAAGTCCAACGTGGTTGGGCTTTTTTTATTCTCGCTACAAAGGGCAGTTTTTCATTCTTTCTAACCGCGAATAGCTAGTAGCTAATTCTATGAGAGTGCATTGGCGATTATTTGATTTTTGCTAGCCAATCTCGCCGTCCGCTATTATCTTGCCAGTCTGCTAGGGCGTCGGCTAATGGCTGAGCCGATTCCTGCTGCCGCGAGACTCAGCCCAGCCAAGCCGTCGCAACCTAGCAATCAGACAAGGATAACCGCTACAGTCGAGGCTAAAAAGCGTCAAGTAATTGAAGAGTAGCGACGGAAGGTTAGAGATCGCAAGCTGCGCCCCACCCATGTGTCTAACATCGTCACATCATATTTGAAAATAGCTTGGTTTTAGAATGTGAGATTCAGTAATGGTTTTTCAACAAGCCCTACATTAAGGTAAAATGATTCTCTTTTTATACATGACTATTCTTTTTTAAAGTCATGGCGAATTTCAAAGGTAATTTATGAGTATTCACGGTATTTTAGGTGAGCAAACTACTGACTATCCCACTCAGTACAGCCCAGAGACGCTATATCCGATTGCTCGTAGCATAGGTCGTGATGTTATCGGCTGGCAACAGCACAAGCTGCAAGTGGGTATGGACTGGTGGCATGCTTTTGAGATGTCATGGCTTAATCTGCAAGGTATCTCGCAAGTAGCAATGGCCCGCTTTAGTATTCCAGCGACTTCAGCCTATATCGTTGAGTCCAAATCGTTAAAGCTGTACTTAAATAGTCTTAACTTTACTGAGTTCGCTAACTGGCAGCAAGTACAAACCTTGCTTGCCAAAGACCTATCAGCTTGCGTCCAAGCACAGGTAAGCGTTGAGTTAATAGCGTTAGATGATATGCAGTCGGGATTGCTAATCATTGAGCCAGAAGGGACTAGTATCGATGATGCTTTAGCAGAGTGTGCAGACAAGGTGGCATTGACCCTACATCCTGACGCTTCTCTATTAAAGGCTGGGTCAGACAATAGTGTTAACAAACAACCGCCAGTACAGCACAGCGTTAGTTTTTACTCCAACCTGTTGCGTAGTAATTGTCCGGTGACCAATCAGCCAGATTGGGGTACCTTAGCCGTTACCATGACCAGCGCCAACACAGTTGCTCATGCTGATATGCTGCGTTATGTATTAAGCTTTCGTCAGCATAATGGCTTTCATGAGCAATGTGTAGAGCAGATATTTGCGGATTTAAGCCAGCATTTCCAGCCCAGTGAATTAATGGTAAGAGCTTGGTATACACGCCGCGGCGGTATCGATATCAATCCTTGCCGAGTCAGTGATCTAAGTTTATTACCTAAGCCGAGTCGTCTAATCCGTCAATAGGGCTATTGATGAGGATAAGGTATAAATAAACCAGTCTGTGAATAAAGCCGATTCATAGCCAATGCTGATTATAAGCAAAAAAAGCGCCTATCTTATTGAATAAGACAGGCGCTTTTCTATACTGATTATTATCTTGCTGAGCTAGTTAACAGTTGTTTTTATTAACTCAGTATTTACTAACTTAGTATTTACTAACTCAGTATTTACTAACAATAACGCTATTTAGCACTAATTTTTGCTAGTACTTCATCACGGCTAAGCATAAGCTTTTCACTGTCACGGCGATTGACGTACTCATACTTGTCTTCAGCAAGGTTACGATCTGAGACAACGATACGATGCGGAATACCGATCAGTTCTAAATCAGCAAACTTAACGCCTGGACGCTCGTTACGATCATCAAGCAATACATTAATACCAGCCGCTTTTAGCTCTTCGTATAGAGCAGTAGCCGTTTGCATCACCGTATCTTCTTTAGACTTCATCGGCACGATAGCTACTTCAAAAGGCGCTAGCGAATCACTAACGTTAGGAGTTACTGGCCACATCACCCCGTTTTCATCATGGTTCTGTTCGATAGCAGCGGCAATAATACGGCTAACACCTATACCGTAACAGCCCATCATCAAGATAACTGGCTTGCCATCTTCACCCGATACGCTACAGTTCATCGCTCGTGAGTACTTATCACCCAACTGGAAGATATGGCCAACTTCGATACCACGTTTGATCTGTAAAGTACCTTTGCCATCAGGAGAAGGATCGCCTTCATTGACGTTGCGAATATCGACAATACGAGTAATGTTAGCGTCGCGAGCCCAGTTCATGCCGATAGTATGTTTATTAACTTCATTAGCACCAGAAACAAAATCGGAAAGCGCTGCTGCCGCACGATCAACAAACACTGGCATATCTAGCTCAACGCCAATATAGCCTTTATGTAGACCAGCTGCTTTTAACTCTTCTTCTGAAGCCATAGTTAAAGGCGTATCAGCTTCTTCTATTTTTTCCGCTTTAATAGTGTTGAGCTTATGATCACCACGCAACACTAAAGCGATAAGCTGCTTATCACCCTCTACAGTATGACCGTGGACAATAAGGGTCTTAACGGTAGTTGCTAATGGAACCTGTAAATGTTCAGCGACTGCTTCACAAGTAGGCATGTTCTCAGTGAGTACGTCTTGACGTTCAGCAGTAGGGGCTTGACGCTCAGCAGTACTGATTGACTCAGCAAGTTCGACGTTAGCCGCATAATCAGAGGCATCAGAGAAGGCGATATCATCTTCACCGCTATCGGCCAGTACATGGAACTCGTGTGAGGCAAAGCCACCAATCGAGCCAGTGTCCGCTTGTACAGCACGGAAATCTAAGCCTAAGCGAGTAAAGATACGCACGTAAGCTTCGAACATTTCTTGATAAGTCTTGGCTAATGAAGCTTGATCGACATGGAAAGAATAGGCATCTTTCATAGTGAATTCACGAGCGCGCATTATGCCAAAGCGGGGACGAATCTCATCACGGAACTTATTCTGAATTTGGAAAAAGGTAATAGGCAGTTGCTTATAACTACGTAGTTCACCTTGTGCCAAGTTAGTAATAACTTCTTCGTGAGTAGGTCCCAATACGAAGTCGCGATCGTGACGATCTTTGAAGCGTAACAGCTCAGGACCATAATCGTCGAAACGACCAGTGGTTTGCCAAAGCTCAGCAGGCTGAGTCATTGGCATTAGCACTTCTTGTGCCCCAACATTCTGCATCTCTTCACGAACAATGCGCTCAACTTTTTGCAGGACTCGCAAACCTAGCGGCAACCATATATATAATCCAGAAGCGATTTTGCGGATAAGACCGGCACGAACCATTAGCTGGCTTGAGGCGATATCGGCATCACTCGGGGTCTCTTTTAGCGTAGCGAACAAAAACTGACTGGCTTTCATAAATAAAGCGTAACCTTATCAACGATCAAACAATAAATAAATAAGGCACTGGGAGTTCGATTAATAGTTTAATCTCACCTTTGATTTGCCTTCTTAGTGGGGTATATCTAACGGTTAGGGTGTCCATAGCTATACTTATAATAAGTACTTATCAAGCCAGTAGCTTGATAGTTAATTGTGCTTATACAGCATAGACACAACCTAGCATAGACAGCTATGGACTATGGTAGGTAAAGTTCGCCTAAGACGCAATGACTTTTTATCTTTTCAACTATAACTAAGCTTAAACCGTAAAGTTACGCTACTAATAAAGACCTATCGACTAATTTTTATAGCAACATAGCAGAATGGGTCTGACTATAACTACCTGACTATAGCTACCTGCTCTCTCAGCAATTGTGTAGAGATATAGTAGCGGTTACTTGAACTGACAGCTAGCAAGCAGCATTTATAGCAAAGTATCTAAGGCTTGTAGCGCTTTTATCTATTATTAATAACTTTTATGAGGTAGCTGATATGACCACGTCTGACCATAAACCTGTCAACAGCGATAGTTCGCTTAGTAAGCAGCCTAAATCGAAACCAACCATTGCAAAAATGTCTTGGTTATTGCTGATTATTGGTTTGGCAGCTTTAGTAGCGGCTATTTATATTTCTCAAAGCAGTCAAGATGAGGCAAAAATTAATACTATCACTCGCGAGGGGGTAGTCACTCGGATTCAGCAGCTCAATCGTTTACAGACTGTGGCTTTTAATGTGGATACTATCATTACTAGCGAACGCGCGGGCAGTTGGATGAAGTTGTGGCAAGATGAGCAAAAGGCTTTATTTATCGCTAAAGGTCGGGTGCAAGCGGGTATCGATTTGAGTGCTTTGACTCCTGAGATGGTACAAGTAGTACAGCCTGCTGAACCGCTGAATGTAGAGGGTAAGGGCGCGCAGTCTATCGATGCGAATAACCCCGTCTCTACTATGCCGCAGATCATTATTACTATACCGCCCTCAGAGATATTCGCAGTGTATTTGGATGATATAGAGATTTATGATTGGCAAACTGGGGTATTCGGCATGATGCAAGTAGACCCTGCTATTTTGGCGCAAGCGCAGAGCATGGCCAAAAAAGAAGTACTAGAGCGCGCTTGTCGTGGCGATGTTATGACGATCGCTCTCGAAAACGCTCAAACTCAGTTGCAGCAGCTGTTTTCTTTAACAGGGGCGACCGTTACGGTTAATACGCAAGGTACTGGCGCTTGTCAGATGCCAATGAGTAACGCCACAGCATCTTAGAATACGCTTATCTACACCTATTAATCTACCACCGTTTATTTTCAGGTTGCTGATGTAATATAAGCGTTTTTTACCAGTTTATTATTGAGGGCGGTCTATTAAAGGCCGCTTTTTAATGGCCCACTTTTAGTAGCTACTTTTTGACAGTTACTTTTTAACAGTTACTCTTTAACAGTTATTTCTTAAATTCAGCAATAGCGGCTAGTCGAGCTTGTTTATGTTCAACTATCGGCGCCGGGTAGGCAGTATTAACGAACTTACCACCGCTACTAAAAGCTTTACGCATTTTATCTTCGCTATGTAAGATGCTGGCAGGAAGCGCTTTTAGCTCAGGCAGCCAAGTTTTAATAAAGATCGCATCAGGGTCATGGCTCTTAGCTTGGCTAAAGGGATTCATAATGCGGAAGTAGGGCGAAGAGTCGGTGCCAGTCGAAGCACTCCATTGCCAGCCGCCATTGTTAGAAGCAAAGTCGCCATCTATCAGCTGCTGCATAAAGTAACGCTCGCCCCACCGCCAATCAATCAACAAATCCTTAGTCAAAAACATCGCAGTCACCATACGCAAACGATTGTGCATAAAGCCTGTCGCATTGAGACAGCGCATCGCTGCATCTACCAATGGCACCCCAGTTTTACCAGCACACCAAGCAGCAAAGTCCTGCTTATCATAAGACCAGTCAACCTTTTCATCGGTAGCCTTTTTATAAGCTTGATGCCGAATCAGTTCAGGCTTCTCTACTAGCACATGACGATAGAAGTCGCGCCATGCCAGCTCGCTAATCCAGCGGTTGATATCTTCACTATCACTGTCATGAACCTCCAACTGTTGTTGCGCTTTTGCCGCTTGCATATAGCACTCTCTAGCACTGATGGCTCCGATAGTTAGGTAGGCAGACATATGGCTAGTGGCCTGCAAGCTTGGGACATCGCGACTGATATTATAATTGTCGATATCGTCGGCTATAAACTGCGCCAGTTGTTCCTTAGCTGCTGTTTCTCCAGCAGGGTAGTCAGCACGTGACTGTTTAAGTTGCGCCGTGCTATCGCTGTATCCTTTAAGCTCTTTGTTGCTGAGCAGAGCTTGTTGATAGTCATTAACCAGCTGATCGCCTAATGAGCTTATCTCGCTACTATTGCCCTCAGTGTTATGAGCGCTAGCAGATACTGATTTTAGCGCAGTTGGTTCCGTGCTGTTTTTATTACTAGCCAGCTGTTGAGCATCATGACTATGCATTTGACTGGCTTCTACGGTGTCTCGCCATTTTCTATAAAAAGGGGTAAACACTTTGTACATACTATCACCGTCGTTAGTAGTGATACTAAGGGGCGGTAAGACACATTGGTCATGCCAGCGGATAAACTCAATATCATGCTTTGCTAATCGCTCTGTTAGCTGTCGATCACGGTCGATTTCATTACCTTCGTATTCGTGATTGGCCATGAGACAACTGACATTTTGACTAATGCATAGCTCATTCATAGCCTCTGCACAAGCTGCAAAGTCAGGGCAAACGTAGACGCTTAGAGTAATATTTAATTGCTTATACAAGTCCTCAGCAAGGATCGGCAGCGTGCGCGCAATATGATCGACTTGTGCTACTGAGTTATCGTGCTCAAGCCACTGTTCAGGAGTACAAAAATATACGGCGGAAATTTTTATGTTTTCAGCATTTATATCGTCAGTAGAGTGTTCAGTAACGGCCCGTTCACAGAGCGCTGTCAAAGCTGTATTGTCGTGAATACGCAAATCACGGCGAAACCACATCAAATAGTGGGGTGAGGGTAGGTTGCTACTATCAGCTTGTTGGTCAACTTGGTTAGTATTATCGTTAATTGACGCTGTCTTTATAGACATTGAGAAATCCTTATTTTAATCATAAACAAAACTATGAATAAAAGTATGCTAGGATAAGTTTTTGTATGCAATTCATTTGCTATCTAAATAACAAATTATCATCACTTATTACCAGCATTTTTTATGATTTACTTGGTATTCTATCCCTAATCAACGTTTGCTGTTCGTAAGGTTATACGATGCGCGTAAAGTTCTGTGGTTTCACTCAAATCGATGATATAAATACTGCTACCCTATTAGGGGTAGATGCGGTAGGTTTAGTGTTTTATCCACCAAGCCCACGAGCAGTCAGTTGGGCACAAGCGCAAACTTTAAGTGCGGCGCTGCCTGCATTCGTCAGTGTAGTAGCTTTAGTAGTTAATATGGCTGAAGCTGAGCTCATTGAATTGGCTAAGCAAGTGGCCTTTGATATTATTCAATTCCATGGTGACGAAAGCCCTGAGCAGTGCCAGCAGCTCGCTGGCGTAGTCAATAAACGCTGGATAAAAGCTTTGCGTATAGATACTCAGCGACATACCCCAGCTAGCGTTAGTGCTAGGATTGAGCAGTTTGCAGCAGCAGGTGCTAGCAGTATATTACTCGATGCTTATCATCAGCATAAGTACGGTGGTACTGGCGATCGCTTCGATTGGAGTTTAATACCGACTGATAGTGTGCTACCGATTATTCTAGCTGGTGGCCTCGACGACCAAAATGTCGCTGCTACTCTAGATTTACCTATCTACGGCGTCGATGTAAGTGGCGGTATAGAGAGCGCTAAAGGTATAAAAGACAATGCCAAAATGCGTAGCTTTATGAAAGCCATTAACAACGATCGATGGCAAAGCGCAGCGCACAGTGCAGCAGTAGCCAACTAAAGCTTAAGTAAGTAGAGTTAAATGCTTGGTTCTTTATCCCTAGTTTTTATTAGCTAGAAGTTAATACTTAGCTTTTCACGCTTATTTCTCAATGCTTAGTTTTGAATACCAAGTTTTCAACACCTGGTTTTGAATGCTTAGTTTTGAATGCTTAGTCATGGTTTATTTGCTTGCTAAGGTTTTAGGACAAGTCCTTGAATCTTCTGACACCTCATTTTTATCATCACTTTTCAAAGTTAATTGTTCACCACTCATTTAAGTCATTAACTTTTTGAGTTATTACTATAAAAAACCCCTTATCGTAGGAATTATTATGAGTTCTGTAGCAAACCAAACCCCCAATACTAAGTCTTCTTCTACCCCAGAAGCAGTTAATAGTTTTAGCAATCCAGAAAACGTGCAAGACTTTAATCAATATCCTGATGCCCGTGGACATTTTGGCGTACATGGCGGACGTTTTGTCTCTGAAACCCTGATGGCTGCTCTAGAAGAGTTAGAAGCGCTATATAACAAAGTCAAGGCCGATCCAGCATTTTGGAAAGAGTACCATGATGATTTAGTCAATTATGTCGGTCGCCCAACCCCGTTATATCATGCCAAACGCTTGAGTGATGAGATGGGTGGGGCACAGATTTATTTTAAACGTGAAGATCTTAATCACACTGGCGCTCATAAGGTGAATAACGCTATCGGTCAGGCCTTGTTGGCTAAGATGTGCGGCAAAAAGCGTATTATCGCTGAGACTGGTGCTGGACAGCACGGTGTAGCTACCGCTACGATTGCCGCACGTTTAGGGCTAGAGTGTGTAGTCTACATGGGTGCTGACGATGTTGAACGCCAGAAGATGAACGTTTATCGCATGCGGCTATTGGGCGCTACTGTAGTGCCAGTTACTTCTGGTTCGCGTACTCTAAAAGACGCTTTGAACGAAGCAATGCGCGACTGGGTAACTAACGTTGATACTACTTATTATGTTATTGGTACTGTCGCAGGCCCGCATCCTTATCCGTTATTAGTGCGTGACTTTCAGGCAATTATTGGTAAAGAAACGCGTGTACAGCATTTAGAAAAAACCGGCAAATTACCAGATGCGCTGGTAGCTTGTGTAGGGGGTGGCTCTAACGCTATTGGCCTGTTCTTTGACTTTTTGAACGATACTGCTGTAAAAATGTATGGCGTTGAAGCCACTGGTGATGGTATCGAAACCGGCCGTCATTCTGCGCCACTAGCTGCAGGTCGTATCGGGGTATTGCATGGCAACCGGACTTACCTAATGGCTGATGATGATGGACAAATCCAAGAAACACACTCTATCTCAGCTGGCCTTGATTATCCAGGTGTTGGTCCTGAGCATAGCTTCCTAAAAGACATGAAGCGAGTTGAATACGTAGGCTGTACTGACAAAGAAGCTCTAGAGGGCTTTCATCAAGCGACGCGCAAAGAAGGGATTATTCCTGCACTCGAATCTGCCCATGCGCTTGCTTATGCCCTCAAGCTTGCTAAGACTATGACCCCTGATCAGACTATCGTGGTTAATATGTCTGGTCGTGGAGACAAAGATTTGCATTCTGTCATGAAGGCAGAAGGGCTTGAGTTTTAGTAGCTATTTTTTATAACTATCAAATCACACCAATACATATATTGAGTGATTTGATAATAAAAATTAAACTTGTTAAAAAATAATAAAGAGATCGTTATGACTCGTATTGAAAGTACCTTTGAGACTTTAAAAGCTCAAAATAAAAAAGCTTTAATTCCTTACGTAATGGCCGGTGATCCTAACCCTACTACTACTGTAGGCTTGCTACATGACTTAGTGAAACATGGCGCAGATATGATTGAGCTTGGCTTACCATTCTCAGATCCTATGGCTGACGGCCCAACAGTGTCTTTAGCAGGTGAGCGAGCTTTAGCCGCTGGTACTAGTACTCGTGATGCGCTAAAGATGGTGGCAAAGTTCCGTGAGCAAGACAGCCAAACGCCGATTATTTTGATGGGTTATCTCAACCCAGTAGAGATCATTGGTTATGATAATTTTGTGGCACTATGTGAGCAGTCAGGGGTAGATGGTATCTTAATGGTCGACTTGCCACCAGCAGAAGCTGGTAGCTTTACTCAGCATCTAACCGATAATTCGATGAATGAGATTTTCTTATTGTCACCTACTACGGTAGCTGAGCGTCGCCAGCAAGTATTGGCTCATTGTGGCGGCTACATCTATTACGTATCACTAAAAGGTGTCACCGGTTCAGCGACTTTAGACACTGATGATGTGGCGAAGCAAGTACAAGCCATTAAGGCAGAAACTGATTTACCAGTGTGCGTAGGTTTTGGTATTCGTGATGGTGCCTCTGCTAAAGCGATTGGTGAACATGCTGACGGTATCATTGTTGGTAGTGCCTTAGTACAGAATTTCGCTGGTATAGACGCTAATGATGTTGATGCTGTTGCTAGTGCTCAGCAAAATATTATGCTAAAAATGGACGAGCTACGCGATGCGTTAGATAGCCTACAGCAAGCTTAAACAAAGTTTAGATATTGTATGGTCTGTTGGTTTTTATAATATTAGTGATGACAAAGACGAATGACTTTGCTAAATTTAGTTTACGTGTGTAAACTAATATAACGTATAAATTGTTACAACTATCATAGGCGTGTCTCATCACCGCTTATATTATGACTGACTTTAACTCCCAATTTAACTCTCAGCGATTAATCAACAACTAAAATGCTGATGAGCCTTTAATGATGGCGAATAATATGACTGATACTATAACCGCACCTAATACTGAAAACGATGGCGATGTAGCCGCTACTCATACGGCTGGTAACTCTTGGTTTAATCGCCCGGTACCTGGCGTTAAACAGAACTTGACGGCTCCTTTAACCGCCGTTGAGACTGAACCATCAACTAAATGTAGTAATTGTCATTCAGTAATTACCAATACAGCTCTGATATTCAACTGCTATGTTTGCCCGCTTTGTGATCATCATCTACCGATGTCTGCACGTGAGCGTTTGCAATGGTTTTTAGATGAAGTCCAAGGCGAGCTCGGGCAGGAATTCACTGCCAAAGATCCTTTAGGCTTCATCGATAGCAAGCCTTATCCAGAGCGTATGCTTGAGGCACAGAGCAAAACTGGCGAGAGCGAAGCACTAATAGTGCTATACGGTAAACTACGTAATATAGAAGTGGTTGCTTGTGCCTTTGACTTCCGCTTTATGGGCGGTTCTATGGGCTCAGTAGTTGGCGATCGATTCGTACAAGCCGCTGAAAAATCTTTGGCGGAACGTAAGCCATTGATTTGTTTTGCAGCGTCAGGTGGGGCACGTATGCAAGAAGGTATCTTGTCATTGATGCAAATGGCACGTACAGCAGCCTCTATCGAGCGTCTCAGGCTGGCAGGTATTCCTTATATCGTAGTATTGACTAATCCTGTCTATGGTGGGGTAACAGCCTCATTAGCTATGCTTGGTGATATTCATTTAGCAGAGCCAAAAGCAATGATCGGCTTTGCCGGTAAACGTGTTATTGAGCAGACGGTGCGCGAAACTTTAGAAGAGCCGTTCCAGCGTGCAGAGTTTCTGTTAGAGCATGGGGTAGTTGATGAAGTCGTTCATCGTCATCAGCTCATTGATACTACCTATCGCTTACTGGCTAAGCTGTGCAGTCAACCTAACGTGGATGCTTAATTGATAATCTAGTGCCGCAAAGTTGGTTAAGATCATTCTTTAAGTAAGTATCTATAGCACTTATTGTCAATTGACGATAAGTGCTATTTTTGCTTTTAGGCTAAGGTTTTAGCTTTATACTAGCAGCGCAATTGGCTGTAATCGTCACTCTAAGGGCCTAAGTACTGTGTTAACTGCGGTTTCGATTTTGGTTTTCAGTGCTGTTGTTATACACTAGGGTAAAATTTCAGCTAGTCATTTATTTTTATTACTTTTATATATAGGTTTTGTCCATGTCCGTCTCTTTACCTAGTAATCCTGATAGCCCTAAGTCTGATGCTAGCTTGACCCAATGGCTAGATTATATGCAGCAGATACATGTGTCGGCGATAGATATGGGGTTATCACGTGTGTTGCCCGTAGCGGAGCATTTAGGCATCGTACAGTCTGCCAAAGAGGACACTTATGTCTTTACGGTCGCCGGTACTAATGGCAAAGGCTCAACCACTGCGGTTATCAGTGCACTTTGCCAAGCAGCAGGCTATAAGACTGCATTATATCAGTCGCCGCATCTTAGCCATTTCAATGAGCGAGTACGTATTAATGGCGAGATGGTCAGTGATGAGACCCTCATCGCTGCTTTTGATAAAGTGGAGTCGGCCCGTCTACAGTGCGGATTGACTTTATCCTTTTTTGAGATGACTACTTTAGCGGCTTTGTTGATATTTGCAGAAGCCGACTGTCAGGTATGGGTGTTAGAAGTAGGGCTTGGTGGCCGCTTAGACGTAGTCAATATTATCGATGCCGATTTAGCCGTTATTACTAATATAGGTATTGATCATGTCGATTGGTTAGGGGATAACGTTGAGGCTATAGGTAGCGAGAAAGCGGGTATCTTACGTGATAATATCAGCCTGATTTATGGCGCTACTGAGATGCCCAATAGTGTGCAGCAATTGATTAATCAGCATAACGCCAGCTGCTATCAAGTAGGAATAGACTTTAGTTATAGTGTGGTCGATGAAAATACTTGGCAGTATAGCAATGCCGCTGTCACCCTACAGCTGCCACGACCTGCTTTGTCTTTAACGAATACCGCAAACGCGCTATCAGCGGTGTTGGCTAGTCCATTGGAAGTAGATATTAACGCCATTGAGAAAGCTCTCACTACTGTCAAATTGGCAGGACGTTTTGATTACCGCGAGATAAAAGACCGTTATTGGTTGTTTGATGTTGCCCATAATGAGCAAGGGGTTGAGTTTTTACTAGCGCAGCTGTTACCATTTTGGCAGCAGCACTTAGTCAAGCAAGCCAAGCAAGCCAAGCAAAACAGTCAAAGCAGTGATAATAAGCAACCTGCAACTATTAAAATGCTATTCTCTATGTTAGCTGACAAAGATATCTCAATGGTAGTACAACGTTTGACGCAAGCTAATTTACCGATTAGTGCTTGGTTTATTGGGGAGATTGATTATCCACGTGCGGCTTCTATAGAGCAGTTAAAAACTGTACTAGCTAGTCAGGTTGATGCAAGCAATATTCATGCCTTTGCTGACTTGCAGCAAGCAACAGCAGCGGTGATAGCTGAGGCTCAGCCACAAGACTTAATAGTCGTTTGCGGATCTTTCCATACTATTGGCGAGACGCTAGTAGCCTTGGATGTGGCTTAACTCTTACAGTTTACCGTCAGCCTGCAACCGTCAAAATTTACAGCAGTGCTGCTATAGCAGACAGCGCTGAGAATATGTTTTATAATCAAAAAGGTGGCAGACAGTCATTGAGTTTTAAAAACGGCTAGCTGGTGGGGCAACAGCGTGTCGCTCAATCAACCTTTTTACCAACTAAGAGATGTGAACGGATGAATTTTTCGAGACAAGCCTTATTGGGCGTTGGGATGATTATGGGCGGTAGCGTTATGCTATTTGCTATGGTGCAACAGATTGGCGCTAACGATAAATCAGCTGATAAGTCAGCTATGATCCAAAAGGCGGATACACAACAAGCAACGCCAGCCCCATTGACTACTGATATCGATACTGAAAAACGTATTTTGGCACAAAAGCAAAGGGAACGCACAGCTCGGGTTGCCGAACAAGAAAAACGTGCCCAGCAATTTTCAATTGAGCAAGAGACTGCTGAGTCCCAAGCATTAGCTAAATCACGTTATGAAAACGAGCGCTATATTGAGAATACTACTCCAGATATGGAGGCTAGTACTAGTTCGCAGAGTGCTGAGACTACAGTGGTAGCACCAAAAGTTCAACCACGAGTAAGTACGGCAACTAACACGGTAGCCGCTGCTACAGTTAAGGCTACTAGCCCTACTAACAAGGAAGCACAACAAGCACAAGCTAAGAAACAAGCAGAAGCTAAGAAGCAAGCAGAAGCAAAAAAAAAGCTAGCAGCTGAAAAACAAGCCGAGGATAAAAAACAGGCAGAAGCTGAAAAAAAGACACTAGATAAAAAACAGGCAGAAGCTAAAAAGCGCGCTGAAGATAGTGCTAAGAAAAAAGCAGATACCAAGCGCGAAGCAGAGGCAAAATTGGCTGCTGAAAAAAAAGCCGCTAAGCAGCAAGCAGGAGCTGAACAAAAGGCAGCGGCAGCAGCCAAAGCTGCCAAGACAGAAGCACCCACCTCTACCTTAGATTATAAAGTCAAACCTGGTGACGGTTTAATAAAGTTAGCACGACAATATAATGTGCCAGTTGCTGCGTTAGCGCAGGCAAATAATACCTCTGCATCAGCCCCTTTAAAGTTGGGCCAGAATATAGTGATTCCTTCACGTAAACAGGTACAACGCCTAGAGCGTGAAGCGGCAGCTGCCGAAAAAGCGCGTGCCAATGAACGGGCCCAAGCAAAAAGGTCTGCTGAAACCAAACGTCAAGCGCAGCAGAAACTGGTTGAAGCTCGAAAAGAAGTCAAAGAAACGGATGCTAAAGGCAGCTTTGGTGTCCAAGTAGCACTAGCAAGTAACCAAGCATCAGCGGATGAAGTGGTGAAGAAGTTTAAAGATGCCGGTTATAAAGTAAAAACAAGTAATACCAGTCGAGGTGTACGAGTTATCGTTGGTCCTGAGCGCGGCAAAATAGCAGCTTTGGCTCTAAAGGATAAAGTGGATAGTGATCCTAAAGTAAATTCCAATGGAGCTTGGGTACTATACTGGCGTTGATCGACTTTGCTGATATAAAGCATCATATAAACAATGTTATAAGTCTTTCCTGCTATTATTAGCAGCCAGTTGGTTGCTATATCCTCTAACACGACATTAAATGTCGTGTTTTATCATTTATGGATTGCTGATTAATATTAGCTCAGCTAGTATAACCGCACTTTATTTTCTCTCTTTTATAACCATGGTAATCAATGATGGCTGCCATGTTGTGATTGTGGTTGCTTGGCACCAGCCACAATCGCCTTAAACTTTACATAAGGTAAAGCTATGTCATTTGGGGTTATATTTTTGCTTTTGGCCGTAGGGTTTCTAGGGCTAATCACCTTACCAAAATTATTGACTAAGCCCAGCTCTGCCAGCAAAGAAGCAGATCCTCAACCAGTACGTGGGGATGATTTACCTATATGGCCATTTGAGCCTATGCCTATCATGACTAAGACTGAAGTGCTGTTTTTTAATAAGCTACAAAATGCGCTGCCGGAATACCATATCTTTGTGCAAGTTCAGCTTTCTCGGATTATCACCGCCAACAGTGAGGAGGCCTCAGAACGCAGCTTCTGGTTCAATCGTATCTGCCGACAAAGCGTTGATTATGTCATTACAGATATCGATGCCCAAACGACCTTAGTTGCCATCGAGTTAGATGATTGGACGCACAGCAGTAAAGCTAGACAAAAAGCCGATGATAAAAAGGATAAGGCGCTAGCCAGTGCTGGTATTGCTATCGTACGCTTTCATGCTGAGCGTATGCCAAGTGCTGATATGCTCAGATATGAGATTATGCAGGTGATTGAGAGTTACTAAAGCTCATAACAAGCTATTAGAGACCATCGAAAACTATTAGTATTATTACGGCTATTGATAGGGGTGTTATTAACAGGGATCAGCGTTTAGCTTCTACTAGCACTTCTTGCTCAGGGTAGATCACTAGCGGCTTATC
Organism: Psychrobacter sp. BF1; assembly: GCF_019279065.1. Taxonomy (NCBI): domain Bacteria; kingdom Pseudomonadati; phylum Pseudomonadota; class Gammaproteobacteria; order Moraxellales; family Moraxellaceae; genus Psychrobacter; species Psychrobacter sp. BF1. Next base: position 44,681 of record NZ_JAGYWV010000010.1, read on the forward strand.
ATGGTCAAAGTACAAGCCGCTCATTGGTAGCTCACTCTGTGACCATAGTAGCGGCTGTTGAGGGTCATCATAAAAGTCACGCTTAGTAAACCACTCTACATAATGCGCTGGTCGCAGTGTAGCTAAATCCAAGGCAGCTAGATTAGCTGTATCTTGCCTATCGTACCATCTATGCATGGGGAAGCTGATGGCTAACCAGTCAGGATAAACAAAGTCATTATGATTAATAGGTAGAAAAAATCGCCCTTTAATCACCGCATAGCGCTTATCTATTTTTACTCGTCCATGATCCTTAGTATCTATCCATAGGGTACAAAATTGCTTAGTTTGCATGTGGACCATCTTACGCTGCAAATTATCATTGGAGTTGATACCGACCCAATTCTCAGGCGCAAAGGGTGCTGAGCCCATAAAGAATTTAATCGCCAATTCCCAGTGCTCAGTGAGCTTTTGGTGATGATTATATAAAACCAAATCCAGCTCACCAATAGTCTGCTTACCTTTATATAGCTGCACGTTGCTCGCTATTATTTCATAGGGATGCAGGCCATGTGCATAACCATCAGTCAACCAAAACGATAATAATCCTTCAAAGTGAAACCCTAAACGATTCGGACTCGGTCTTGTCAATAGGTAACGGGTCAACTGTTGATAGTCAAGAGTAGTATCGAGTTCCTGTAAGCGTGTGAGATAACTGTCAAACTGCGCTTGCCAGAAGCTGGCACTATGTACGGTAATAGCGGCAGTGTTTTGAGGCGGTGCTAAATTGAGCCATTTAGTCAAAACATTAGGGCAGGCCAGTACGTAAGCTAGATCACGGACATAAGGACGGCGAAACTGTTCCCAAGGCGCATAAGTGCTGGCATTATCAGGAGTAGGGGTAGGCTCGGTCATAGGGTGAACCATAATGATTGGTAAAGAATTCACCCTAACGGCTCGGCATATAAAAGTCTAGGTAGGGTGAGTATCTGTCACTGCTAGTTGCAAACTTATTATTCTAATATGCTATTTAAGCAAAGTAATAGCAAATAAAGGCCACTTAAAACTATATTTATATACTTGATTTATAATTGAATGTTGGTTTTAATTAGGTATTTACACATCAGACTATAAGCAGCAGTAATATGAATAGGGGTAGTTCTACAGTGTTACGAGTTCTGATAGCTATAGGCGCAGTATTGATAATACTAGCGGCGATTTTGAGGGTGAGCCACGTTATTTAATAGCGACTTAATGCTTTTATTAATAACAGTTATATTCGCCATTATACTGAGGTGTTTTAAGCTATAGTTTTTCCGCACTAATAGTTTATATACAACGCTATACACCTATACAGTAGTGAAAACCCAAAAAACGCCCAAAATAAAGGGCAGACAGTCAATGACGGTCTACCCTATATCTATGTTTGGTCGGAACGGCAGGATTTGAACCTGCGACCACTACACCCCCAGTGTAGTGCGCTACCAGACTGCGCTACGCCCCGAATGACTGACTATTTTACGCAAAATCTTATATATTGCAAGGGTTAATTATTGCTTGCGGTTATTACTAAGTTTCTGCGCTCAGTAGCCAGTACATGCTATTGATTATAACTTCTTAATCCAACAAAACCTTTAATATCTCATTAACTTGTTGCGGATTAGCACTACCACGACTAGCTTTCATGACTTGACCGACCAGACCATTAAAGGCTTTTTGCTTACCACCACGGTATTCTTCTACCATCGTTGCATTGTTAGCAATCACTTCTTCGACAATAGCTTTAATAGCACCAGTATCCGTTTCTTGCTTTAAGCCTTGAGCTTCGATGATTTGATCAGCAGCATCATCACTATCGCCACCAGCGCGTTCATATAAAGCACTAAATACCTTCTTGGCCATTTTGCCAGATAAAGTATCATCGAAGATACGTTCCAACATGCCAGCCAGCTGTTTAGCACTTATTGGAGACTCAGTAATCTGTTTGTCGTCTTTATTTAGGGCACCAAGTAAATCACCCATTACCCAGTTAGCGGCAATCTTAGCGTGCGATTGACCCGTTGCTTCTACTACCGCTTCATAGTAATCGGCTAGCTGGCGGCTACCCGTTAAGATACGGGCGTCATATTCTGATAAGTCTAAGTCATGCTCAAAGCGCGCACGACGAGCGACGGGTAATTCAGGCATCGCTGCAATGATTTCATCGACAGTATGCTGCTCAATACGCACTGGTAGCAGATCAGGATCAGGGAAGTAACGATAGTCATCAGCGTTCTCTTTGATACGCATAATGCGTGTGATGTCGGCATCAGCATCATAGAGCATCGTTGCCTGTACCACTTCACCGCCGTCCTCGATGATATCAATTTGACGCTCGATTTCACGGTGGATAGCACGTTCGATATTGCGAAACGAGTTTAAGTTTTTCAGCTCAGTACGCGTACCCAGCGCCGCGCCAACTCTACGTATCGACACGTTACAATCACAGCGGAACGAGCCTTCAGCCATAATCGCATCAGAGATGCCAAGCCAAGTGACCAGCTGATGAATGGCCTTAATATAGGCCAGCGCCTCAGCCGCAGAACGCATATCGGGCTCAGAGACGATTTCGATCAATGGTGTACCAGCACGGTTAAGATCGACACCAGTCATACCTTCAACAGCATCATGTACTGACTTACCAGCATCTTCTTCTAGATGCGCACGAGTAATACCCATACGTTTAGGATATTCGTTTTTTTCACCTTCATTGACTAGCACATCGATATGACCACGACCGACGATTGGATTGGCCATTTGAGTGATTTGATAGCCTTTTGGCAGATCAGGGTAAAAGTAGTTCTTGCGATCAAAGGTGTTAAATAAACCCAGCTCTGCATCGACGCCAATACCGAATTTTAGCGCCCGCTCGACTACGCCGCTATTGAGCACTGGTAGTACACCGGGTAAACCTAAGTCAACGATGCTGGCTTGAGTATTGGCCTCATGACCGAAGTCAGTAGGAGCACTAGAGAATATCTTGCTGTCAGTATTGAGCTGGCAATGGATCTCAATACCGATGACCACTTCATAGCCATCAACTAGTAAGTCTTTACGGACAGTAGGGGTAGTAGCAGTAGTCGCTGTTGCGGTAGTCATTATACTGTCTCCTTAGCGATAGCAGAATGTTGTAGATGATGATCGGTATGCTGTTGGAACAGATGCGCGGTAGTCAGTAGCTTACTCTCCTGCCAATGTTGACCAATAAGTTGCAGTCCTACAGGTAAGCCCTCAGAAGTGAGCCCTACTGGCTGACTGATTGACGGTAGGCCTGCTAAGTTAACCCCAATAGTATAGACGTCACCTAAATACATAGTGGCTGAATCCAAGTCTTCACTAAGCTTATAAGCAGCCGTTGGAGCCGTAGGGCTAGCAATCACATCACAATGAGCAAAAGCGTCTGCAAAGTCTTTAACGATGATCCGGCGTATTTTTTGTGCCTTAGTATAATAGGCATCAAAGTAACCAGCCGATAGCGCATACGTACCCATTAAGATACGGCGCTGCACTTCAGGGCCAAAGCCTTCTGAGCGTGAGCGAGTATAAAGGTCAATAAGATCTTTTGGATCTGCACAACGATAACCAAAGCGCACCCCATCGAAACGTGACAAGTTAGACGAGGCTTCAGCGGTAGCGATCATATAGTAAGTGGCTAAGGTAATCTCAGGATCAGTAATAGTCACTTCTACAATCGTAGCACCTAACTCTTCATACTTTTTCAATGCTGCTCGTACTGCTGTTTCAACTTCAGGGTCGAGACCCGCACCGAAGTACTCTTTGGCAACTCCAATACGCAGTCCTGCAAATGGCTTATCTCCCGCTTTTGCAGCAGCTTCATCGAGGTCATGAACGTAGTTAGGCATATCGTGTTTGATAGAGGTAGCATCGCGTGGATCGTGACCTATCATTGGCTGCAATAGATAAGCACAGTCTCTAGCGCTACGCCCCATACTACCAGCTTGATCTAAGCTTGAAGCATAAGCAATCATGCCAAAGCGTGATACTCGTCCATAAGTGGGCTTGATACCCGTTAAGCCACAGAATGATGCTGGCTGACGAATAGAGCCGCCGGTATCACTACCAGTAGCTAGTGGCACAAACCCTGCTGCTACTGCTGCTGCACTACCGCCTGATGAGCCACCAGGTACACGCTCTAGATCCCAAGGATTGTGGACAGCACCGTAGTACGAGCTACCATTATCTGAGCCCATAGCGAACTCATCCATATTGAGCTTACCAAGGCTGATCATGCCCGCTTTTTCAATATTAGAGACGATAGTAGCGTTATAAGGTGAAATGAAGTTGTGCAGCATTTTTGAACCGCAAGTGGTCAATACCCCTTGAGTACAAAAAATATCTTTATTGGCCATAGGGATGCCGAGTAGCAAACGCTGATCACCTTGCGCACGCATCTCATCAGCCGCTTTTGCTTGGGCAAGGGCCGTCTCAGAAGTATGAGTAATAAAGCTATTAATCTTGCTGTCTAAAGCGTTGATACGCTTGATATAGTGCTCGGTCAGCTCAAGGCTGCTAAATTGTTTGTCTTGTAAACCAGCAATCAGTTGCTGGGTACTTAAATGATGAATCTCAGACATAAGGGGTCGTCCGTCATAATGTTGATAGCACTAGTCATAGCACTGAATAAGATAATGGCAGTTAAGAGGAATAATAATACTCAGGGCCACTAAATAAGAATACCTGTAGTTAAAAAGTTATAGCGATTAGCTACTCAATAACTTGCGGTACTAGGTATAAGCCTTCTTCAACTGCTGGTGCAACCGATTGATTGCGTTCACGGTTGATATCGTGTTTGGCAATATCAGCGCGCAGGTCTTGGCAAGCTTCATGAATATTAGCCAAAGGGGCAAGATCGTCAGTGTTTACGCCTGCTAAAGTATGCATCAAACCTAATACTTTGCTGATCTCATTAGCATAACTGTCAGCGGTATTTGCATCGACACCCAACCGAGCCAAACTGGCCACTTCTAAGATTTCTTGACGACTGACGCTACTATTATTAGTTGACGTTTGCTGTGACATAATTTCTCCGATTTAGAGCGATGTTAAAAGATAAGTATTTTACACGCCTTGATAATAATAAATGTGAATCACTACGCTAGTTCACATAGAGTTAGTGTTGGCTAACAGAGCCTTATATAAACAGCCCCATAAAAATAACCCACAAATATTCACTTAAAAAAACTGAACTTATAGCACTTTTACGGATAAAAACTTTAGATTTAGGGACCAACGTATATTTTAGGGCCTAATTGGTGAGCTTTAGGGCAAAAATTGTTTTACTAGTCAGTTTTTTCCTTATAGACCTAAAATGGTACGTTCTATCCTAGTGACAATTGTTTATTCTAGCAACACAGCCTATAGTTAGTTATAGTTATAGTTATAGTTATAGTTATAGTTATAGTTATAGTTTTTAGCAATAGTCTATTACAAACGAGCTATTATAAAGCATCTAGCTTGATTTTACAGAGCAGCTGCTTTGATTATTTGATAATGATATCTGATTGGCGATACTCGCTATACCTCATCTAGTTATTAATAATAGCTCAGATATTGGTACTCTAAATGCGTTACAGTGAATAAAGGGTAGAAGGTAAACCTTACTGTAAAAAATTGCAGCCTTTGTGCTTAATAGCACTAACCATGACTTATGTCATTGCGCTGTCGGAAACAAATTCTAGCATTTTAGAATAAACTCATTATCTTACTAATGCATAATAGCTGTGTTTTTACCAAGCTAAATCGGTATAATTTATTTCAATTTCATTTTTGTTGTTTAGGTTCGACTTGTTGTGTGGGTAAGCTTTCGCTACTATAGGCGGCTACCACTAACCTATTTGTTGACAATAAGTACGTCTTAGCCATCTCATTCGCCTCAATTGCCTTATTTGTAAAGCGCTGGATAAACTAGTCATGAACCTGTTTGGATTTTTGTCAAATAATATCGCTATCGATCTTGGTACTGCGAACACCCTAATCTTTATTCCTAATAAAGGCGTGGTGCTCGATGAACCTACGGTAGTAGCCCTACGTAGTAATCGCACACAAAACCCAACGGTAGCAGCGGTAGGAATCGATGCTAAGCAGATGCTTGGGCGTACTCCATCTAACATCACTGCTATTCGGCCATTAAAAGACGGTGTGATCGCTGACTTTGAAGTCACCCAAAAGATGCTGAAGCACTTTATAGCTAAAGTAAAAGCCAAACGCTTTATGGCACAGCCCAACGTAGTGGTTTGCGTGCCTTGTAAGTCAACTTTAGTTGAACGTAAGGCTATTCGTGAAGCAGTTTCTTCAGCAGGGGCTAGTAGAGTGCTGCTGCTAGAAGAGCCAATGGCCGCTGCAATAGGAGCAGGCTTGCCGGTACATGAGGCTAGCGGCTCTATGGTTGTCGATATCGGTGGCGGTACTACTGAGATTGCAGTCATCGCTTTGTCTGGTTGCGTTTATGCTGAGTCTATTCGTATCGGTGGTGACATCTTTGATGAAGCTATCATCACTCATGTACGTCGCACTCACGGCTGTGTTATCGGTGAGACAACGGCTGAACGTATTAAACAAGAAGTAGGCTCTGCCCTTAATGAGAGCGAGCAATTACAAGTGGAAGTCCGTGGTCGTAGTATGGCCGAAGGCGTTCCTAAGACTTTTACTGTCAATTCTGAAGAAGTACAAAAAGCGCTTAGCGATCCTTTAAGCGGTATTGTCAGCGCAGTAAAAGCAGCGCTTGAGCAAACACCACCAGAGCTGTCATCAGATATTGCTGAGCGTGGCATAATACTCACAGGCGGTGGTGCCTTACTGCGTGATTTGGATAAACTAATCTCTAGAGAGACTGGACTACCAGTTTCTGTCGCTGAAGATCCTTTAACTTGTGTTAGTCGTGGTGGCGGTATGGCACTAGACTTCATTAATAACAAAAGTCTTAATATGATTTTTGTATAAACAGTTAAAGTCTGTCGCTTAAAGCCTGTCACTTAAAATAAATGACTGCAAGTTTAACGTTGAAAGCTCAAATTACTCTCGTTACTATCGATAAGGTTAGAGTAGCCAATAATAAAGGCAGTCGTAAAGGCTGCCTTTTGCGATAGTGGCACTGTGCTAAATGAGGCTGGTTAACGTTTTTTAATATTTAGCGCCGGTTACGGATTAAATTAGAACCCTTATGACTCCAAGTATTTTTGCTCGCCAGCCCCTGTCTCTACGTATAGCTGCTATTGTATTAATAGCGGCGCTGATACTTATGTGGTTTGATAGCAAAAATCCAGAATGGTTTAAGCCAGTCCGTAATATGAGCCATGTCGCTATGCAACCTATCTACGAGATTTCGTTATTGCCTAGTTATGCTGGTCATTGGGCAAGAGGTATGAGTCAGTCAAAGGAATCACTACGCCGCGAAAACGTACAATTAAAATCACAATTGATTCATGCCCAAGCTAAGCTGCAACAGCAAGACTATATATTGGCACAAAACGCACGCTTGCAAGGTATTCTATCGACTACTAAGCCGGAACAGTTTGATCTTAATCTGGCGCAAGTGATTGGCACTGATACTAATCTATTGAAGCAAATCGTAGTGCTTAACAAAGGCATACAAGATGGGGTACAAGTTGGTCAGACAGTTATCGATGAAAAGGGGGTTTTGGGCCAGATCATCAATGTCTATCCTAATACTAGCCGGCTTCTATTGATTACGGATGAGCAGCAGTCGGTGGCTGTTACTGTCAAGCGTACAGGTCAGCGTGGCATAGTGACTGGCAAAGGCATACCTTCATCATTGGGTCTAAATTATATATTTAAGACTTCAGATGTGCGTGTTGGTGATGAGCTTATCTCTTCAGGCTTAGGTGGTCGTATTCCGGCAGGCTACAGTGTAGGGCGTATAGAGCTTATTAAAGATACGGCAGCAGATAACTTTAGAAGTATTCAAGTCGCCCCAGCCGCTAACTTCATTGACAATGCCTATGTGCTAATCTTACAAGATAAAAGCATCGCTGCTGACAGTGAACTGCCCGAATTTTCAGCGATCACTGACTCTACCGATAGTACTATTACCGCTAATTTAAGCCAAGCTGCTAACCAACAATCCTCTAGTCCTCACCCTAATCAGTCATTAAGTAATCGGCCCGTCCAAACCTTAGTAACGGCTACCAATCCATCATTAAGGTAGGCAGTCATGCTATATCCAGAATCTGAGCACGCAACCGGTCTTTTACTGTTAGTCATTGCCTTGAGCTTTGTACTGTCTTCCTCACTAAACGTCTATCCGCTGAGTCATGCTATGGCGAGTTTACGGCCGATGGTGATGATGATGGTACTTATTTTTTGGCTATTATTCCAACCACGTTACGTGGGGGTGGTCACCGCTTTTACTATCGGACTTATTGCCGATTTATTGTTAGATACGCGCTTAGGACAACAAGCCTTCGCTGGAGTAGTTGTAGCTTTAGTAGTCAAAATTAGCAGTATCTATGTCAAACAGCTCAATACAGCGAGCGCTTGGTTGATTGCCACTTTAGCCTTGATAGCTTTTCAGTTAAGTCTTTGGATATTGCAGCTTATTACTCAAGATGTATTTGTCGTCCAGTCAGGGTTATCTATCTTGATGAGCATTCTCAGTTGGCCTTTAGTGCTATTTGCCCTGCGTAGATTCGCACGATAACTACCCAGACCTTAAACCTTCGATTTTCGATCATCGACCATTGTAACCATCGGCAGTGTTTATTAAATGCTAATCCTAAGATAATGGCATAAATAAAAATATCTAGCTTCTGTTTTAAGCTTATAGTCTCAGCATAGTAGCGATAAAAAATAGCTCTACCGGTTGCAGCTGATGCCAAAACCAGCACTTGAGGTTATTAGCTAAAGGCTGACTACTCTCGCTGGCTACATTAACAAATACTGATGTTAATAAGTAATGATATTAATAAGTACTGATGCTGATACACAGCCATGTGCACTAGCTTCGATAGGTGTCTTGTCTACAGCGCCGTTTTGATTCACTAGCGTCTATCAGCAGTATCTATTTGTGAAGGCTCAATACTTGCTAATTATTCAAAAATACCAAATAAGAGATAAATAATGCATATTTTATTGGCTTCTGGCTCACCACGTCGGCGTGAGCTATTGGCAAATGCCAAACTCGACTTGCACATTACTAGTGTAGATATCGACGAAAGTACTTTAAGTAATGAATCACCAATAGACTATATTGAGCGTATGGTAGCCAGCAAAGCAACGGCTGCTGTTGAGCAATTAAACGCTGATTATCGAGCTAATAACAGTTTGTTTGCTAGTATATCTGACCCTTTTATTATGCTTACTGCTGATACCATTGGGGTATTGCCCGATGGCAAAACGGTATTAGTAAAGCCGATAGATCGTGCGCACGCTTATCAGATGTGGCAACAGATGTCTGCCAATACCCATCAAGTATGGACCGCTGTACAAGCAACAAAAATATCCTTATTACCCAGTTTATCGACAGATTCAGGAGATCAAAATAACGCTGAGAGTGAGCTGTCATTACAAGTGCTGTGGCAGCGCCAAATTATCGAGCGTACCCAAGTTAGTTTTGTACCTTTAACGCCAGCGATGATGGCTGATTATTGGGACAGTGGTGAACCAGCTGACAAGGCGGGTGCTTATGGTATTCAAGGCTTAGCAGCCGCTTGGGTGACGGCTATCAACGGTAGCTATACTAATGTCGTGGGATTGCCTTTGGCGCAGACCTTAGCGCTGATCGAAGAAGCAAGTAGTCAATACTGATATTATTAGCTATAGCTAATCTGCTGGCTAGTGCTTTAATTAATCTATCATCTAGTTCGAGAGTTGCTTGTGCTGCCAAGGTGTTAAGACACATAATGATACGGCAACGATAGGCAGGGGCAGGGCGCATTTGTTACACTAGATGCGAGAAGTTTATTTACTAATAAAAAACTATACCGTATAAGACTGATGTTAAAATTGCTCCTCGATATTTAACCGCAGTAGGTGGCAAATTTAGCTAAGGCACTGCCTACGCTTTATAATTTTGTAATCACAGCGCTTTGATCCACTATCAGTACTGCCTATTTGTGCACTATATTAGCTATAAATTACACCTACCTATAGATTATAGAATACCCCTTAATAAGCCCCACTAGCGATAAGAGAAAATATTATGTCGGAAGAGCTACTAATTAACGTCAGTCCAGTAGAATCGCGAGTAGCTGTCTTAGATAATGGGGTGCTTAGTGAAATTTATATCGAGCGTCATCATAAGCTTGGCTTAGTAGGCAATATTTATTTAGGGACAGTAGTACGAGTACTGCCTGGCATGCAAGCCGCTTTTGTCGAAATTGGCCAATCACGTACCGCCTTTTTACATGTCAATGATATGCAACGAGAGCCGCGCGTACTGCCTACTACTAACAAGGCTTTGGACAAAGCTAATAAAGACTTGGCTGATGATCAATCAGATAGTGATAAAAGCCTTAGTGACACAGCCAATAGTGCTCAGTCTAATAGTGATCAGACGAATGGTAATCAGATCCCTGATATATCAGCGGTTACCCTGCCAGTAGTCAGCTCAAAAGATAGTGATAATGCCACAGTAGCTAGTAAAAGCCTTATACAACACCGCTTGCACGAAGGCCAGCGCGTGTTAGTACAAGTGACTAAAGATCAATTAGGCAGCAAAGGCGCGCGGTTGACCACTAATGTTTCACTGCCATCACGTTATTTGGTATATCTACCATCGAGTGATCATATAGGTATCTCGCAACGCATCGACAATGAAGAAGAGCGTACTCGGCTAAAGACAGAACTGGGTAGCTTGATGCAAACCGTTAATCTACAAGGGGGTTTAATCGCTCGTACGGCAGCTGAACGGGTACCAGTAGATAAGCTAGAAGAAGATATTTATTACTTGCTGCAACTATGGCGTACTATTTGCGCCCGTAAACAAGAAATGAAACAGCATCAAAGCTCAGAGTTGATCTATCAGGAGCTGTCGTTACCGCTAAGGTCTATCCGTGATCTAGTACATGCCGGCACTGAAAAAGTTATTGTCGATAATGCCCAGATTTATGAGCAAGTTCGTCGTTTTGCTAAAGAGTTTGTGCCTTTTATTGAAGCGCACATTGTGCATTATACTGCTGAGCCTGCGCTATTCGATGTACACCGCGTTGAAGAAGATTTGCGTGATGCGCTAAAGCGTCGGGTAGATCTCAAGTCTGGTGGCTATTTGATTATTGATCAGACCGAAGCCATGACCACTATCGATGTTAATACAGGCTCTTATGTAGGTGGCCGCTCATTAGAGGATACTGTTTATAAAACCAATCTAGAGGCCACTCATGCTATTGCCAGTCAGCTACGCCTACGCAACTTAGGTGGTATTATCATTTTAGACTTTATTGACATGCTCGAACAAGAGCATAAAGATGATGTGCTTACTAGTTTAAGAGAACAGCTTACTCAAGACTATGCCAAAACTAACATTACTCAAGTCAGTGAGTTGGGTCTAGTAGAGATGACTCGTAAACGTACTCGTGAATCGCTTGGTCAGCTGCTTTGTGAGCCTTGTCTAACTTGTCAGGGTCGTGGCTTTGTAAAAACGGCCGAAACCGTATGCTTTGAGATATTTCGCGAGATTATGCGCTGTGCGCGTACTTATAACTCTCCTAAGAAGTTTACGGTTGTTGCGCATGCCGCAGTCATTGATTTACTGCTAACCTCAGAGGCAGATACCGTTGCTGATTTAGAGTATTTACTAGGGCGAGTTATTACTTTTGAAGTAGAGAATCTATATACTCAAGAGCAATATGATATCGTTTTGGATTGATAAAACCATCTTATCTGTGCTTTTACTAGCAGTAGCTAACCTTACTAAAAATTAATACTGCTAATTATTACTCTTTATGGCATTAAACATTACCCTTGCATTGAGTCAAATACTCTGTATAATATCCACTACTGAATTATAAGAGCGCAGCCAAGTAAAACGCTGGCGCTATGACAGCTAGAGCATCGTTTCTAGCACTATTTCATATGCCTTTGCTACTTTCCAATTAATAGGAGAGTCGGCGGGGCTTTAAACTATTTTACTTTTAGCCTGTTAGTAGTTCTACTAAGAATCACCAACGACTTAGAGTAAATATTTATTTAAACGGCTTTTGGTCATCACCTTGCGTTGCAAGAATGACGAAAACATATATTAGGAGCTTGCTGGCATGGCTAACCAGAGAATCCGTATCCGTCTTAAGTCTTTTGATCATCGTTTGATTGATCAATCAGCACAAGAGATCGTTGATACAGCAAAGCGCACCGGTGCGCAAGTTTGTGGTCCTGTACCGTTGCCGACTCGTATTGAGCGCTTCGACGTTTTAACCTCGCCACACGTTAACAAAGACGCTCGTGATCAGTACGAAATCCGTACTCACAAGCGTATGGTTGACATTGTTCAGCCTACTGACAAAACTGTGGACGCGCTAATGAAGTTAGATTTAGCTGCGGGTGTTGACGTTCAAATTGCTTTGGGTTAATGCACATTAATTGCCCAATCCATTAATAGAAGATATAAAGAGGTTCAAAATGGCGATCGGTTTAGTCGGTAAAAAATGCGGCATGACCCGTGTCTTCACTGAAGCAGGTGCGTCTATCCCTGTAACTGTGATTGAGGTCGATGCAAACCGCATTACTCAAGTAAAAACTACTGATACAGATGGTTATCAAGCCATTCAAATCACTACTGGAACTCGTCGTGACAGCCGCGTAACTGCTGCTCAAAAAGGTCACTTCGCGAAAGCTGGCGTAAAAGCCGGTCGTGGTGTTTGGGAATTCCTTGCCAATGAAAGCGATCTTGAAGGACGCGTTATTGGTGGCGAAATTCTAGCTGACTTGTTTGCAGAAGGTCAGATGGTTGACGTTACAGGAAATAGTAAAGGTAAAGGCTTTCAAGGTCCTGTAAAGCGTCATAACTTTAGCATGCAAGATGCTACTCATGGTAACTCAGTATCTCATCGTGCACATGGTTCAACTGGTCAAAACCAGTCACCAGGTAAAGTATTCAAAGGCAAAAAGATGGCGGGTCAGATGGGTAACAAGCGTGTTACTGTTCAAGGCCTAGAAGTGATTTCGGTTGATGCCGAAAAAGGGTTACTTGTCATCAAGGGTGCTATCCCAGGTGCCACCGGTGGCGATGTTATCGTACGTCCGTCAGTCAAAGCCTAAGCAAGGGGATTAACGTGGATTTAAAAACAGTTACAGGTGCGGCGGTTGAGCTTTCTGATACGGCTTTCGGTCGTGAATTCAACGAAGCACTAGTGCATCAAGTCGTCACCGCTTATTTAGCCGGTGCTCGCCAAGGTACACGCGCACAAAAGACCCGTGCCGAAGTTTCTGGCGGTGGTATTAAGCCATGGCGTCAAAAAGGTACTGGTCGCGCTCGCGCCGGTTCTATTCGTAGCCCAATCTGGCGTGGGGGCGGACGTGCATTTGCAGCCAAACCACAAGATTGGTCACAAAAAGTTAACCGCAAAATGTATCGCGGTGCTATGCAGTGCATCTTAGCCGAGTTAATACGCCAAGATCGTTTAATTTTAGTTGAAGACATCACTATGTCTGCACCTAGAACTAAAGACTTAATCGCTAAATTGAGTGAATTGAATGCACCACGTGCATTGATCATCACTAAAGAAGTTGATGAAAACTTGTACTTAGCCGCCCGCAACATTCCACACGTCAATGTACTAGGTACAAGTGAAGTGGATCCAGTGAGCTTGATTGCTTTTGATAAAGTAATCATGTCAGTTGAAGCTGCGAAACAATTTGAGGAAGCATTAGCATGAATAACGCAAGACTTTATGAGGTCTTAAGAGGACCTGTCTTCTCAGAAAAATCTCAAATGCTTGGCGACTCACTTGGTGTACAAGTATTCAAAATTGATTCTAAAGCGACTAAGCTTGAAGTCAAGAAAGCAGTTGAGCTGATGTTTGAAGGTGTTGAAGTTACTAAAGTAAACACTTTGAATGTTAAAGGTAAGACAAAGCGTTTTGGTAAGAGCATCGGCCGTCGTAATGACTATAAAAAAGCCTATGTTACCTTAAAAGCTGGTCAAGATGTACAAATGGCTGATGCTGGTGAGGACGTAGCTATTACTGCTGCCCCTGCTAGTGAAACAGCGAACAACGAATAAGGATAACACTCATGCCTATCGTAAAAGCAAAGCCAACATCACCAGGCCGTCGTTTTGTTGAAAAAGTGGTGCATCCACACCTTTATAAAGGTCGTCCATATGCAGCGCTTCTCGAATCAAAAAGTAAGTCAGGTGGTCGTAACAATAATGGTCGCATAACTTCTCGTCATATTGGTGGCGGTCATAAGCAACATTATCGTATAATTGACTTTAAACGTACTAAAGATAATATTCCAGCGACTGTAGAGCGTATTGAATATGATCCTAACCGTACTGCCCATATTGCGTTATTGAAGTATGCTGATGGTGAGCGTCGCTATATCATCGCCGCTAAAAAGCAAGCAGTTGGTGATACAGTATTGTCAGGTGAAGCATCTCCAATTCGTCCAGGTAACTGTTTACCGCTTAAAAACATCCCTTTGGGTACTGTGATCCATAATATCGAACTTAAAATCGGTAAAGGCGCACAGATGGCTCGTTCAGCGGGTGCAAGCGTTCAGCTACTAGGTCGTGACGGTATCTACGCAATTCTACGTATGCGTTCAGGCGAAACTCGTCGTGTGCATATCAATTGTCGTGCAGTTATCGGTGAAGTATCTAATACTGAAAACAACTTGAAATCACTTGGTAAAGCCGGTGCTTCACGTTGGCGCGGTATTCGTCCTTCAGTTCGTGGTGTCGCAATGAACCCGGTTGATCACCCACATGGTGGTGGTGAAGGTCGTAACAAAGGTCGCCATCCTACTAGCCCTTGGGGTCAGAAGTCTAAAGGACTTAAGACGCGTCACAATAAGCGTACTGATAAAATGATCATCCGTCGCGCCAAGAAGAAATAAAGGAAGAATTTCATGCCTCGTTCATTGAAAAAAGGTCCATTCATTGATGCGCATTTGTTTGCCAAAGTTGAAACTGCTATTGCAGCCAACTCACGCAAACCGATCAAAACTTGGTCGCGCCGCTCGATGATTCTGCCACAAATGGTTGGCCTAACTTTATCTGTTCACAACGGTCGTACTCATGTACCCGTTATTATAAGCGAACAGATGGTTGGTCATAAACTAGGTGAATTTGCTCCGACTCGTACGTATCGTGGTCATGGCATTGACAGAAAAGCTAAGAAATAAGGTGCTTACCATGGAAGTAACTGCAAAATTACGCGGTGCCGCCATCTCGGCACAAAAAGTTAGACTCGTTGCTGATGAAGTTCGTGGCAAATCTATTGAACGTGCTTTGGATATCCTAACGTATAGCAATAAAAAAGGCGCTGTGTTTGTTAAGAAATGTCTTAACTCAGCCATCGCCAATGCTGAACACAACGACGGATTAGATATTGATACGCTTAAAGTATCTACTATCTACGTCGATGAAGGCATTACGCTAAAACGTATCCTACCACGTGCGAAAGGTCGCGCTGATCGTATCAGCAAGCGTACCTGTCACATCACTATAAAGGTAGGGGAATAAGTTATGGGACAAAAAGTACATCCAATCGGAATCCGTCTTGGTGTTGTAAAAAAGCATAACGCAAACTGGTATGCTAGCCCTAAACAATACTCAGAATACCTAATTAACGACATTCAAGTTCGTGATTATCTACGCAAAAAACTAGATAACGCTATGATCAGCAACATCATGATCGAGCGTCCTACTGGTGCTGCTAAGATTACCATCGCCACTGCGCGCCCTGGTATTGTTATCGGTAAAAAAGGCGAAGACATTGAGAGACTTCAGAAAGAATTGACCAAAATTATGGGCGTACCTGCTCAGGTCAATATTGAAGAAATCACCTCACCTGATCTAGATGCCCGTTTAGTAGCTGAAGGTATTGCAAGTCAGCTTGAGCGTCGTGTTATGTTCCGTCGTGCTATGAAGCGTGCGGTACAGAACAGCATGCGTTCTGGTGCTAAAGGTATCAAAGTTGAGTTGTCTGGCCGTCTAGGCGGTGCTGAGATTGCTCGTACTGAATGGTATCGTGAAGGTCGTGTACCTTTACATACTCTTCGCGCTGATATTGACTATGCGTCAGTACGTGCAGAAACTACTTACGGCACTATCGGTGTAAAAGTTTGGATTTTCCGTGGCGAAATCCTTGACGGTATGAACAGTGTTTATAATCCCGTTAAAGAAGAGCAGACTCGCGCGCCAAAACGCCGTGGTCGTGGTGGAAACCGTCGAAACTCAGACAGAGGTTAAACTATGTTACAGCCAAAACGTACCAAGTTTCGTAAAATGCATAAAGGTCGTAACACTGGGCTTGCTCATCGTGGAAGCACCGTTGCATTCGGACAAATTGGTCTAAAATCTTTGACTCGCGGTCGTATGACTGCCCGTCAAATTGAAGCAGCACGTCGTACCATTACTCGTAAGATCAAACGTGGTGGTAAAATTTGGATTCGTGTATTCCCTGACAAACCTATTACCAAAAAGCCATTAGAAGTACGTATGGGTAAAGGTAAAGGTCCTGTAGAATATTGGGTATGCGAAGTCAAACCTGGTAAAGTGCTATATGAAATCGAAGGGGTTTCAGAAGAACTTGCTCGCGAAGCTTTAACGCTTGCTGCAGCAAAACTGCCCTTTAAAACTACCATTGTTAAGCGGACGATAATGTAATGAAGATCAGTGAATTACGTGATAAATCATTAGAAGAACTGACTCAGTTACTTGATGAAAAGCAACTTGATGCTTTCCGTATTCGTATGGCTAAAGCAACAGGTCAGTTGGGGAGTACCCATGAAGTTCGTGGCAATCGTCGCACGATTGCTCAGCTTCAGACTTTGATTAACCAGAAACAACGAGGCGACTCATGAGCGATAACAATCAACCAGCTACCAATGCTAGCTTATTGACCGGACGAGTTGTGAGCGACAAGATGGACAAGTCCATCACTGTTTTGATTGAGCGTCTTGTGCGTCATCCTTTGTATGGCAAGCAACTTCGTCGTTCAACTAAAATTAAAGCTCATGATGAAAACAACGTTTGCCAACAAGGCGACCTTGTACGTATTAAAGAAACGCGTCCAATCTCAAAAACTAAAGCATGGACTTTAGTAGAAGTGATTGAAACAGTAGAAAAAATCTAAGTAAATTGCATTAAAAGCCAGAAGCTGTTAAAATAGCCGCCTTTTTAAGGATGCTGATTGCACCTAGCGTGTATCACTAGCATTGAGAGTAAGGTGCGGTTATTTATATTAAAATGCCGTCAACTCATACTGTGCTAGCGGCAGCAACTGGTTTTTATTGCTCATACGTGTGGAGTAACGCTATGATTCAGGTTGAGTCAATGCTGGAAGTTGCAGACAATAGCGGTGCAAGACGAGTTCAGTGCATTAAAGTACTGGGTGGTTCTCATCGTCGTTATGCATCAGTCGGCGATATCATCAAAGTAACGGTTAAAGAAGCCATTCCTCGCGGTCGTGTTAAAAAAGGCGACGTGATGAATGCGGTAGTTGTACGTACCAAAAAAGGCGTTCGTCGCCCAGATGGTTCGGTCATTCGTTTTGACGACAATGCTGCGGTATTGTTGAACCAAAACAAAGCACCGATTGCAACTCGTATTTTTGGACCGGTAACTCGTGAACTACGTGGTGATCAGTTTATGAAAATTGTATCCCTAGCACCAGAAGTATTGTGAGGTAACCCATGGCTAAATTACGAAAAGGCGATACAGTCGTTGTGATTGCTGGTAAAGACAAAGGCAAGCAAGGTACTGTTCAAGCTGTTAAAAACGATCGTATTAAAGTTGAAGGCATTAACATTGTCACTAAACATCAGAAGCCAAATCAGGCAACTGGCGTTGAAGGCGGCATTCTTAAGCAAGAAGCTTTTCTACATATCTCAAACGTTGCGATTTTAAATGCGCAAACCCAAAAAGCAGACCGTATTTCTTACCAGACTGGCGAAGACGGCGTTAAAAACCGTGTTTACCGTTCAAATGGTGAAGTTGTGGCGACTGCGTAAGACACTAAGGGTGTAATGGTAATGGCAAGATTAAAAGTTTTATATAATAATGAACTAAAGCAAAAGATCAAAGAAGAACTTGCTTTAGGAAACGTGATGCAGGTGCCTAAAATCACCAAAATCACATTAAACATGGGTGTAGGTGGCGCGTCTCAAGACAAGAAATTGCTTGAAGGTGCTGTTGCTGATATGACTGTAATTGCTGGTCAAAAACCTGTAGTCACCAAAGCGCGTAAATCAATCGCTGGCTTCAAGATTCGTGAAGAATGGCCAATTGGTTGTAAAGTAACGCTACGCGGTGAGCA
This sequence comes from Psychrobacter sp. BF1, assembly GCF_019279065.1. Classification (NCBI taxonomy): domain Bacteria; kingdom Pseudomonadati; phylum Pseudomonadota; class Gammaproteobacteria; order Moraxellales; family Moraxellaceae; genus Psychrobacter; species Psychrobacter sp. BF1. The sequence goes on from NZ_JAGYWV010000010.1 coordinate 63,154, forward strand.
AATGTACGAATTTTTAGATCGTCTCATTGCCGTTGCAATTCCTCGTGTTCGTGACTTTCGTGGTTTTTCACCTAAAGCCTTTGATGGACGTGGTAACTATTCACTGGGTATCAAAGAGCAAATCGTATTCCCAGAAGTAGATTTTGACAAGATTGATCGTATCCGCGGTATGGATATTACAATCACTACGTCAGCTACTACTGATGATGAAGGTCGTGCGCTGCTTAAAGCATTCGGCTTCCCATTTAAATAAGGTAAAGACGTTATGGCAAAGAAGAGCATGATTAACCGCGAATTAAAGCGCGAAAAAATGGTTGCAAAGTATGCTGAAAAGCGTATTAAGCTAAAAGAAACTATCGGTGATATGAATGCAAGTGACGAAGAGCGTATGGACGCGATGTTAGAGCTTCAAGCTTTACCACGCAACTCATCGCCAGTACGTCTGCGCAATCGTTGTGCTATCACAGGTCGTCCTCATGGTTACTTCCGCAAGTTTGGCTTATCACGCAATATGCTGCGTGAACGTGTCATGCAAGGTGATGTACCTGGTGTTCGTAAAGCAAGCTGGTAAGGAGTAGTTACATGAGTATGCAAGATACTGTTGGGGATATGCTAACCCGTATTCGTAACGCACAAATGGCTAATAAAGTTTCTGTAGCTATGCCAAGCTCAAAGCTACGTAAATCAATCGCTGACCTATTGGTTAACGAAGGTTATGTAGCCAGTGCTGTTGTAAAAGCTGAAGACAACAACAAAGCAACGCTAACTATTGAACTAAAATACTTCGAAGGCAAAGCTGTCATCGAAACTATCCAACGTTTTAGCCGTCCTGGTTTACGCCAGCATCGCGGTAAAGACGCTATCCCTACTGTTAAGCAAGGTATGGGTGTTGCTATTGTATCTACTAGTAAAGGCATCATGAGTGATCGTGCTGCACGCGCTGCAGGTATCGGTGGTGAAGTCGTTGCATTTGTAGCGTAAGCTGCGCCACGACAAAGTCTATTTGTATTTTATTAGGTTTATGGTTTATTTAAACAATATCTCATAAACCTGATATCTATATTAATTATAGCTATCAGACCTCAGATAAATTATAGAATAATAATTCTATTGAATTGATGGGTGTATAATAGAATCGATTATGCTAAACTAGCACGCTTTTTAGCCTGTTAGTTTTTTCGCTATTTATTTTGCTAATAGTTTGCTAACAGAAGATATTAATTTTTTAAGGAATATTCCTATGTCTCGTGTGGCTAAAGCCCCAGTAATACTGCCTAATGGCGTAAGTGTTACTTTGAACGATCGGCAGGTCGAAGTGAAAGGCAAGAACGGTACTTTGTCTTTACGCCTGCACGAATTGGTCGAGCTGAAACAGGAAGATGATGCTATCATTCTCTCACCTACAGTCGATTCAAAAGAAGCCATGATGCACACTGGCACCATCCGCGCTATCCTTAACAACCATGTTAAAGGTGTAACTGAAGGCTTTGAAAAACGCCTGCAGTTGATCGGTGTTGGTTATCGTGCTCAAGCTAATGGCGATAAAATAACCTTAAACGTCGGTTATTCACATCCAGTAGAATATACATTGCCTGAAAGCGTGTCAGCTGAAACCCCAACGCAAACTGAAATTGTTTTGAAATCAAACAATAAACAGCAGCTTGGTCAAGCAGCGGCTAATATCCGCGGTTTCCGCCCACCAGAGCCTTATAAAGGTAAAGGTATTCGTTATAGTGACGAGCATGTGATTCGCAAAGAAGCCAAGAAAAAATAAGGTGAGTTGAAATGTTTGATAAAAAAGCAGCTCGTCTGCGTCGAGCTAAGAAAACCCGCGCGCATATCCGTTTTTTAGGTGTTAATCGCCTAACGGTTAATCGCACGCCAAAGCATATCTATGCCCAAATTATCTCTCCTAACGGTGGTGAAGTGATTGCACAGGCATCTACATTAGACGGCAGTTTACGCTCAGGCGCAACTGGTAACGTTGATGCAGCTACGTCTGTAGGCCAAATGATCGCAGAACGCGCAAAAGCAGCTGGTATCACTAAAGTTGCGTTTGACCGTAGTGGTTTTAAATATCATGGTCGAGTTAAAGCTTTAGCTGAAGCCGCTCGCGCAAACGGATTGGAGTTTTAATCATGGCTAGAAATGATAAAAATGATAAGAATGAGCAGACTGACGGTTTAGTAGAACGCTTAGTTACCGTTGATCGCGTTGCGAAAGTAGTTAAAGGTGGTCGTATCTTCTCTTTTACTGCGTTAACCGTAGTAGGCGATGGTAATGGTCGCGTTGGTTTCGGTCGCGGTAAAGCCCGTGAAGTACCAGCTGCTATTCAAAAAGCTCTAGAAGCTGCCAAACGTAATATGATTACTGTTGAGCTTAATGATGCAACTTTGCATCATCCGATCAAAGCACGTCATGGTGCAAGTAAAGTCTATATGCAACCTGCATCTGAAGGTACTGGCGTTATCGCTGGTGGCGCAATGCGTGCTGTATTAGAAGTTGCTGGCGTCAAAGATGTTTTGACTAAATGTTATGGTTCTACCAATACTGCTAACGTAGTTCGCGCTACATTTAATGGTTTACGTGATATGTCAACTCCAGAAAAGATGGCAGCAAAACGTGGTAAATCTGTAGACGAAATTTTGGGCTAACTTAGACTAGGTGAGTTACGATGAAAACAATGAAAGTCACTCAAGTAAAATCAGGTGCCCATCGCCTCAAGAGCCACAAAGCTAGCTTGAAAGGATTGGGTTTACGCCGCATTAATCATACTGTTGAAGTAGAAGATACTCCTTCAACCCGTGGTATGGTCAATCGCGTTAACTACATGGTAAAAGTGGAGGAAGCGTAATGGGTCTTAGATTAAATGAATTATCACCAGGTGTTGGCGCCAAGAAAACTGCCCAACGTCGTGGTCGTGGTATCGGTTCAGGCTTAGGCAAAACTGGTGGCCGTGGTGTAAAAGGTCAGAAGTCACGTTCAGGTTCTGGTATCCGTAGAGGATTTGAAGGTGGCCAAATGCCATTATTCCGTCGTCTACCTAAATTCGGCTTTACCAGTAAAATGGCAATGACAACTGCTGAAGTTCGTCTGTCTGAATTGAATAAAGTTGAAGGCGATATCGTTAACGTTGCTACTCTTAAAACGGCTAACATTATTCGTCATGATATGAAGCGTGCACGTATTATCTTGTCTGGTGATGTCACTAAAGCTTATACCTTCCAAGGTGTAAAAGTGACTAAAGGCGCCAAGCAAGCAATCGAAGCTGCTGGTGGTAGCATCGAGGAGTAGTAACGTGTCAAAACAATCAGTGTCATCGTCTGGCATTCCGCTAAATCCTTTTGCTTTTATACGTAAGTATGATGAGCTTTGGTCACGCATGTTGTTTTTGATCGGCGCATTGATTGTTTATCGTTTAGGGTCACATATTCCTGTACCTGGCATTAATCCGGTGAATTTAGCCGATTTGTTCTCACGCAATGAAAACACTATCTTAAGCATGTTTAACATGTTTTCAGGTGGCGCGCTGGAAAGAATGTCAATTATGGCGCTTGGTATCATGCCATATATTTCAGCATCTATCATTGTACAGATGATGTCAGCTGTACTACCCTCGCTTGAAGCCATCAAAAAAGAAGGTGAAGCGGGTAGACGTAAGCTTAACAAGTATACCCGTCAAGGGACACTTGCATTAGCTTTAGTACAGTCTTTAGGAATGTGTGCTGGTCTGATTAGTCAGAACCTGACTTTATCCAGCGGCCTTACCTTCTATATCCCTGCAGTAACTTCGTTAGTGGCAGGGGCTATGTTCTTAATGTGGCTTGGTGAGCAGATTACAGAGCGTGGTGTGGGTAATGGTATCTCAATGCTGATTTTTGCCAGCATTGTGGCTGGTACGCCAGGTATGATTTCGCAATCTATCGAACAAGTCAATCAAGGTCAGATGAACTTGATTGTACTCTTTATCTTTGTGATACTAGGTGTCGCGGTTACCGCGGGTATCGTCTATATTGAACGTGCCCAGCGTCGTGTGCCTGTAAATTACGCGCAAAAACAGCAGCAAGGTCGCAAAATATATGCTCAACAGCAGTCACATTTGCCGTTGAAAATTAATATGGCAGGGGTTATCCCAGCTATTTTTGCCAGTTCTTTGTTATTGTTTCCAGCTAGTTTAGGGCAGTGGGTTGGTCAATCAACTGATCCTACCTTTGTACAGAAGATATTGCAAAATATGGCTTTGGTATTGTCCCCAGGACAACCGCTCTATTTAGTTCTGTTCGGTGCGATGATTATTTTCTTTTGCTACTTCTATACGGCATTAGTCTTTAGTCCACGCGAAGTTGCTGAGAACCTTAAACGTAGTGGTGCGTATATCCCTGGTATTCGCCCCGGACAACAAACTCAGCGTTATCTTGATCATGTATTAAACCGGTTGACCTTTATTGGCGCGATGTATATGACGGCCATCTGTTTAATGCCAATGCTAGTTCAATCAGGATTTGGTGTGCCGTTTCAACTCGGTGGTACGTCGCTACTAATTATGGTGGTTGTGGTAATGGACTTCATCTCGCAAATTCAAGCGCATTTGATGACCCATCAATATAATGATCAGACGTTAATTCAGTCGCCAACTCAGCCTTAATAATTATTAGTAACTTTTGTTATTAATAATCTAGCAATGTATGAGTAGGATGATATCTCAAGGAGCATGCAATGAAAGTTCAAGCATCAGTTAAAAAGATTTGTGGTAGCTGCAAGATTGTACGCCGTAAAGGCCGTGTACACGTTATATGTACAGCAGAACCTCGCCACAAGCAACGTCAAGGCTAGTCAATAGATAGAATATGGTATTTTACCTAAGCTATTAATTGAATTAATACTTGAAAAACAATGGCGGATGCGATATCATCCGCCACTTGCCGTAGTTCTTACTCATACTTTATTATATTAACAATGATTAGTTTCTCTTAGCGAGTTACTGTAATAGTTAAGATAATACGGCCATGAGTATTAACAGCAATAAATCTGAAAAACAATACACTATTTATTATGAATAAATTTTGTTTTTCTTCAATGGAGAGAAAGCAATGGCTCGTATTGCCGGTGTTAACATTCCGGATAATAAGCATGCTGTTATTTCACTAACTTACATCTTTGGTGTAGGTCGTACCACTGCTCAGAAAATCTTAGAAGCAGTCGGTATTGATACTACTACTAAAATCAGTCAGTTAGATGATACGCAGTTAGATGCTATCCGTGCACAGATTGCAAACTACATGACCGAAGGTGATCTTCGTCGTGAAGTGTCAATGAACATTAAGCGTTTGGTTGATTTAGGCTGTTATCGTGGCATTCGTCATCGTCGTAACTTGCCTGTTAATGGTCAACGTACGAAAACGAATGCGCGTACTCGTAAGGGTCCACGTAGAGCAATCAAAAGATAATTAACTTAGGAAGCTAAAAGATGGCAAAAGACACTCGCAGTCGCAAAAAGGTGACTCGTCGTTCAGTATCGGAGGGCATAGCCCACATCCATGCGTCTTTTAATAACACCATTGTTACGATTACCGATCGTCAAGGTAATGCATTGGCTTGGGCCACTTCAGGTGGACAAGGCTTCCGTGGTTCACGTAAATCTACACCATTTGCAGCGCAGGTTGCAGCTGAGGTCGCTGGTAAAGCGGCTCAAGAATATGGTGTTAAGAATGTCGATGTTTTGGTCAAAGGACCAGGACCGGGTCGTGAGTCTGCGGTAAGAGCACTAGGTGCATTGGGTTATAAAATTAATAGCATCTCTGATGTAACCCCAATCCCACACAATGGTTGCCGTGCGCCGAAAAAGCGCCGCGTCTAATATTTAAGACGAAGCTTTTTATAACAAAAGCTTATAGGAGACATAAAGATGGCCCGCTATATTGGACCAAAACTGAAATTATCACGTCGTGAAGGCACGGATCTAGGTCTTAAGTCTGGCGTAAAGCCCTACGACGTAAAAACGAAAAAAGCTGGTCGTCCACCAGGTCAACATGGCGTTAGCCGTAATAAGACCTCGGAATATGCACTACAGTTACGCGAAAAACAAAAAGTTAAGCGTATCTACGGTGTATTAGAACGTCAGTTTGCTAACTATTATAAAGAAGCTGCTCGCAAACGTGGTGCTACTGGTGAGAACCTATTAGCTATGCTTGAGAGTCGTTTAGACAATGTGGTTTATCGCATGGGCTTTGGCTCAACTCGCGCTGAAGCACGTCAGCTAGTTAGCCATCGTTCTATCATGGTAAAAAAAGCCGGCCGTGATGAGTTTGTTCGTGTGAACATTCCATCAATTCAGCTGCAAGATGGTGATGTCATCGCTGTCCAAGAGAAGTCTCGCGAACAACTACGTATTCAGAATGCTATCGAATTAGCTTCACAACGTGGTATTCCAGAATGGCTAGATGTTGATAACAGCAAGCTTCAAGGTACATTCAAACATGCACCTGATCGCATTGATTTACCAGCTGAAATCAACGAAAGCTTGATCGTTGAGCTATACTCTAAGTAACTGAAATTATGATTGACGTTATCACTTATGTGGGTAACGTCGATTTAATGAAGTTAATTAAACCAGTTAAATAAATCGAGGTGACATCATGATGCTAAATGCAACTGAGTTTCTAACACCAAATGCCATTAACGTGGATACGGTTAATGAAACGATTGCGAAAGTCACGCTCGAACCGTTAGAACGCGGCTTTGGGCATACCTTAGGGAATGCCTTACGTCGCATCTTGTTATCTTCATTACCTGGTGCTGCAGTTATCGAAGCTGAGATTGATGGTGTTGACCATGAATACTCTACGCTCGAAGGATTGCAAGAAGATGTGCTTGATTTGCTTTTGAATTTAAAGGGCTTAGCAATTACTCTTCATGACCAAAATGAAGTATTTTTGACCTTAGACAAACAAGGTCCAGGCATTATCACTGCCGCAGACATCGCTTTGCCGCATAATGTGGACATTATCAATCCAGAATTGGTATTGGGAACATTAAGCGCTCGCGGTCATCTAAAGATGCGTTTGCGTGTGGTTATGGGTCGTGGATATGAGCCAGCAAATCAGCGCCGTGAAGATGGTGACACTAAAGCAATTGGCCGCTTGAAGCTTGATGCAAGCTTTAGCCCAGTGTTACGTGTTGCTTATCAGGTTGAGAACGCACGTGTAGAACAGCGTACCGATCTTGATCGTCTTATCGTCGAACTTGAAACTAACGGCACTATCGATCCAGAAGAAGCAATTCGTAAAGCTGCTACTATTTTACAACAACAGATTTCTATCTTTGTTGACCTAGAAGCTGAAGAAGCGCCTGAGCCTGTGAAAGAAAAAGAAGAGGTTGACCCAGTGCTATTACGCCCTGTGGATGACCTTGAACTAACGGTTCGCTCAGCCAACTGCTTAAAAGCTGAAAACATTTACTATATCGGTGATTTGGTACAGCGTTCAGAGACTGAACTACTAAAAACCCCAAATCTTGGTAAGAAATCATTAACCGAAATCAAGGACGTACTAGCGTCTAAAGATTTAGAGCTCGGTATGCGCCTAGATAACTGGCCACCCGCTGACTTACGTGTTGATGATCGCTTCTCTTATCGTAGCCGTTAAACTTTAAGGATTTTTGACTATGCGCCATCGTAAGAGTGGAGTCAAGCTGGGTCGTACCGGCAGTCATCGTAAAGCAATGTTCCAGAACATGACAAACTCATTATTTGAGCATGAACTGATTAAAACTACATTGCCAAAAGCTAAAGAATTACGCCGTGTTGCTGAGCCATTGATCACTATGGCTAAAGAAGATAGCGTTGCTAACCGTCGTTTGGCTTTTAGCCGTATGCGTAGCAAAGCTATGGTTGGCAAACTATTTGGCACCTTGGGTCCTCGTTACCAAACGCGTCCAGGCGGATATTTACGTATTGTAAAATGCGGTTTCCGTGATGGTGACAATGCACCTATGGCTTATGTAGAGCTAGTTGATCGTGACTAATTCTATAAGCTAAATGTAACATTAATAGTATCTTTGTTATAAAAAAAGCCCCAATTTATTGGAGCTTTTTTTTTGGCTAAAATTTATGGTTTTTATTAGCAATTCCCTCTAAGGCTAACCACAATGCCTTAATTGGCAAACAGTTAGAGCATTAATGCGCTGACGTCAGCGGCACCTTGCCTAATGATTGCCACTTCACCACTAGTCATATCTACAATAGTAGTCAATTTGGTGGTTTTTATACCCACATTGATTAGACCGTCTATCTGATTGCCTAGCAACTCTTCGATGTCATAGGGATCATCGAGTACACCGTCGTGAGTAGGTAATATCAGTGAGCTAGTTAAGATAGGCTCATCCATCGCCGCTAATATTGCCTGAGCAATAGCATTACTTGGTACCCGAATACCAATGGTTTTTTTCTTAGTATGGGCCAGTTTTTTGGGAACATCTTTAGTGGCATTTAAAATAAAAGTAATGGGAGCTGGTGTATGTGCTTTTAGCTGCTTGAATTGGGTGTTATCTACTGCTGCATAGTTAGCAATTTCACTTAAATCACGACATAACAAAGTGAATTGATGCTTATCATCTAATTCACGAATTTGCTTAAGCTTCTCTAGCGCATCTTTTGCCCCTAAACGACAACCAAAAGCATAGCTAGTATCAGTAGGGTAAATGATCAACTTATCATTGCGTAGCATCTCAGCTACTTGTTCAATGAGGCGTTGCTGTGGGTCTTCTGGGTGAATATAGAATGTTTGCATAATGAAACCTTATTTTATGGTTATCAATAATTTCAATGATATTTTATTCTTGGTAAATATAAAGTGCTTGATTCTAAGTTAAGTATAGCTATAAACGCTTATATCATATACAGATATTCGATTAATGATACTAGCAAAGCGTTAAGTAAGTTATACGAAATAGAGAGCCTTTCCTAAAAAGTGTGTAACTGCTTATAATCCACTAACCGGAGAATAAGCAATGACTACTCAATCTGACATTAAAAAACTAGCCGAGCAAATGGCTAGTAGCATGAAAAGCTTCGATGACATCAAAGACTTTCAAAAGCAACTCATGCAATCCTTTATCGATACCGCTCTTGAAGCTGAGATGGAAGACCATCTAGGCTACCCCAAGCATGAGAAGGCAGACAAGCCTAACAAGCGCAATGGACACACTAAAAAGAGGGTCCGTAGCGACACAGGCAATCTTGAGATCTCCACCCCAAGAGACCGTGATAGCAGCTTTGAGCCTGTACTCGTTAGTAAGCATCAAACCCGTATCTCAGGTCTTGATGATAAAATCATATACCTTTACGCCAAGGGTCAAACCACCACTGAGATCGTAGAGAGTATCAAAGAGCTCTATGATGTCGACATCTCAAGCTTTCTTGTCTCAAGGGTTACCGATCACATCATAGACGACATCACCGCTTGGCAGAACCGGCTGCTGAGCAGTGTTTATCCTATCGTCTATTTAGACTGCATTGTCGTTAAAGTACGTCAAGACAAACAGATCATCAACAAGGCTATCTATCTGGCGCTAGGCGTCGGTCTTAATGGTAAAAAAGAGCTGCTTGGCATGTGGTTATCAGAAAATGAAGGGGCTAAGTTCTGGCTTGGCGTACTCACTGAACTACAAAACCGTGGAGTACAAGACATCTTAATCGCCTGTGTCGATGGTCTAAAGGGCTTCCCTGATGCCATTAACACCGTTTACCCCAATGCTCAGGTTCAGCTGTGTATCGTACACATGGTACGTTATTCCATGAAGTTTGTGCCATGGACGGATAAGAAGGCAGTAGCGGCTGATTTAAAGGCCATCTACGGCGCTGATACGCTTGAGATAGCAGAGGCCAATCTTGAGCACTTTGATGAGATATGGGGCAAGAACTATCCACATGTGGTCAAGTCTTGGCGCAGCAACTGGGAGGGCTTAACGGTGTTCTTTGAGTATCCTAAAGACATCAGAAAAGCTATTTATACCACTAATGCTATTGAGTCACTAAACAGCGTGATTCGAACAGCGGTGAATAAGCGTAAGGTGTTCCCGTCTGACCAAGCGGCGTTTAAAGTGGTGTATTTAGCAACTCAGCAGGCGTCCAAGAAGTGGTCAATGCCGATCCGTAACTGGACGTCTGCCCTTAATCGCTTTATGATTATGTTTGATGATCGTATTAGTAAGCATTTAATCTAAATGGCAGTTACACAGAATCTGGGATGGTCTCGAAATAGATTTTATCTTCAGATATTAATTGGTTTGCATTGAATAACTAATTTTAATTAGCAAAGCTTTACAGTCCTCATAGTTTTGATAGTAATAGTTCAGCATTAAGTAGCAAATTCCACAGTTTATCAAGGTGATAAATTAGTTATTAATAACTATAAGTAGCTATCACTCTTATATTGGGCTGCTCTTGCTATTTGTTAAATATTCTTATAGTTCTACGGCCAAAATTACTGCAATAGAACTTAGAGACCAGCTTTTCCTAGGCTAATTTCAATGCCTATATCCTAAATGACCATTACAAGGTAATAGCGTAAATTTTCAATTATTATCTAAAATAAATAATATAAAATAATCGTGTGGATATATTTTAATCGATTATAGTCTATAAATAAAATATAATTCAAGGTAATACAAATGTATCGCTAATATTATATTGTTACTATTATTGAACAATAGTTTATTAATTAACAATACTCTAATCGAGATAAAATGAATACCACCTTAAATAAAAACATAATACTTGTTAATAACCTATGTTAATGATACCAAATTTATAAGACATTTAATTTAGTACTATTTTATTTTTAGATTAAAGTTCGGTTTTTAATTATAGGAAAAAAGGATGTAAAAATCAGTTTATCACCATATTATAGACTTCTGTCTGTTAATGATTGACCGTTTAGGGTGCTCACCATAAAATCTGAAATGTCTATGGTGTTAATGACATAGCAAACAATCTAGTTATGTTGCATTTGAATTGGTACAAGCAGACTCATAGTCGAAATCATGGATTAAGAAGCTGAGTTTATTGATGTTCATAAAAGTATAGCCATGAAAATGGCTTCTTTTATTTACGGTGCTTGGGGAAACTCAGTCAACACTGTTTTTTAAATCCTTGCTTATAGGAAAAAGTATGAACCATATTTATAAAGTGATCTTTTGCAAAGCTACCGGTACATTCGTCGCAGTAGCTGAGTTTGCTCGTGCAAATGGTAAGAAAGGCAGTGGTACAGTAGGGGCGGTAAGCGCTACTTCAGAGGCGGGTTCAGTAAGCCGATATGCGATGGGGTTAAGTGGACTGACAAAACTCTCAGCCGCCATACTCCTATCATTAGGCTTGAATTCTACAGTTTTTGCTGTCGATGCTACTTGTACGGGTCCGGCGAATCAAAATGTAGGTGGTAATGATAGCGAAGTAGCCTGTGGCGAGGGGGCAACTGCTACAGGGACTAATGCTATAGCTATTGGTAAGGGTTCTCAAGCAGTAGGTAACCAAGGTAATATTTCTATAGGTTCAGGATCAACTGCAAATAATAGTAATGGCACTGCTATAGGATTTGGCGCGCAAGTAACAGGAATAAATTCAACGGCAGTAGGTCAAGGCGCCACCGCATCGAATGAACAGACCACTGCTTTTGGTAATGGTGCAAGGGCGACTGGTAATCAAGCCACGGCCATAGGCTCGGCTTCACAAGCTACAGGTGATCAAACCGTCGCGGTAGGGCGTGGTAACGTAGCCGATGCTAATAGAGCGGTGGCATTAGGCTTTTTTGTCAAAGCCAATGGCGCATTCTCCACGGTAGTAGGTAACTCAGCAACAGCATCATCAACTGCAACTCAAGCTGTAGTAATTGGTAGTGGTACTAAAGCCAGTTTGGCCAATACTACTGTAATAGGATCTTCTGCTAGTGCTGAAGGTCAAGCGGGTGATGTTGCCTTAGGTCAGAGCTCTTCAACCGCTGCCGTTAATAATTCTGGCACTTACCGAGTTAACTCTACCATAGGGGCAAATACAGCAGCTGCTATTACTCCAAAGTCCGTGGTGTCAGTAGGATCGGCTGGCAATGAGCGCAGAATTACCAATGTAGCGGCTGCTAACATCAATGCAACTAGTACTGATGCGGTAAATGGCAGTCAGTTGTTTATCACTAGTACTGCTTTAAACGAAGCGGCAAAAGCTACTCAAGATGCTTTAGGCGGCGGTGCAGTGACTAATCCTGCTACTGGTGTTTACACAGCACCTTCTTATACATTAACCAATAATCCAAATGGTGGGGCTGGTAGCACTACGACTAGTAATAATGTCGGTCGCGCTTTAAGTACTTTAGATACGGCAGTGAATCGTAGCATTACTGTGGCAGGTAATAGTGGCAGTACCGCCCAGAAGCTTGGCAGCACGCTGAACATTAGTGGCGGTGCTATGGGCGACTCAAGTAATAGCAACGTGAAGACGGTCGTCACTGACGGCAAAGTTGATATCCAATTGTTAGACGCCCCAACGTTCGCCGGCCAAGTTAAAGCCAATGGCTTTGACGCTAGCGGCGCTAAGATCATCAATGTCCAAGACGGCACAGCGGCTAAAGATGCGGTGAACAGAGGTCAATTAGATGCTTTAGCAACGGCAGGCAAAGCCAACACCGATGCCTTAGGCAACAGCACAGCCACTAACCTTGGCGGCGGTGCTATTTATGATGCAACAACGGGTACTGTTGGTGCCCCGACTTACAGCGTCAACGGTCAAAACAGCAACAATGTTGGCGCCGCTATCAGCGCCTTGGATAAAGGCTTCACGCTACAGACCAATGGTGCTAATGGCGCCGCTATCAAAGCGGGCGATACCGTAGATATCGGTACAGCAGATGCTGAGAACAACTTAGAAGTGGTTAAAACCAACAACACCATCAAGTACAGCCTGAAGAAGAACTTAGATTTAGGCGAGATGGGCAGCGTCACCACGGGTAACACGGTTACGAACAATGCGGGTGTGACTATTGATGACAAAGCGGGCAACGTGACTCAAATGACGGCTGCCGGCACTAACGTCACTGATGGCACCAACACCAGTAACTATGGCGCAGCAGGCAGCACCGTTACCGATGGTACTAATACCACGACTACGGGTCCTACAAGCGTTATGGTCAGCAATGGCACAGATACTAGTACTATTGGCGCAGACAGTATCAGCGCTGGTGGCGCTAACCCTGTGGCAGTCAATGGTAAAGACGGCGTGGTAACCGGTCTAACCAATACCAGCTATGATGAAGCTCAAGTGGTACGTAACCGTGCGGCAACAGAAGGTCAAGTATCCGATGTGGCAAATAGCTTAGGCGACTTGGCTGATACGCCACTGACCTTTACAGGTAATAGTGGCAGTACAGCCCAGAAGCTTGGCAGCACGCTGAACATTAGCGGCGGTGCTACGGGCGACTCAAGTAATAGCAACGTGAAGACGGTCGTCACTGACGGCAAAGTTGATATCCAATTGTTAGACGCCCCAACGTTCGCCGGCCAAGTTAAGGCCAATGGCTTCGATGCTAACAACAACAAGATTGTTAATGTCCAAGATGGCACAGCGGCTAAAGATGCGGTGAACAGAGGTCAATTAGATGCTTTAGCAACGGCAGGCAAAGCCAACACCGATGCCTTAGGCAACAGCACAGCCACTAACCTTGGCGGCGGTGCTATTTATGATGCAACAACGGGTACTGTTAGTGCCCCGATGTACAGCGTCAACGGTCAAAACAGCAACAATGTTGGCGCCGCTATCAGTGCCTTGGATAAAGGCTTCACGCTACAGACCAATGGTGCTAATGGCGCCGCTATCAAAGCGGGCGATACCGTAGATATCGGTACAGCGGATGCTGAGAACAACTTAGAAGTGGTTAAAACCAACAACACCATCAAGTACAGCCTGAAGAAGAACTTAGATTTAGGTGAGACGGGCAGCGTCACCACGGGTAACACCGTCACTAACAATGCGGGTGTGACTATTGATGACAAAGCGGGCAACGTGACTCAAATGACGGCTGCCGGCACTAACGTCACTGATGGCACCAACACCAGTAACTATGGCGCAGCAGGCAGCACCGTTACCGATGGTACGAACACCACGACTACGGGTCCTGCAGGCGTTACGGTCAGCAATGGCACAGATACTAGTACTATTGGCGCAGACAGCATCAGCGCTGGTGGCGCTAACCCTGTGGTAGTCAATGGTAAAGACGGCGTGGTAACCGGTCTAACTAATACCAGCTATGATGAAGCTCAAGTGGTACGTAACCGTGCGGCAACAGAAGGTCAAGTATCCGATGTGGCAAATAGCTTAGGGAATCTGGCTGATACGCCACTGACCTTTACAGGTAATAGTGGCACAACCGCGCAGAAGCTTGGCAGCACGCTGAACATTAGTGGCGGTGCTACGGGCGACTCAAGTAATAGTAACGTGAAGACGGTCGTCACTGACGGCAAAGTTGATATCCAATTGTTAGACGCCCCAACGTTCGCCGGCCAAGTGAAAGCCAATGGCTTCGACGCTAACAACAACAAGATTGTTAATGTGCAAGACGGCACAGCGGCGAAAGATGCGGTGAACAGAGGTCAATTAGATGCTTTAGCAACGGCAGGCAAAGCCAACACCGATGCCTTAGGCAACAGCACAGCCACTAACCTTGGCGGCGGTGCAACGTACGATGATAAGACGGGTACTGTGAGTGCCCCGACTTACAGTGTCAATGGTACTGACAGCAACAATGTTGGCGCCGCTATCAGTGCCTTAGATCAAGGCTTCACCCTACAAACCAATGGTGCTAATGGCGCGGCTATCAAAGCGGGCGATACCGTAGATATCGGTACAGCAGATGCTGAGAACAACTTAGAAGTGGTTAAAACCAACAACACCATCAAGTACAGCCTGAAGAAGAACTTAGATTTAGGCGAGACGGGCAGTGTCACCACGGGCAACACGGTTACGAACAATGCGGGTGTGACTATTGATGACAAAGCGGGCAACGTGACTCAAATGACGGCTGCCGGCACTAACGTCACTGATGGCACCAACACCAGTAACTATGGCGCAGCAGGCAGCACCGTTACCGATGGTACGAACACCTCTACCACTGCGGCGAATGGCATCACGGTCAGTGATCAGACAGGGGCAGGCACTCGCTATGGCTCTGAAGGCTTTAACTTCGTTGATACCAATGGCGATATTATTACCAATGCTCCAAGCATCACCAGAGCAGGTATCAACGCTGGCAACACGGTCATTAAAAATGTCGCAGCAGGCACTGTCGCAAAAGACAGCACAGATGCTATTAACGGTAATCAGTTGTTTGAGACTAATCAAGCTATCGCCAATGCTCAAGGTCAAGCGAATAAAGGCTTTAATATTAGTGCAGATAATGGTACTACAGACAATGTGCAGCTAGGTGACACTGTTAAATACAGTAATACTGACAAAAACTTAGTAGCGACAGTCTATGACAATGGTATCAATTACGATTTAGCTGACGATATCAGTGTTAAGACAGTCACCGCAAATGATCGTAATGGTAACGTAACGGCTCTAACAGCGACAGGGACAACGGTTACTGACGGCATTAACACTAGTAGTTATGGCGCAGCAGGTTCTAGTGTTACGGATGGTACTAATACTACTAATGTTGCAGCTGATAATATAACTGTTGGTGGCGCCAATCCAGTCGTTATAAGTGGTAAAGATGGTAATATCACTGGTCTAACCAATACCAGCTACGATAAGACGCAAGTGGTAGGTAACCGTGCGGCAACAGAAGGTCAAGTATCAGATGTGGCAAACAGCTTAGGGAATCTGGCTGATACACCACTGACCTTTACGGGTAATAGTGGCACTACAGCACAGAAGCTTGGCAGCACGCTTAACATCAGCGGCGGTGCTACTGCTGCCGCAAGCAATAGCAATATCAAGACCGTAGTGTCTAATGGCAATATCGATATCCAATTTGTAGACGCTCCGACCTTTACTGGTCAAGTGAAAGCTAACGGCTTCGACGCTAGTGGCGCTAAGATTATTAATATTGCTAATGGAACTGCTGCCAATGATGCAGTCAATAAAGGCCAGTTGGATGCTATTGCAAATAGCAATAATGCTAAAAACGATGCTTTGGGCAATAGTACCGCTAATAATTTAGGTGGCGGTTCGAAGTATGACCCAGTCACAGGTCAAGTAACTGCCCCTAATTACAAGGTTCAAGGCGGCGCGCAGAACAATGTGGGCGATGCACTAGATACGCTAGATGGGGCTATTAATAACATCAAAGCTGCTAATGAGTCACTAAGTAATTCGGCAGTACAGTATGATAAAAACGCTGATGGTTCCATTAATAAAGATAGGGTTACTTTAGGTGGCGGTGCTGACGGCACAACTTTAACCAATGTAAAAAATGGTAAAGTTGCTAAAGGTAGTAAAGATGCCATAACTGGTGATCAGCTATTTCAAACTGAGCAGCGAGTTGAAAGCAATACTACTGATATTAATAACTTAAAAAATGATATTAATAATGGTGGAGTTGGTCTTGTGAAGCAAGATGCGATAACTCAGGAGATTAAAGTTGCCGCAGACAAAGGCGGTAATTCAGTCAACATGTCAGGGACAGCTGGTGATCGTACAGTGAGCGGTGTCAAAGCCGGAGCAGTGACCGCTAAGAGTAATGAGGCAGTCAATGGCTCACAATTACATGCAGCCAATACCAATATATCTAATGCTCTAGGTGGTGGTTCTAAAGTAGATGCTAGTGGTAATATTACGGCCCCTAGTTATAGTGTAGCAGGTGAGGCATATACTGATGTTGGTTCTGCTTTAGCGGCAGTCGATAGCGCCTCTCTCAAACGCTTTGACTCTCTAAATAGTAGGATTGATGATGCGTTCTATTACACTAATGACCGTATCGATGAAGTTGAAAAACAAGGCAATGCTGGTATTGCTGCAGCCTTGTCACTTGAGTCTGCGCCATATATTCCAGGTAAGTTCACTTACTCTATAGGAGCAGGTTATCATCGCGGTGAAAATGCCATTGGTGGTTCATTGCGTCGTACAGCTGATAGTGGTCGCTGGAGTCTAACCGGTGGTGTAGCAACAGACTCTGAAGGCGGAGCAAGTGCACGTATCGGTATTAGTGGTGTTATTAACTAGAACTAGAGATATTTTGCAGGTGGTCTAATTATTAGGTCACCTCACCTAATCTATTTGAGAGAAAGTTATGAAAGTAATTTTGAAAGCTGTAATGCTATCAGCTGTACTAGCGTTAACTGCTTGTACCAACGTGTTTATGAATAATTCACAAAAAACACCAGCGTTTTCAGAGGTAGAATATAGTCATCTAAAGGGTTTACCAAATTACGATGTCAGTCAAGTACGTCTGCTCGAAGTTGCACAGCATAAAGACCAAGTCAGACAAATATTGGGTAACCCTCATTTTAATGAAGGTATTTTTAGCCCAAAAGTTTGGAATTATGCCCTTGGGTTGAAACTCTCAGCAAATAACGACTACCAAAACTGTCGTTTGAGAATTGATTTTGATAGAAATAACCGTGTTGAGAAGTTAACTTGGAAAGATCAAGTCTGTGCTGACTTTGTCAATGGTAATATTTAGAAAAATTGTTTATCAGGTTTGATCGAAATCGTTTTAAAATAAAAGAGCTCTCAGTATTCTGAGAGCTCTTTTATTTTGACTAATTTTCATTCTAAGGACTAACAGTATCTTATAAATCTAGCTCTCTAGCTGAAACATTAATAATGCTGCTAATAAAGTCTGCGCATCCCTAGGTAGCGTTTGCGGGTTAGCAATGTAATGTTTAGCCTGTGTATAGACATCATTAGCGAAAGTGCTAGCGCTAGTATCAAAGCTGGCAAATAGATTATCTTGTGATACTTTAAAAGGTTGCTGACAGGCAGTAGTGAATAGACATTCTAACGCTTGAGGTTTGATCTCTACGGACTCAAAAGCTTGTTGCTGAGACTGACTACGGCCATCGGCAGCATACCAATAGCCAAAGTCACTAAGTAGGCGGCGCTTATGACCTGCCACACACCAATGACTTATTTCATGTAGCGCACTGGCAAAAAACCCGTGAGCGAACTCGATACGTGCAGGACTGCTGGCAGTAGCAGGGAAGTACTCAGGCTCATCATCGCCGCGTACCAACTGGACATTTTGCTCAACAAACAAAGCATTAAATAATTCGATTAGCCACTCAGTAGCCAGTGGTTCGTTGTCCAAACTTGATAACGCTGTGTAATTTAGCGATGAGTTGTGAGTTGCTAAAAGCTTTAGATCAATCGCTGGACAAAAGCATAAATCATCAGTGAGTGTAGAGGTTTGGTGTAGACCATGCCTGCTAGTATCTGCTAGCCTATGAAGTTGTTTTAATAATAAAATAGTATTATCGCTAGTTAATAAAGCGGCAAAATCAGGAGTGGTAGTTTTTAATAACATAAAGCCGTAACCTATCCTTATAGCCTTAAATTAACTGCTGTCATTAGTGAAAGTCGTAAAATACTAGCGCAAGTTTCAAGAGGCACTTTCCGTTAGTATGGCAGGCAATATTATACACTTTTTTGATCGTTGAGACCGTTTATGTCAGACCCTAAAGCTAGCATTGCAGCTTTATATATCAGTGAGGGTGAGTCTGTGGCAGTTATTATTGAGATTGCTTAAACTGCAGTCGTATTGAATATTCCTAGTTTCAACCGAATCTTTTATTATGCATAAAATAATTTTTAGTCTAGTCTAACGTTGCTCTTAAAAACAGTCTGATAGATAGCGAACGATAGCCCTTTTGTATTAAAACTTAAAGTTTGCCCATTCACTATTATTTATCTAAAACATTAATTCATAAACCAACCGTGACTGGCAACTATGGATTGTCCGGTGAACACATTGGTTGGAAAAGCGGCTAAAAATAGTGCTAACTGAGCTATGTCATTTACTGTTGTGAACTCTTTATCCACTGTATTTACTAGCATAATATCATTAACTACTGACTCCTCACTAATACCTTTTTCAGCGGCTTGCTGCGGAATTTGTTTTTCAACTAAGGGTGTTTTGACAAATCCAGGGCAGATCACATGCGAACGCACATTATGCTCGGCACCTTCTTTAGCTAGTACGCGGCATAGGCCCAGCAAGCCATGCTTAGCAGTGACATAAGGAGCTTTATACATTGACGCTTCGTGAGAATGTACTGAACCCATATAGATGACGGTACCACCTTTATTATCCTTATACATATGTTCTATAGCGGCTTTAGTGGTCAAAAATGCACCATCTAAGTGAATATTTAGCATCTTTTTCCAGTCGGAGAAAGACATTTTATCAATAGGATTAATAATTTGAATACCAGCGTTAGAAACCAAGATATCAATGCTGCCAAAAGTATCTATTAGCTTTTGCACACCACTATTAACAGCATCCTCAGAAGTCACATCCATCTCAATAGCCAGCGCACGTCCACCAGCAGCTTCAATAGCATCAACCGTGCTTTGCGCCGCATTAATATTTATATCAGCAATGCCAACAGCAGCACCTGCTAGTGCATAGATTTCGGCGATATCGCGTCCGATTCCACTAGCAGAACCCGTAACTAAGGCTACTTTACCAGTCAAGTCTTTCTCTAATAGCGTTGCCATGAACGATCCTTATTGTGGCTATCTCGTGAGATAATAATTATTTAATAATAGTTACTGGCGTTTTTTGTTGCAGCTCTTCAAAGCTGATACCTTCTGCTAACTCAACCAGTTTTAGCCCTTTATCAGTAACATCGAGCACCGCCAGCTCAGTAATAATACGGTCAACCACACCTTTACCCGTTAATGGCAGTTCACACTGAGCAAGGATTTTTGGATCGCCATGTTTATTGACTTGCTCCATTATTACGATGATGCGCTGCACGCCTGCGACTAAGTCCATCGCACCGCCCATACCTTTGACCATCTTACCCGGGATCATCCAGTTAGCTAAGTCACCTTTCTCTGAAACTTCCATCGCCCCTAAAATCGCAAGGTTAACGTGACCACCGCGAATCATTGCAAATGACTCAGAGCTGCTAAAGTAACTGGCACCTAGTGCCGTCGTAACAGTCTGCTTACCCGCATTTATTAGATCAGCGTCGACATTTTCTGGCGTTGGGAACTCACCAATACCTAATAGGCCATTTTCTGATTGTAACCACACATCCATACCTTCTGGAATATAGTTAGCAACTAGAGTTGGCAGACCAATACCCAAATTCACATAATAACCGTCTTGTAGTTCTTGCGCTGCACGCTGCGCCATCTGCTCTCGTGTCCAAGCCATAGTATCTTCCTTAATTTTTATAATATTCACTTGTGTGTAGCATGAATTAAACGCTCTCAACCGCTTTAGTCGTTATCTTTTCAATACGCTTTTCAGGGCTGCTATTTAGCACAATACGCTGCACAAAAATGCCTGGTAGATGAATCTCGTCAGGGTCAAGTGCACCAATCTCTACGATTTCTTCGACTTCAGCAATAGTAATCTTGCCTGCCATTGCACAGTCTGGGTTAAAGTTACGCGCAGTTTTATTAAAGATTAAGTTACCTGCCTTATCTGCTTTTTGCGCTTTAATTAGAGAGACATCGGCACGTAATGAATGCTCAAGCACATAAGTGCGACCGTCAAATTCACGGGTTTCTTTACCTTCAGCGACTAAGGTGCCAACGCCGGTTGCGGTATAAAATGCCGGAATACCTGCACCACCTGCACGCAGTCTCTCAGCAAGTGTGCCTTGCGGGGTGAGCTCTACTTCTAGTTCACCAGCTAAGTACTGACGCTCAAACTCTTTATTTTCGCCTACATAAGAGGAAATCATTTTTTTTATTTGCCGAGTCTGTAGCAATAGACCAAGACCGAATTCATCAACTCCTGCATTATTACTGACGCAGGTCAAATCTTTAACCTCACTATCATGCAGTGCTTCAATCAATGCTTCAGGAATACCGCATAGACCAAAACCACCGATTGCGAGCGTTTGTCCGTCACGCACAACACCACTCAGCGCCGCTTTTGCGCTGTGATACACCTTTGATTGACTCATGCTTATCTCCTTGCAAGTCTCGTTTTTATTATTTACATTGATTTATTATGGGTTTCGCTCATTCAAGCAAATACTAGATTACTAATTAGTCTTACATTTAAAGTAATAAATTTTATATCACTATAAAATACAGAGTGTAGCCGTAACAACTTAACATATAATTCTAGTAGCGACTAGAAGATAGTATGAAGCGCCTACAGGGTAGAGCAGCTTGATCAATATAGGGGAGATAATTACACTATTTAGCTAGAATAACGTTGGATAAAATACGTTAAGTTTAATCTTATTGACCTATTTTTCTATGCACTGCATACTCTCAAGCTTAGCTTAGCCAAGGAGGGCGGTCATGTTTAGCACACTTGCTATTGTAATTACTTTGTTATTATTGATGTTCTTTGCCTACCGCGGTTATTCAGTGCTAATTCTAGCACCGATTATGGCTGCTTTAGCCGTCTTATTTTCAGGTGATTTTTTAAGCAGTATTCCTGCCTATACCGATGTGTTTATGGGCGCATTGAGTGGTTTTCTACTCAAATTCTTTCCTATATTCTTACTAGGCGCACTGTTTGGCCGCTTGATGGCAGACTCTGGAGCGGCAACAGCGATCGCTAACAGTGTAGTCAACAAACTGGGCGCAAACAAAGCTATTCTTGCCGTAATTTTGGTTTGTGCCATTTTAACTTATGGCGGTGTCTCGCTATTCGTTGTAGCCTTTGCCATCTATCCTATCGCTAAAGACCTATTTAAAGCTGCTGATATTCCTAAGCGCTTGATTCCAGCCGCTATTGCCTTAGGCTCGTTCACCTTTACCATGACGGCACTACCAGGTACACCAGCGATTCAGAATGCTATTCCTATTCCTTACTATAATACCAACGTCTTCGCCGCGCCTATCTTAGGCATCATTGGTGGGACGATTATGTTTATGCTGGGCTGGTTATGGCTACAGTCACGGGCGCGAAAAGCCAGTGCTATGGGTGAAGGCTACGGTGAGCATAATGAAGATGCAGATTTGGATAGTATTGATATTGAAAAAAAATCCGCTAACGATATGCATAATAGCGATGTCAAAAATCATAATGGGCAAAGCAATCTAGCAGCTACTGCTGAAGCACGCGATACTCATCACACTTCGTTCCTAGTTGCTATGATACCGCTAACACTAGTCATTATTCTTAATGCCCTTCTTACTTATGCCATCTTTCCTTCAATGGATTTCAATGATTTGCAAACTCAGTTCCCAGATCTTAATATCGCAGGATCACTGGGACTATGGTCTATTATTATCTCGTTGGTCGTTGCCTCTATAGTATTGATTGTGATGCGTATCGGTCATTGGAACGATCTACAAAAAACTATTAACCGTGGTACTTATGATTCAATGCTGCCTATTTTTAACACAGCCTCAGAAGTGGGTTATGGTGCTGTTATTGCCTCACTTGCTGGTTTCATTATTATTCGTGACAGCATCTTGAATTTAAGTCCTGAAAACCCGTTAATTTCAGAAGCGGTGGCAATGACCACTCTTGCTGGTATTACTGGTTCCTCTTCTGGTGGTCTAAGTATTGCGCTATCAACGTTGGGTGAGGATTATTTGCAGATGGCGCTCAAAGCTGGTATTGATCCAGAGCTCATGCACCGCGTGGCTGTCATGGCCGCAGGTGGACTTGATACCTTACCGCATAGTGGTGCAGTTATCACCTTGCTAGCCATTTGTGGCTTGAGCCATAGACAGTCTTATCTCAACATTGCTATGGTCACTATGGCAATCCCGCTCGTTGCCGTAGTGGTAGTGATTACTTTAGGTACGCTGTTTGGTTCGTTTTAACTATCAACTGCGTTTTACAGCTTATATAAATAAAAAATAGTTAAATAAAAAGTATTTAGATCATGATAGGTAGCTGATTACTATCTTTTTTTATATAAGAATGACTGCAAATGTTTGCAGAGCCATAGAACTCTACAGAGCCTTTTTGTGTTGAAAGGTGATAAGGGCAGTTTGAGAAGGCAACCTAGTGTTAGAAAACAGCTTTTTATTGAATAATTAACAATAAAAAATTAGCCAGCACTAACAAGGAAGTGGCAATTTTGATAAAAGGGAGTTAGGAAATGAGAGGAATCACACGTTTCTCAAATAATTTGATGGAAAGGTATTTACCGGATCCTTTCTTATTCGTCATTATTTTAACGGTAGTCATCTTTGGGTTAGGCTTAGGCTTAACCGATTCTTCAGCTGTACAGATGGTGGCGTTTTGGGGTGAAGGGTTTTGGGCGTTGCTGGCGTTCTCAATGCAGATGGTGCTGGTACTAGTTACTGGTTTTGTCTTGGCAAGTAGTCCAATATTTAAAACAGGATTAGGCAAATTGGCAAGTTTTGCCAATTCGCCAGGTAGTGCGATTATATTGGTAACCTTAGTATCGCTTGCAGCCAGCTGGATCAACTGGGGATTTGGATTGGTTATTGGTGCGTTATTCGCAAAGGAATTAGCGAAGCGTGTTGAAAATGTCGATTACCGTTTGTTGATTGCCAGCGCTTATTCTGGATTTATAATCTGGCATGCTGGGTTTTCCGGATCTATTCCGTTGTCAATTGCGACAGAAGGACATCCGTTCGTTGATAAGATTGGTATCATTCCAACAAGCGCAACCATTTTTGCGAGCTATAACTTAATCATTGTTGCTGCGTTAGTTATTACTGTACCTTTACTAAACCGTTTGATGATGCCGAGCAAAGAAGATACGGTTACAGTAGATCCCAAAGTCCTAATGGATCCAGTCATTGAGGAACTCCCTGCAAAATCGGCTATGACACCAGCAGAGCGTATAGAAAACAGCTGGGTCTTATCAATGCTCATTGGCGCAATGGGCATTGCCTTTATCATTTATTATTTTGTGCAAAATGGATTTGCGTTAACACTCGACTTAGTTAACTTTATGTTTTTGTTCCTAGGCATTATATTCCATGGAACGCCTCGCAAATATCTGATTGCGGTTCAAGAAGCGGTCAAAGGAGCGGGCGCCATCATCGTTCAATTTCCGTTTTATGCCGGAATCATGGGTATGATGACAGCATCCGGTTTGGCCGGAGTCATGTCAGACGCGTTCGTCAGTGTTTCGACAACGGACACTCTGCCGCTTTTTGCCTTCTTAAGTGCAGGACTCGTCAACTTTTTTGTCCCTTCAGGTGGTGGACAGTGGGCCGTTCAAGCACCCATTATGTTAGAAGCTGCCGAAATGCTTGGCAGTGACCCGGCGAAAGTTGCCATGGCTGTTGCATGGGGCGATGCTTGGACTAATATGATTCAGCCATTCTGGGCCTTGCCAGCGCTGGCAATAGCTGGACTCAAAGCCAAAGATATCATGGGGTTTTGTGCGATTGTACTGGTTGTCAGCGGAGTAATCATTGGTTTGGGATTGTTGTTTTTGTAAATAAATACTAGCGTTTTAGCCTTGCCTATTTTATGGGTGAGGCCTTTTTGTGAATATAAACTTATACACAAAAAAAGTAGTTTGATTCTAAGCTTTGGGGTCTAGCTTTTAAAAAAGCAGCGCTATCGCTAGTCAATAAAGTAGTAAAATCAGGAGGCAGTACTATCTAATAATATTGAGCCACAACTTGTCCTTATAGCCTGAAATTGGCCACTGTCAGTGGCAAAAATCGTAACATACTAGCGCTAGCGTCAAGAGACAGTTTCCGTTAGTATGGCAGGCAATATTATACTCCTTTTTGATCGTTGAGACCGCTTATGTCAAACCCTAAAGCTAGCATTGCAGCTGATGTTCGTCCTGACAGCAGCCAAGCGCTTGACTCAGCAACTATGCCTGAAACTATCTCGTTAGATAAGTGGGCAGATAGTGGATTTGAGT
This sequence comes from Psychrobacter sp. BF1, assembly GCF_019279065.1. Lineage (NCBI taxonomy): Bacteria > Pseudomonadati > Pseudomonadota > Gammaproteobacteria > Moraxellales > Moraxellaceae > Psychrobacter > Psychrobacter sp. BF1. The sequence continues at coordinate 88,147 of NZ_JAGYWV010000010.1, forward strand.
GGACAGGAGAGGTAGCGCCAGCGACCTTTAGTCGTCTTACCACGCTATTAAGTGATGAGCACCAACAAAGCAATTTACAACTAAATGCGACCCTATACCGTCGTAATAATGTGCTGCACTTGGCTTTCACCTTAACTGGTGAAGTATGGCTTACGTGTCAGCGTTGTCTGCAACCTATAGCTATAGATCTTACGGATGACTATAATATCGCGCTGTTGGATGATGAAAGCCAAATAAACATGGTTAATGAAGAGCAAGATTACTTAGTACTAGACGAAGTCATTACTGAGCCTGCGCCTGAACGTTTACTGCCTTTTAAAAAGTTAGTTGAAGATGAAATATTGCTTAAAGCACCAATGGCGCCCAAGCATGATGATTGCGAAATGGGTGTCGAGCAAGTAGGTGATATTCCTGAAGAAGAGACCGAAAATCCTTTTGCCGCTCTAGGAGCACTAAAAGGTAAGCTATAGTCGCTATACTTCGATTTACTACTAGCTGATAAAGTCTTGAGAGACCTTTTGTGGTCTTTGTATAAAAGTGTTGCTGGCAGGGCTTTATTATTTAGTTAAACATGCGTATAATGTCCGGTTTATTGCATACTGACAATACCCTGTTTGCCAAGCACTACTGATTGAACGGATTTATCCATAGAGTTTAGATTCGATCAGCGGTTTATTGCAAGTAGTCACCCTTTTAATTCAATGGTAGGTCAGCTGGTGATAATTGTGATATAAATTATCATATAAGCCCAAGCCAATATCCATTAAAGCTGAATTTCAAGCTTACCCTTTTTAAGCATAGGAGCTATATCATGGCTGTTCAAAAAAGTCGTAAAAGCCGTTCTCGTCGTGACATGCGCCGTTCACATCACCGCATGGAAATTGCTGAGCTAAGCATAGATGCCACTACTGGTGAAAAACATCGTCGTCATCACATGACTAAAGATGGTTTCTACCGTGGTCGTCAATTGTTTAAAGTCAGTCAAGAAGCTTAGTTTATTGACTTAATGATAGTCTAGGCGGTTAGTTCCTAAGGTGTTTATCATCATTTGTAACTGCTGCTTATCACTATAATAAAGTCATAGCTATTGAGCTAATAAAAGCCAAGTTATTTCGCTACCATATATTATGTGGCTGGATAACTTGGCTTTTTATTATGTTTAATTTGTCCCCTTTAGTATTTATTACCGATACCTAGTTATTATTGTTACTATTATGAATAATAGGTGCAGGTCATAAACAGCGAATTTTTTATATAGTTATTGTTCCTAGGTTAGCTAGACTAGGAGAATAGCGCTCAGCAGTGTATAGTTTGCTACTAAGCAGTTGCTATAATTCTCTTGCACCTATCTCGTTAATTATTATATCTAAATACGCAGTACACCTAATAAGATAGCAGATCTGTTCTAGTTATCTGCCCAATTTACTTAAGGAATATTGGCTATGGCATCGGCACCCGATACAGCACTACCGGCACCACGCATTGCGGTAATCTTCCCTGGACAAGGCTCGCAAGCTTTAGGAATGACTGCCGAGCTGAGTGAACTTTACCCACAAATTAAGGAAACGTTTGCTGAGGCTAGCCAAGCGCTTGGTGAAGATTTGTGGGCGATCTGCCAAGATGAAGACCTACTCAATCAAACTCAATATACTCAGCCAGCCTTGCTAGCAGCTAGTATTGCTATTTGGCGAGTTTTGCAAACTAAAATGACTGAAATGCCATACTACTTTGCTGGGCATTCTTTAGGCGAATATAGCGCCCTATGTGCCTCTGGGGTGATCTCTTTTGCCGATGCGATACAGCTAGTCCATAAGCGTGGTCAGTTGATGCAAGACGCCGTTGTCGGTATTGATACAGCGATGGCTGCAGTGTTAGGTCTTGAGGATAGTAGAGTTGTCACTTTATGTGAGCAAGCTACTGAACATGTGGAAGAGGCTATAGTCGGGGCGGCGAACTTTAATAGTCCAGGACAAGTAGTGGTTTCTGGTAATGCTGCAGGGGTGAATGCCGTTATAGATAAAGTGCAAAATACTGGCAAAAAGGCTATAGCGCTAAAGGTAAGCGTGCCTTCACATTGCGCCTTGATGCAGCCAGCAAGTCAAGCACTCGCTGAAGCTTTGGCTAAAATAAAATTTGACCAAGCTACTATTCCAGTTATTCAGAACCGTCACGCTCATGTTGAAAGCAGCGCTGTAGGTATTAAGCAAGCCTTAACTGAGCAGCTTAGTGAGCCCGTATTATGGTCGAAAACTATGCAAGAGCTGGCTGATAAGCAAATTAATATTTTGATAGAATGTGGCAGTGGTAATGTGTTGAGTAACTTAGCTAAGCGCCAGGCTCATCCTATCGCCAGTTACCCAACCGACAAACCTGTTCGCTTAGACAAATTAATCGAGGTATTATCATGAGTCGTACGATTACATTAGTTACTGGTGCCAGTCGTGGTATCGGAAAAGCAGTAGCCAAACGCTTTGCTAAAGAAGGTCATTTCGTTATAGGTACTGCCACTAGTGACAAAGGCGCAACGCTTATCAATGATTATTTGCATGATTCTGGTGGTATTGGTCGAGTATTGGATGTGCGTGATGGTGCGCAGATCGAAAAGCTGTTTGAAGAGATTGAGAGCGTTTATGGTGCGGTACAAGTACTAGTTAATAATGCAGGCATCACTCAAGATGGCTTATTAATGCGCATGAAAGATGAAGATTGGGATAATGTCATAGATACCAACTTATCATCAGTATATCGCATGAGTAAGCGTGCTATCCGTGGCATGATGAAAGCACGTCGTGGTCGTATTATTAATATCAGTTCAGTAGTTGCCCAAATGGGTAATGCTGGCCAAGCTAACTACGCTGCTACCAAAGCTGGTGTTGAAGGTTTCAGCCGTACGCTGGCCCGTGAAATCGGTTCACGCCAAATCACTGTCAATAGTGTGGCTCCTGGACTTATCGAAACTGATATGACGGATGAGATGGATGAGCGTTTGCTCAACTCTATGCTGGACGCTGTGCCTATCGGTCGTTTAGGGCAGCCAGAAGATATTGCCGCTGCAGTATTATTCTTAGCCAGCGATGAAGCTAGCTATATTACTGGCGCTGTAATACCAGTCAATGGCGGCATGTATATGTAGAGTGGATAACTAGTTACATTCAATCAACAAAAATCTGTGTGAACGAGTGTAAACTATAAATAATGGTGATATAATAACGGACACTTTTATGTCAAACCTTGTATTATAACAAGGTCTCAACTGACATCAAGTGTGCCCTAAAACCGTTGAAGCAAGTTGAGAGTGTTAATCTGACATAATTTGCCAAATTCTATATATGCCATCGGCTCATCTAAGCAGTCAGATGGTTATTTTTAAAAGTGATAAATAAAAGGGAGTTACCTACATGAGTAATGATACTGAGCAAAGAGTAAAGTCTGCAGTAGCAGAACAGTTAGGCATGAATGTTGAAGATATCAGCAATGAAGCTTCTTTTATGGAAGACTTAGGTGCTGATTCATTAGATTTAGTTGAGCTAGTTATGTCATTCGAAAGTGATTTTGGTATCACTATTCCTGACGAAGATTCAGCAGAATTAACTACTGTTCAAAAAGCAGTAGACTACGTACAAGCACAATTGTAATAACTTAATACTTTAGTAGATAGTACTAGACCGCTTATCTTTATAGATAAGCGGTTTTTTTGTGAGAAAAATATTATCCGCTTTACGTTTATCCATATTTTGCTACCGTATGAGTTAAATTTCCTTAACATTATTCAACAAACACCTACTATGTAATTTTTATTGGTTTGTTATACTTATTGTCAGAACAAGCCACAAACCTCAATAACAACAATTTAAGGAATAATTTAATGGGAATTTTTAGTTTCGCAAAGGATATTGGTGATAAAATTTTTAATCGTGATGATGCTAAACACGATGCCAAAAAAGAAAGTAAAGCAGATTCTAATACGCCAGTAAAAGATAGTGAGCCTTCTGCCCAGTCAGTAGCCAATATCTTGTTACGTCGTATTCAACAACAGAACCTTAACATCACTAACTTAAAAATTAAGTATGATGGATCTACTGATACTGCTGAAATCAGTGGTAACGCTAAGACTCAAGCAGATCGTGAAAAAGCTATCATCGCTATTGGTAACGTACAAAACGTAGCTAAAGTCATTGATAACATCGATATTGAAGAAGATGCACCTGAATCAACTATGTATACCGTAAAATCTGGTGACAACTTGTCTAAGATTGCACAGAGCGTATACGGTTCAGCTAACGATTATATGAAAATATTCGAAGCTAACAAGCCTATGCTATCTAGTCCTGACAAGATCTATCCAGGTCAAGTACTACGTATTCCTAAGCCATAAGATTTTAAATAAAACACTGTTTAGTATTAATTTTTTTAAGTTAGTTACTATAATGCAAAAAGCGCCTCTTAATAGCTAAGAGGCGCTTTTTTATTAAATAGCTTTATTAAAGGCTGTCTATTAATTAATTTTTATTAAATGTGTTTTGATAGTAACTATTAGTTAAGGGCTTTTATTGCCCTCATTTATTAAGTTTTTTACTATTGCCCTTTATTAATTAACGATTATTAACCATGAATAACAAAAAACCAAAAATGAAGGAGGGGATAGCTCTTCATTCGAGGCAATAACTTTCTATTTAATGACTAGCCAGTTAGTCATTAGTGCTTATCTTTGCTTGCTGCTCTAATAAGGCCCAATCAATGTGCTCATCGAGCAAATCACCATGAATACCTAATTTAGCTTGTAATCGGCTTATAACCTCAGGATTACCAGCAACATTGCCTAGACCAATAGCAATATTGCGTAGAAAGCTGAGGTAGCCAGTACGTCTAAGTGGGCTACCTTCTGTATAACGCAAAAAATCCGGCTCTTGCCATTGCCAAAGCTCAAGCAGACTGCTGTTATCTAACCCATGCCTAGGTGCAAAGTCGTTGACGGTTGTCAGCTGCGCATAGCGATTCCAAGGACAAATAAGTTGACAGTCGTCACAACCAAATACTCGATTGCCTATGGCACGGCGATACTTTATGTCGATACTGCCTTTATGCTCAATAGTCAGGTAGGAGATGCAAGCGGCGGCATTGAGTTCATGAGGGGCAACGATTGCTTGGGTAGGACAAATATCGATGCAAGCACTACAACTGCCGCAATGAGCAGCAATAGGCTGGTCGTCAGGTAGCTCTAAGCTCATGAACAGCTCGCCTAATACAAAGAACGAGCCCGCTTGTTTATTCAATAATAACGTATGTTTGCCCGTCCAACCAAGCCCTGCGGCATCCGCTATCGGACGCTCAAATATGGGTGCAGAGTCGCTAAAAGGTCGAAACACAAAGTCGCTGTCAGCACCAATAGCCAAATGTTGCCACTCAGGAAGCATAGTTTCTATCTTTAAAGCTAATTGTTTGAGTCTAGCACGCATAGTCTTATGGTAATCACGACCTCGGGCATAACGCGCAATGATGCCGTGATTAGGGCGATCATTATCCTCAACAGTACGGGATTTTGGTGCTTGAGACAGGTAGTCCATGCGCACACTAATGATAGTTTTTGCCCCAGCCACTAGCTGATCAGGATGAGCACGCAGCTCATGGTTTTGATGCATAAACTGGAGCTGACCTTCATAGCCTTTAGCTAGCCAAAGCTGTAACTGTTCCATCTGCTGAGCAAACAGTGGATGATGTACAGATAAAAACCCACAGTCGCCAAAGCCTAAGGCTTGCGCTTGTGCTTTTATCCATAGCTTGACATCATCGGCTGTCGCAAATGCGCCTTGATTGACCATTATAATATTGTTTTCTACATTTGTTACTGTGGGTTTAATAGTCATAGTGGGTAATAAATAGTAGCGTGAAAGAACAAAGTTAAGATCATTAAATGTATGCCATAGTGATAAGATGCATAGCTTAGATGACTAGTAGTGTGAGTATAGCAGCTAATAATATAACCGCTAATAAATAGTCATTCATGTTATTAGACAATATCAGGTATGCTTAGATCAGCTTATTAAAACTATCAGATAGCCGCTTAGAGATAGCCATTTTAAACCAGTCATTAAGGACTATGTATGCCTACTAAAAAACATCTATTAATTAGTGACCCAACAATGGCGATGGCAACTACTAAGTTACCTGTCAGCTTGTATGATAGTCAACAGCTCTATGCTATGGAACAAGCTTGGTTTGCACAAGGTTATGATAGTTTTGCACTTATGCAACAAGCAGCTTGGCAAATGACTCAGCATATTATTCAACTTGAAGCGCAGCACCATCAAAAGCTAGTTACTGCTGCATTAAGACAGGAGTACCTTTATGCTGTTGTTGATAGAACGCCAAGTGCAATTATCTGGGTTGGTCATGGCAATAATGGCGGTGACGGTTGGCTAGTAGCTTATTATCTGCAACAAGCAGGCTGGCAGGTAACCGTACTGACAGTAGCTATTGACGACCTTAGTCATAACCGTAATGAGGAACAAGATGGAGATAAAGCCTCTAAAAATGAACCAATGCCAGACGCCATAAAAGCTCAGCAGTTGGCTTTGAGGGCAGCTGTTCCTTGTCTACGCTTCGAGGATCAGCAAGCTAACAATATGGCATTTGCCTCTAACTTATCGGCTGATGTCTTTGTCGATGCGCTATTCGGTATTGGTCTAAATCGCTCACCAAGCGGTATCTATAAACAAGCTATTGAGTGCTTTAATAAAGCTGCTAAACAGCATCATAACTATGGTGAAGCGCTAGTAGTGGCTGTAGATATTCCTAGTGGTTTAGTAGCTACAACTGGCCAAGTATTCGAGCGCCTAGCTATCGAAGCTGACGTAACTTTGTGTTTGATAGCTCGTAAGTTTGGCCTCCATACTAAAGACGGTATGGACTATGCGGGCGTCATCATCGATATCCCACTGATACCTTATGGCAAACTAACAGCCGCCGCTACCTTATTGAGTACCGCACAGAGATTATCTGCGCGTCGCCAAAACAGTTATAAAGGCAGTTATGGTCATGTGTTAGTAATAGGCGGTAATCAGATAGAGGGCTCACAAGGTATGGGCGGAGCTGCTATCCTAGCCTCGGCTAGTGCTATGGCTACTGGGGCCGGTAAAATAACAGTCGCTTGTCATACCGCCTTTCATGGGGCGCTACTAACCTCGCTACCAGACGCTATGACTATTGATTTACATGATATTGCAGGAGTCAAAAGTCTCATTAAAGAGGCGAGTGTCGTGGCGATAGGGATGGGGCTTGGCCGTGATAAAAGTGCGGAAAATCTATTGGCCCACTACCTGCAAGCGGTAATGCAGCAAGATCATGCCATAGTAATCGATGCTGATGGCCTTTATCATTTGGCTTCATTACATAAACAAGGCCATAAAATAATTGCTCAGCTAAAACACTACTCTGTTACTCACCAAGTTTGCTTGACTCCGCACAGTGGCGAAGCAGCCCGTCTATTAGATAAAGATATTATAGCTATAGAGGATGATCGACTAGCGGCGATAAAACAATGCGCAGCTACTTATGGTGGTGATTGGGTATTAAAAGGCGCCGGTTCTTTAGTTTTAGAAAAGGGGCTAGGGCAGGTATCAGAAACACAGAGTCAAGTTTATGTTTGCGCAGCTGGTAATGCGGGTATGGCAAGCGCTGGCATGGGTGATGTGTTATCAGGGGTGAGCGCTGGGTTATTGGCTCAACAAGACTTGAGCGCTGAGCAGCACAGTCTACGCCAAGCGGTACTTATTCATGGCCTAGCAGCAGATTTGTTGATGAACCAATTATCTGACAAAGGGGATAATAGTTTCAGCTGTACGGCAAACTTAGATAGACGACCCTTAATAGGTCAGCGTGGCCTGCAAGCACAAGATATGCCTGCGGCTGTTCGACAAGTTATTGCGCTAATTAGCCTTTAAATATCGGCTAATGATAGAGAGGGGCTAATAGTATTGGCTATCTAATCTAGCAATAGCATAGATTAACTGCAATATTGACCAATAGTTTGTTGTACTCGCTCACGTTTTAGTTCGATTTCACGACTGTCAAGATATTCACGCTTGCCACTAGCATCCGTCTCATAGATAGGGCCATTGGCATTGAGGTTAGTCAAGTTATTACGTAGTGTTTGACAGCGCTGAGCATTAGCTTGCGCTTCTTGATCTTTAATACGAGCTTCTAGCTGAGCCACTCGCTGTTGTTCAGCGCTTTGGCTATTATTAGTTTGATTAGCGTCAGTTTTACCGGCCAGCTGCCCTGGAGTATTCTGGCGGCCATCATTGCGAAACTCAATCGTTTCGATGCTCTCACCGTTTTTTGGCGGATGTTGACTATATTTGACTTCGCCATAACTGCCAATCGATTTATAAACTTCAACAGCGTGGCTAGCATTTATTGATAGTGCCCACATACTAATAGCCATTAATAGCATAAATAGTTTAGTCACATAATTCATCATAGATACTGCTGCCATAATAGCTGTCCTGTCGATTTAATATTAAAAGTATGGTAACGCCAAGGCCTACAGCCAGTTATCGATTCGAGCAATAGTAAGCCAAGCTTAGGAGTAAAACCTTAGGGCTTTGCATAGCCAATGCTTATATGCTAACTATTGATTCTAACAAAAAATACTTATCAATGGATATTATTTAATAACCATTAGTTGGGGATAGGCTTTATAATTTTTTCTTGACAATAGGGGCTAAACCGTTGAAACTAATCCTAGTTGGTTGGTCAGTGAGCGGCATTTACAATATTGCCGTAGCACTTGAAGATAAAGCCTATTTGGCTACTTATCAGTAGCTCTGTTGGTTTACCTTCTTTGTGGCAATAGCACAGTAAAGATAATGGTCATCATGACTATAATTATCAGCAGTGTTATTTGTCTCCGGACTTATCGGTCTACAATGACTAAGATAAACTTATTATTTACCATTATTTGTACTACTCATTAGCCATAGCTGTATTTGCTGGTTGTCATTACTGACATAAGCCTATATCAGGATAATGGTTTTTGCTAATTTGATAGATAGGATAGACAGCTTAAATGATAGTCAATAGGCTACTGTTAACCTGCAAAGGGCAACAGTTAGCGATAACACAATCTACAATGATTGCTAGCTATATATGACTGTTAGGCCTCTCTACTTTATCGTTGAATATGAGTGTTTAAAATAATAATAAGCTTCTTTTTCTTTTATAGATGCGCTCGCATCTTGTCACTGTATCCGATAATATCCCATCACAAAGCTGACCCTATAAATTGTTATGTGCAAATAGCAGGCTAGCCTACAAAGTAGCGCTACTTTTACATAGTGGGTACATATTCTTATATAGACAACGACCAGCACTATTTTTAGGTACTATAACTACGTCTAAGCCATAACTGACGCCATTATAAATACTGACAAAACTCTGCTAGTCTGCGCCGTAAATAAAGGTGATGACAGTGACGCAAACTACTCAAAGTCCAAATATGACTGGACATACTCAAACGGCTAATGCTGCCAAAAACTTCCAAGAGAAACAAAAACTGCTTGCTGAAGGTGGTAACGAACCAGTAATGATGACTGGTGCTGAAATGCTAGTACAGTCGCTCACTGACGAGGGTGTCAAATATATTTTTGGCTATCCAGGTGGTGCGGTTCTGCATATCTATGATGCGTTATTCCAACAAGATAATATCGAGCATATTTTAGTGCGTCACGAGCAAGCAGCAGGTCACATGGCTGATGCTTATTCACGAGTGACAGGTGACACTGGAGTAGTACTAGCGACATCAGGTCCTGGTGCGACTAACACGGTTACTGCTATAGCTACAGCTTTTATGGACTCAGTACCGATGGTAGTGATTGCCGGACAAGTACCGAGCAGCCTGATTGGTGAAGATGCCTTCCAAGAAACTGACATGATCGGTGTATCGCGCCCTATCGTTAAGCATAGCTTCCAAGTGCGCCATGCTAGCGAAATCCCGATGATTGTCAAAAAAGCTTTTCATATCGCTAAGTCTGGCCGTCCAGGTCCAGTGGTTATCGATGTGCCTAAGGATATGACCGCTCCGAGTGAGAAGTATGCTTATGAGTATCCAAGCGAAGTATTTGTCCGTTCATATCAGCCATCGATAAAAGGCCATAGTGGTCAAATCAAGAAAGCGGTTGAGACTCTACTCGCCGCCAAGCGTCCGGTTGTTTATTCTGGTGGTGGAGTAATTTGGAGTAATGCTCATCACGAGCTTAGAGATCTTGCTCATCGCTTGAACTTACCAGTGACTAATACCTTGATGGGTTTAGGTGCTTTCGACGGTTTCGATGAGCAGTTCCTAGGCATGCTCGGTATGCATGGTACTTATGAAGCCAATATGAGCATGCATCATGCGGATGTTATCTTAGCTATTGGTGCGCGTTTCGATGATCGAGTGACTAACAACGTCAAAAAATTCTGTCCTGATGCTACTATTATCCATATTGACATTGATCCTACCTCTATTTCGAAAACTATCTTTGCGCATGTGCCTATCGTTGGTGATGTAAAATCTGTATTGACTGATATGTTAGAGCTGATTGGCACTGATAGTCAGTTAGATCAGCCGGCATTGTTAGATTGGTGGTCGCAGATTAATGAATGGCGTAAGCGTCATGGTCTACGCTATGACACTAGCACCGAAAATGGCATCAAGCCTCAGAGTGTAGTAGAAGCAATGTGCAGAGTAACCGATGGCAACGCTATCATCACTAGTGATGTTGGTCAGCATCAAATGTTCGCTGCGCTTTATTATACTTATAGAGAGCCGCGCCAATGGCTAAACTCAGGTGGCCTTGGTACTATGGGCGTCGGCTTGCCGTATGCTATGGCTGCTAAGCTGGCGTGTCCGGATCGTGATGTGGTTTGTATCACTGGTGAAGGCTCTATTCAGATGAATATTCAAGAGCTGTCAACTTGCTTACAATACAATATACCAGTCAAAATCCTAAATATAAATAATGCGCAGTTGGGTATGGTTAAGCAGTGGCAAGATATGCTTTATGAAGGTCGTCATGCCCAGTCTTATATGAACTCTTTACCAGATTTCGTAAAACTCGCCGAGAGCTACGGTCATGTGGGTATCAAAATTACTGATCCTCAGACTATGGAAGCACAGATAGCTGAAGCAATGGCTATGACTGATAGACTAGTATTCATTGACGTCTATGTCGATCGTAATGAGCATGTTTATCCCATGCAAATTGCTGGACAGACTATGCGTGATATGTGGTTAACTAAAGGAGAGCGTACCTAATGCAACAACATCTGATTTCGGTATTGATGGAAAACGAAGCGGGATCGTTGTCGCGGGTCGTTGGTTTATTTTCCCAACGCGGCTATAATATCGAGACTCTGAACGTCGCACCGACAGACGATCCTACTATTTCACGCTTGACCTTGACGACTATTACTTCACTAGAAAAAATCGAACAAATGACTAAACAGTTGCATAAGCTAATAGAAGTAGTCAAAGTCCTTAACTTATCTGATACTGTACACGTTGAGCGTGAACTGATGCTGATTAAAGTTCGCGCAGTCGGTAATATACGCGAAGAGATTAAACGCAGTGCGGATATTTTTCGGGCGCAAATCGTTGATGTTAACGCTAGTATCTATACCCTTCAAATCGCTGGTGATACGGCCAAGCTTGATGGCTTTATAGATGTGCTTGGTCGTGAACGTATTTTAGAAGTGGTACGTTCAGGCGTCATCGGTATCGCTCGTGGTGAAAGAACGCTGAGCGTTTAACCAGGACCAAATTTCAATTTAAAAATTAACACTTAGAATTTAACATAACGCTTATAAAGCGCACTTTTTCTTATAGGAATAGTGCGTTATAAGTATCTTACTATCCATGGCTCTCCATGATTGAGGAAAAGGACTCTACCTATGAACGTTTTTTATGACAAAGATTGTGATCTATCTATTATCCAAGGCAAAAAAGTTGCTATTATCGGTTACGGCTCACAAGGCCATGCCCACGCTTTGAACCTACAAGAATCAGGTGTCGATGTTACTGTTGGTCTACGTGCTGATTCTAGCTCATGGAAAAAAGCTGAAAATGCTGGTCTAAAAGTTGCTGAAGTTGCCGATGCGGTAAAAGCGGCTGATGTGGTCATGATTTTGACTCCTGATGAGTTCCAAAAAGCGCTATATCAAAACGAGATTGAACCTAATATCAAAGAGGGTGCAACCCTTGCCTTTGCTCATGGTTTTGCCATTCATTACAACCAAGTAGAGCCACGTAGCGATCTTGACGTGATCATGGTAGCGCCAAAAGCACCAGGTCATACCGTACGTAATGAGTTTGTAAAAGGCGGTGGTATCCCTGATCTTATCGCTATCTACCAAGATGCGTCTGGTCAAGCCAAACAACTAGCCTTATCTTATGCTGCTGGTGTTGGTGGTGGTCGTTCAGGTATTATCGAAACTACTTTTAAAGATGAAACAGAAACCGATCTATTCGGTGAGCAAGCGGTACTTTGTGGTGGTGCTGTTGAGCTAGTTAAAATGGGCTTTGAAACCCTAACTGAAGCCGGTTATGCTCCAGAAATGGCTTACTTTGAGTGCCTACATGAGCTCAAACTTATCGTTGACTTAATGTATGAAGGCGGTATCGCTGACATGAATTATTCAATCAGTAATAACGCTGAATATGGCGAATATGTTACTGGCCCTGAAGTCATCAATGAGCAATCTCGCGAAGCTATGCGCAACGCTCTTAAACGTATTCAGTCTGGTGAGTATGCGAAAATGTTCATCTCTGAAGGGGCAACTAACTATCCTTCAATGACTGCACGTCGTCGTAACAATGCTGAGCATCAAATCGAAATAACTGGTGCTAAATTGCGCGGTATGATGCCTTGGATTGGTGGTAATAAAATCATCGATAAAGACAAAAACTAATTAATCAAATAATTTTTTGCTTAGTAAAAGCTAATTATTAATAGTTATTAGATCCGCGACTTATAACCCATGTTATCAAATTGATAGCATGGGCTTTTATTTATTGGCAGTTCTGTTCTTTCACTATTATTCTCATGCTGCTCTGCTAATAAAATAATAGCGGTAAAGGCAAGCGAATATACGCACAAATTTAAGCTATGTTTTGCAATTAAGTTGAGCATAATGGTTGAAAACCACTATTAGCCGCCCAATATAAGCAAGCGATAGAGTGCTTGTTAGTCATTAAAGCCACCGAATAAAGGGCTATTTAAAATCTTGTCATTCTTTGATCCCCATTGTTTTATTTTCTCTTTTTATAAACTATAGGTTGTGTCGCACTAATGTCTTTTCCAGAATGGTTGAATCCACAGTTTGCATATATAGGTTGTAGTGCAGTAGTTGCTATACTTATTTTGATAGAAGGGGAGATGCTTAAGCGTAATAATGGCAAACTTCCTAAATCATTATTTTTTCGAGTCAGCTCACTATTAGATACGGCTTGGTTCTTTATCTCAGTAGCTATGCTATATGTGATTGAGCTGACCCCGTTAGCAGTTGCGGTTCCTGCTGCTTATGGAATTTATACCGTATTTGGCTGGATATACGGCACTCGTCTGCTCAAGCGTACAGGCATTCCTGATTCTACTGAAGACTTAGTGGTACCTTCTAAATACATCGCTTACAGCCAATCTTTTGCGCTAGTATTCTTTGCCTTGTGTTTATTAGTATTATCTTCACCTTGGCTAGCACTACCTACTCGATGATCAAGTAACTGCTGGTTTGGGCAAGTGCTGTTTGCTTTCTATGACTTTTCTATAACTGTAGTGCAGCTTTTACCTCAGTTTAGCTACTAGAAGATACTATATGCAACTAAGTGAATTTATGCAGCCTTAATGCTATAAAAGTCTTACCCATAAAGGTTAAGGTTAAATTTAATAACCACTAGTTTCGGTGGTATTTACAGCTTTTAGTACTAGTAAAAAACTTTTACAAAACTCCTTAATTTAATCTATCATTGATTATAAAAACTGCTATAATAAAGTTGTACTTAAGAGGTTTGCGACAAAAATAGTGCAATATCACTGTGATAAAGCGTTATTTAGTTTTAGCATTCTGCTAACAAATTAATTAAGTATTCATCAATCAATAGGCAACGACATACGTCTTGCCAACAGTTAAAGAGTTAGGAAAATTTATGTCTGATAAAGTTGAAGGCACTGTAAAGTGGTTTAATGAAGCTAAAGGTTTTGGTTTTATCGCGCAAGATAACGGCGGACAAGACGTATTCGCTCACTACAGCGCTATCCAAGGTGGTGGTTTCAAGACCCTAGCCGAAGGTCAAAAAGTGTCTTTCGTTTTAGGTGAAGGCAAAAAAGGCCCACAAGCTGAGCAAATCGAAGCTATCTAATCTTATTTATTAGGCTCAATTGATTTATCAGTTAGCTTAATTCTATAAAGATTAAATCGTCATCAGATTACTTTGTTTGTTAAAACAAAAAAAATATTGTTTAGACTGTATCGCAAAAGCAACCACTTATTGGGTTGCTTTTTTTTGGCCAAAATTTAGCTATAGATAAGTAAAACAAGGGGGAGAAGCAAATTTTTGCATTAGCTGGTGATTGATAGTAGTGAAGATAAATAATTTGATAACTATTGAGGGTGTACTATGGATTGGCAAGCTTGGCTATGGATGGATTGGCAGCAAATCGTTGGCATAACTGTATCGGTTATTGGTTTTTATTTCTTTTTGATAATGTTTACTCGTATCGTAGGTTTACGAAGCTTTTCTAAGCTCTCAAGTTACGATCTTGCCATGACCGTTGGCATTGGTAGCATTTTGGCCTCTACCGTGCTATCAAAATCAACCTCGCTATTACAAGGTGTTTTTGCTATTGGCGTGTTGTTTCTATTACAAGCGCTGCTGTCTATTGTCAGACGCAAATTTAAACCCATCAAAGCGCTGATAGACAACCAGCCTGTTGTTTTGATGGCTAACGGTGAGTATCTTTGGGATAACTTAGAAAAAGCCAAACTTAGTACTAATGATATTAAACAGATTTTACGCAAAAATGGTATTAAGGCTAAGTCTGAGGTTTTTGCCGTGATTATGGAAACCACGGCCGATATAAGTGTGATCAAGAATAATGAAGTTGTTCCTGACTGGTCATTATTTGATGATATCGATGATAAGCAAGTATTAGTAACTACTTATAATAGTAATATCAAGCAAAAATCTCAGCTTTAGATACTATAGAAGTAATGATAAAACCTTAAGTAAATAAGCACTTAGCTGTGATACAAAGCATAACTATTATAATTATTATGACTATATATAATTAGCTATAACTAAAGGTTTTAAGCTTATATTGGCTATTTTTTAGAAATAGTGACAAATTTATGACCGATTATTCACGGCGTCATCTTGACCTTATAAGCGCTCTCACGCAAGATAGTCTAGTCTAATAAGTACAGCTAAGTGCTAACCATTATGTGCTATAAGCTAAAACTGCTAAATATAACTTTGAACGACCGTAAAGCTCCACTTTTTATTTATAGCTGTTTTTTATTTAATACTTTTAAATTCACATATAACAAACGAGGAACGTATGAAAGCATTAGTCGCGGTCAAGCGTGTCATTGATTACAACGTAAAAGTTCGTGTAAAAGCTGATCATTCAGCGGTTGATTTATCTAACACCAAAATGTCTATCAACCCTTTTGATGAAATTGCGGTTGAAGAAGCGGTTCGTCTAAAAGAAGCAGGCGTTATCGAAGAGATTATCGTAGTCTCAATTGGTCCTAAAGAAGCACAAGAACAGATTCGTTCGGCATTAGCTTTAGGAGCTGACCGTGGCGTATTGGTACAAACTGACGCTAAGCCTTATCCACTACAAGTGGCCAAAATCCTAAAAAGTATCGCTGAGTCTGAAGGTACTGATATTATTTTGTTAGGTAAGCAAGCGATTGATGATGATAATAATCAAACTGGTCAAATGCTGGCGGCATTGATGGGCATTGGTCAAGGTACTTTTGCTTCAGAAGTTAAAGTAGAAGGCGATAAAGTAAACGTCACTCGTGAAGTGGATGGTGGTGCACAAACAGTAGCACTGTCTCTACCAGCAGTTATCACTACTGACTTACGCCTTAATGAGCCACGTTATGCCAAGCTGCCTAACATCATGAAAGCCAAGAAAAAGCCACTTGATGAAAAAACGCCTGCTGATTTTGGGGTAGATATGACCTCTAAACAAGAGATCACCAAAGTTGAGCCACCTGCTGAGCGTAAAGCGGGTATCACGGTTAAGTCAGTAGACGAATTAGTCGACAAGCTAAGAAATGAAGCCAAAGTCATTTAGGCTAACAGCTGACCATACGAATAGATGATACGAATAAATAAAGGACAAAAATCATGGCTATTTTGGTATATGCAGAACATGACAATGCCAGTCTAAAAAAGGCAACTTTAAACACTATCGCCGCCGCTAAACAAATAGGTGCTGATGTTCATGTGTTGGTTGCTGGTAGTGGCAATCAAGCGGTAGCTGACGAAGCTGCGAAAGCTGAAGGGGTGACTAAAGTCCTATTAGCAGATAACGCCGTTTATGAGCATCAATTGGCAGAAAATATTGCGTTATTAGTTGCTGATATTGCTAGTGACTACAGCCATATTTTGGCTCCTGCAACCAGTACTGGTAAAGGCTTTATGCCACGTGCAGCAGCATTACTTGATGTAAGTATGCTGTCTGAAATCACTGCAGTTATAGATCCACAAACTTTTGAACGTCCTATCTATGCAGGTAATGCTACTGCTACCGTTAAGACTACAGAAGAAAAAGTTATGATAACGGTACGTGCTACAGCTTTTGATCCTGTTGCTGCCGAAGGTGGTTCAGCCACTGTCGAAACTATCGATAATGTACAAGAAGCTGGTAAAGCAACTTTTATTAATGAAGAGATGGCTAAGTCTGACCGTCCTGAATTGACTTCAGCATCAATCGTAGTTTCAGGTGGTCGTGCGCTTGCTAACAGTGAGAACTTTACTAAGTATATCGAACCGCTTGCTGACAAGTTAGGTGCTGCTATTGGCGCTTCACGTGCTGCTGTCGATGCAGGTTATGTTGCTAACGATATGCAAGTTGGTCAAACTGGTAAAATCGTTGCCCCAGATCTATACATTGCCGCTGGTATTTCAGGTGCCATTCAGCATTTAGCGGGTATGAAAGACTCTAAAGTTATCGTAGCTATCAATAATGATCCAGATTCACCTATCGCTAGCGTGGCTGATTACTACTTAGAAGCAGATTTATTCCAGGCGTTACCTGAGTTGACTAGCAAGATTTAAGCTTAGCCAAATCATTGACTGTTTAATATATTATTATATAAAAAATCCCGCTATCAATGATAGCGGGATTTTTTATACACTTGTCACCCATCAAAGTGCTTCTTCAATCACTGTTTTTAGGAATATTGACGTTGACGCAAAGTTTCATACAGACAAAGCGCTCCGGCAATAGCGACATTCAGGCTCTCTTGACCATTAGGTTGCGGCAAGGCGATAGGAGTAGCACATTGCATGAGCTCAGCGCAAACCCCTTGACCCTCGTGACCCATAATCCAAGCAGTAGGCTGGCGTAGATCATGCTGGTAGATTAAAGTATCAGTGTGTGAGCTCGTAGCTAAGAGCGGTACTTGTACTTTGTCTAAAATATCGGTCACGCTTAGCCCTTCATAGATAGTCAATGCAAACTGCGCACCCATGCCAGCCCGTAAAGTCTTCGGTGACCATGCTTGAGCGGTGCCACTAGTACAAAGTATAGTATCAATGCCAACAGCTGCAGCCGTGCGCAGTAAAGTACCTACGTTACCACTGTCTTGGACGTCATCTAATATCAAACAGTCAGTAGTAATCATCGGCAGAATAGGCGCTGGTATCTTGACTATGGCCATAACATCAATACCTGAGCCTAAACTACGAATGCTCTTGTATAACGAGTCTGACATGACTAAAACACTAATGTCAGTAGTCAGGCGGCTTAGTATTTGCTGTACTTCAGGGTGCCCATGAGCGGATTCTGCTACTAGTATTTGTTCGAATGGGTAATCGCTGCGTAAAGCGGCATCAATTAAATGTATGCCTTCAAGTACAGTCTGCGCTTGCTTATTGCGTTGGCGTGCTTGAGTTAATAAAGCTTTGGCCAGCTTTATCGTTTGGTTCTTATCAGAAGTAACTAGGGGGTTTAGCTCGTTTGCATATAATGTCATAATAGACCGCTTAAAAATCAATATAAAGTTGCGCGGCTTAACCGTTCAACTGGCTAAAAATTAGTCGTCAAAAAGGTAAACCCAGTCAAGGTCATTTATGGATAACCGCCTATTACAGACGGTCATCTAAGTTAGCCCTGTTTATTAGCATGCTGTAAATGTAGCTCTTTGACATAATTGACTTCGTTTTTGCTACCAAGGACTACAGGCACCCGCTGATGAATATCTGTAGGCTCGATATCGAGGATACGGTTGACGGCATCAGTAGCACTACCACCAGCTCGTTCAATTAATAAGCTCATCGGGTTGGCCTCGTACATCAAGCGTAATTTGCCAGCTTTATTGGCATACTTAGTGTCAAACGGATAAGTAAAGAGACCGCCGCGGCATAAAATACGGTGCACATCACCGACCATGGCTGCTACCCAACGGGTATTAAAATCACGCTCGCGCACACCAGCTTCACCAGCGATCAACTCATCTATATATTGCTGCATAGGCGCACGCCAATAGCGATAGTTGGAGCTGTTAATCGAGTACTCGCTAGTGTCTGCATCGATTTGGACTTGTTCTTCAACCACGATATAATCTCCAGTATCAGGATCGAGACTGAACATAACTACTGTATCAGTGATAGTCAGCGCTAGCATCGTAGAAGTGCCATATAATAAATAGCCAGCTGCTAGCTGTTTAGTGCCTGGTTGCAAAAAGTCTTGATCTTCGCTCGCTTGGCCTTGACGATTATAAGGAAGGATGGAGAAAATAGTTCCCACCGCCATATTGATGTCGATGTTAGAAGAGCCATCAAGAGGATCAAATAACACTAATAAGCTACCGTCTACATTGGCAGGAGTAGCATGATCTAGTTCTTCTGAGGCAACCCCAGCGCAATGACTATTTTGTGCTAAAGCGTCTAATAACAAATCATTGGCCAAAACATCGAGCTTTTTTTGATCTTCGCCTTGAACGTTTTGATTGCCCGCTTCCCCTAAGATATCTGCAAGCGCGCCCTTTCTTAATAGCTGGGCAATGGTTTTACCAACGTCAGTAACAGTGGTGATTACTTCGCTAAGCGCAGCGTCGCAAGAAACATGGTTTAAGTAGTCGGTCAAAGTGGTCATAAAGCTTCCTAGTAAGTAGGATTATAATAAAAGTGTTATCATAAAAAAGTGATAAAACGACTGGGCTATAAATCTTAACTGAATCTTTAATAAATAGTGATCAGGCAGTGCATTACAGTGTTAATTATTAGCTATTAAAGGTAATGATGGCGGTTGAAGGCTATTGGTAAGCTCGATAAAAAGTTATATTAATAGACCTTAGCCTATCTTTAGTAGTCAAATAATAGCTACCTACATAACTGTGCTAAATTAGTCAGAGCGCTATGTTTATGACTATGACAAAATCAGCTACACTATGGCTAAGGCATGTCCTTATTTAACAGCATAAATAGTTACTGTGCTTAAAATGGCTATCTCTCTATATTACTGTGACTCTTTGAGCGTTTATAGACAATAAGATGATATTCTCTACAACAATTATTTTGATTGACGAAAATGTAGCGCATTTTTATCCTCATCCGCTAATTGATGATCCGTCTTAATGTCATTAGCGCTGATAAATTTTGGCACAACCGTCATTAAAAGAGTTGATAATAGCCTTAAGTTGTAGCATTCATTATCAGTAGTCATTAGCATTATAAAGTTATTGCGGTAAAGTGTAGCAAATAAGCGACAAAATGTCCTTATTGCTAGACGGTTAACTAAGTGTTTTAAGCAAAATACCAATGATTATAAGTATAATAACCTTAGCTGTAATATTCAGTTTGAATCAGTAAATTCAATCCTAAATATAAACCTATCATAAAGACTTGCCATTATGCCAAATACTCACGATACCAAGAATAACGTTTCCCCTTCTGAATACGCCAAGTTTGATCCTAGTACTATTCATCAAAGACTCAATACTTCGCTTAGTCGACCACAATTAAATAGTGATGGTAGCATAAGGCATTTTTTGGGAGTGGAAGGTCTTAATAAAGCGCAATTGCAAGCTATCATTGCCAAAGCTGAAACTTTCTTCGATGAAAATGGGCAACTGATTAATCGTCCTGAGTTGGAAGGTTGTACGGTGATGAATCTGTTTTTTGAGCCATCAACTCGTACGCGGACTACCTTCGAGGTCGCTGAAAAACGTCTTGGTGCTAATGTGTTGAACCTTGATATTGCCAGCTCTAGTGCCAAAAAAGGCGAAAGCCTACGCGATACGCTGTGGAATCTACAAGCAATGACTGCTGATATTTTTGTAGTGCGTCATTCCGCTTCTGGCGCTGCACATTTTATGGCTACTGAGGTGACCCCAGATATTGCTATTATTAATGGCGGTGATGGCTGGCATGCACATCCTACGCAAGGTATGCTCGATATGCTCACTATTCACCGTGAAGCGCCGCGTCCGTTTGAAGAGTTGTCAGTGGCTATCATTGGCGATGTCAAGCATTCACGAGTAGCTCGATCCGATATCAGTGCCTTGCAAACCTTAGGTGTCAAAGATATAAGAGTGATAGCGCCACGTACGCTGCTACCAAAAGGTATTGAGCGTTTTGGGGTGCAAGTGTATGAGGATATGAACAGCTGCGTGCGTGACTGTGATGTGATTATGGGGCTTAGAATACAGAACGAGCGTATTGGCTCGCCTCTACTAGCTTCATCGAGTGAATATTATAAGCAGTATGGCATTACCCCTGAGCGGGTAGCGTTAGCCAAACCCGATGCGCTAATTATGCACCCTGGGCCAATGAATCGTGGGGTGGAAATTGCCTCAAGCGTGGCTGATGGCCCGCAATCCGTTATCTTAAAGCAGGTGAGTAATGGGGTCGCTATCCGCATGGCAGTATTGGCTTTGACTATGGAAGGGCAGCGTGCTCACCAAGCGAATAGAGGATAATTGCTAACAGTAGATTAGATTTTGATGTGATACTAATTTAGCCCATAGCTGTTGATTAGTTTTTGTCTACTTTCCTATTTAACTTATTTACATGGTACCCAGCTCATGATCGATAATAATAACACTACAGCACAGATAATCGACCTATTGCCTACCGCTTTTAGCCAATCACTACCCAGTTCAGTGAGTGAGCAGTTGACTAATAACGCATCAGATCATCAACTGTGGCTACTACCGCCTTTGGTTGACTTGTGCGCCCGCTTACGTGAACCAGGATTGCAACAGCATGGAACGCTGGCATCAGAAGGCAGCGCAGCACTGGCCAACGGGTTTTTGCATGTAGTCATTCCGCCTGATACTAATCCTATATTAGAGAATGGCTCATTGCTAAAGGGTTTACGAGAACGAGCGTTAGAAGATGGTGGCATTCACTTACATATTTTAGGTGCACTGACGGCAGGGTTAAAGGGGGAGAGGCCTTCTAATATTGCTGGTCTCAAAAAAGGCGGTTGTATTGCAGTTTCTAATGCTCGTCGACCTTTTGAAAATGATTTAGTCCAGTTGCGTACCTTGGAGTATGCCGCTACCTTTGGGATGAAAGTATTCTTCTATCCTGATGAGCCTAGCTTATCTGGTGATGGCGTGGCTCATGAAGGCTATATCGCCTCTTATCATGGTTTGCAAGGTATTCCTTGGATTGCCGAGACTGTAGCTTTATCAACGCAATTACTAATGGTTGAAGAGACCGGCATTGCCGCTCATTTTAGTCAACTATCTTGTAAGTCTTCAGTGGAGCTTATGCGCTGGGCTAAAGATAAGGGTTTACCAGTCACTTGTGATGTGGCGATGCATCAGTTGCATTTGACCGATGATAATCTAGAAGGCTTTAATGCTATGTCATATGTACTGCCGCCATTACGCAGTAACACTGATCAGCAAGCGCTACGTCGTGGTCTTAAAGACGGCACTATCGATGCCATTTGTAGCCATCATGAGCCGCTCAACGTTACTGCCAAAAAAGCCCCTTTTGCTGAGAGTACCCCAGGTATTTCCAACTTCGATACTTTTATGGCGCTGGCGTGTCAGCTAGTGCGTGATGAGGTGCTAACAGTAGAGCAACTAGTAGCTAAAATTTGTCTCAATCCGGCAAAGATTGCTGGTATTGAAGATCAATATCTAGAAACGGGCGGAGCTATCTTAGTAGACCCTGATATGAAATGGCAAGTAACTACTGAAACTATGCTGTCTAATGGTAAAAATACCCCTTTCTTTGGCCAACAGTTACAAGGTCGTGTCGTGGAGACATTCTTTGGCTAATCTATCTAATGCCAAGCTGCCTATAAAGGTGAGCACAGCTAGTCAATCTAGTGAGTCGATCAAGGCAGTAGCTATCTATGAGATAATCAAAGGTATTGGCGCGCTGCTAGGAGCGACTGCTTTATGGCTATGGCACAAAGATTTAGATCAGTGGCTAGCGACGGCTACTAATACTTGGCAGCAAAACTTTGGTCAGCTGTTAGCAGCGCAAGTAGAAAGCATAGTACAGCTAGCACAAAAAGCTAGTCACAACTGGACGTTATTCTTATTGTTGATTTTTGCTTATGCCAGTTTGCGATTCATGGAAGCTTACGGCTTATGGCAAGATAAAACTTGGGCCTATTGGTTTAGCGTCATCGGATACGGTATTTTTATACCTGTAGAGCTGTACTATCTGTTCGCTAATACATTTGATGGGTTTAACTTATTTATATTGCTACTAAACATAGTCATCGTTATCGTAGTTTATCGAAATATGAAGCATAAAGGCTTGATTTAGGTTTACTAGTTTGTGCTACTAAGTTGATTGTTGATAATTTTAGTTCCCTAACTAGACAGGTATAACTACAGATAATGTTATTTATTAGCATTGTTTATCAGCATTGTTTATCAGCATTGTTTATTAGCCCTGTTTAACAGCACAAACAAAACCGCCAAAAGAGACTCTCTTCTGGCGGTTTTATTATTTAATAAGATAGCTTTTTGCTTTAATAGTTAATGGTGAATGGTTAATGGTTTTATAAGCCTGCATCTAAAGCTCGTTGATAGGTCTAATGCTTTTGGTAACTTTACCGATACTTAAGCCTTGTACTAGGATTGAGAATACAACTACCGCATAAGTAAGGGCCAATAAGATATCACGCTCGGCACCGGATGGTAGCTGCAACACTAGCGCCACTGAGATACCGCCACGTAAGCCACCCCAAGTCAGCACTTTCCAAGCACCTACTGGTAAATTGAGTTGGTGTCTAAAGGTCCTAGTGGTCATGCCGACTACGATAAGCCGTGCTGCTAGAGCAATGACAATAGTTAAGCCTGCAGCGATAAATAGATTACCTGAGTAAGCAATCATTACTACTTCTAAACCGATTAATACAAACAAAATAGCGTTCAATATCTCATCGATTAACTCCCAAAATAGATCGATATAGTGGCGAGTCTTATCACTCATTGCTAATTCGCGACCGCGATTACCAACCATTAGTCCCATCATTACCATAGCTAATGGTCCCGATAGATGCCAATGACTGGCGAGTGCATAACCACCGATTACCCCAGCTAAGGTCAATAGCACTTCTTCTTGATAACTATCAATACTCTTGAGCATATAGTACAAGATAGCTCCGAGTACTAAGCCGAAGACGATACCACCGCCAGCTTCGAATGCTAGCGCATGAGCGACATAATTGACTGTTGGGATATTACCACTACTCAAAATGCCAAGAAGGATGACAAAGATCACTACTCCGATGCCATCGTTAAATAATGACTCGCCAGCGATAACAGTTTCGATGCTCTTTGGCGCATTCGCTGAAGCTAAGATGCCCATCACTGCAATCGGATCCGTTGGTGATATCAAAGCGCCAAATAACAAGCACCAAATAAAAGGTAAACCAAAACCAAATAGGGGCAGCATATAATAGACCGCAGCAGCGATAAGCACGGCTGAGACTATGGTTCCTATGAAAGCTAAAATACCAATGGGCAGCTTATAACGTTTTAGATCGCCGATATTGACGTGCAAAGCACCAGCAAATAATAGCATTGAGAGCATACCATCTAACAATACTTCAGTGAAATCAAGCTGATCTAGTAAGCTGACCTCATAATCAATTAACTGATCAAAGCCTAAGAAACCTAGGAATATCGCGGCAATAGATAATAATATAGAGATTACCATCACGCCAATAGTAGTCGGTAGACCGATAAAGCGATGATTAAAATAAGTCAGCAAAGCAGTGATCGATAAAAATATGGCGCTGATTTCGAGTACGGTTAGACTAGTTGCAGAAGCCATAAAAAATTCTCAAATATATAAAATGGGGATTAAACAAGCTAGCTAGCTTGAGTCTCTAGCGCCTTACGAATATGAGCATTAAATTCGCTAACATATTCAAAGTGTAAGTGCTTAGCGTTATCATCATGGATAAACGCTCTTGCCTGTAAACACATGGCTTGCAAGTCGGCGGTGAGCTCGCTATAAGCTAAGTTTTGTTGTCCAGCTCGTTCAATCAGCGTTAGTTCATGCAGTAAGGTCTGACGTTGAGCGCTATTCACTCTAGCATAATTTAGATCAGTAATCGCCTGACACAGCGCTTTTAGCACCATCAAATCTGCGGTAGCATAACGCCGTATTTCACCTAGTGAAGTATCGATAAAGTCTGATATCTTAGGGATCTTAGTAATGAGCGCTAAGATTGCGGGTACTGGCTGGTTGACCGCCATATCGTCAGTATCGCTATCATGTGGTGGTATATAGAAGTGATAGGGGCTTGGAGGCTGTCGACGCAACATGATACTCAAGCAAGTAGTCAAAGATTGCACACAGTTTACTGCTGTTTTAGGGTCATTAATTCCTGGAGATAAGGCCCGTAGCGCAATCTCAGTCATTTGGCCTAAGCTGTAAGCGATATCATTTGAGTGTGACAGTCTAGCGTCAATAGCTAAGCCTGCGGCAAAGCGCTGCCAGAATAAACCATCAGGTCTGCGTGGTAGAAGTGCTAAGTTTGAGGTTTTAGTTTTTTGTAATAAGCTTGCATGATCAGCTGGGCGTTGATAGAAGTGCCCTATAACATTAGCATCAGTAACGAAGTTGCCAAGATTAGTATGCAGTTGGATAACGCCACCATAGTCACTCGCTAGCGCTATCAGCGTTTCTACATATAATTGTCCTAAATATCCTGAAGCTGGAGCATAGAGCGGAGTCATTGGCCACTGCTGATAGCGATCAATATCTTTGGCAGTCATATTTTGTTGATGCTGCAGATCACAAGTGGCACTGTACCAATAATTGATATTGTTAATGGCGTCATTACTGGCATCTTGAATGACATGTGAGGCCTGAATCGCATGTACCATATGCTGGACAAAATACACTAGCAATAGCGCGCAAATGACCGCAAGAGCGATAGCAAAAGTAACTGCCAACTGCGGCACACCAAAACCAACGTCAAACTTATGAATAGCCTTCAGTACTAATAAGCTATAGCTAAAAGTACCCAAAAAGATACCTAGAACAAATTGATTAGGAGTATCGGTCAAAAAGTTCCGTAGTAGCCGTGGGCCAAATTGTGATGAAGCCATCGATAATACGGCAATAGTAATAGAAAACGTGGTGCCTGCTACTCCTAATACTGCTCCAGCGATTGCTGTCATAATAGCCCGCGCAGCATCCGCATCACCAGTAAATGCAAAGCTAATGTCTTTCACCGTTTCACGATCAAAGTGCTGATCAATAGACAGCAATAGCGGCGCTAAAAGTAGCCCTAATACTATGCAAGCGGTAGGAATAAACCAATAAGAGCCAAGCAGCCTTTGCCAAATATTTTTTAAACGATCGGGCAAATTGGTCAGATTTTTAAACGACCAGCGCTGCCTAAAATCTTTTAACCAAGCTATTAGTGTGGCAAAGATAGAGGCAGACAGATTATCTTTAGAGTGGTCTTTCACCGGCACGAGCTCCGCAATATAAGTAGAGGTTTTTCTATTAAAGCCAAGCTCAAATACAGAGCGTAACTTGAGTGCTAGCTGGGCTAATAACCTTATGTAAGCGTTCAAGCTTACAGCGACGCTGCTGGATTATCGGCTTCAGTAATGATGTTGGCTTTGCTTGGCATAGCTGCGGGCTTACTAGTAGTAAGATTAACGTTCATATTTTTGCTCATAGCCTCAGCTGGATCACCATCTGGAATGACGATATCATGGTTATTGTTGTCATGGATAACTTCGCTGTCTTTATCGTAAGCTTCGGCTTCAAAGCGTGGGGTACTGTCATCGTCGCTATGACCATTGCTCTGATAGCCATGCCGATCATGCTGCTCTTGCTCACTTATAAGCCCATTATGGGAGTGTTTCTTGCCATCTGCAGAGGTTTTTTTCCCAGGTTCACTATGAGTAAAGATAGTCGCTAATGACAAGTCCAGCTGCTGTTTGGCACAAGCTTCAGTATTGACAAAACGATTGACCAATAAGCTGAGCCAAGGATATTGGCTGCCACGCTTCATTTCATCCAATTCATCTTTGATAGGCAGTGGATAGGGCAAGGTGCGGTAGAAGTCCCATAGAGTCATCCGATTTAAGTCTTTTTTAAGAACATATTCATCTTTTTCAGTAAGAGTAATCAAGTTGCTATCTTGCAGATAATTAATATAGGTATACCATTTAGGCAGCTCTTTACGACCCAGCACATTACGTAAGTCTTGTTCACTGACAGCGTCACCCTCTAAGTGATGGCTATAAACCAGATTTAGCATATCTAGCAGGCTTAGCAACGGATGGCGGGGATAAACCTCTTTGGTTGCAAAAATAGTTAAAGTATAGCTAATCTCAACCCCAAGCAAGATTAAATTCCACGATAAGAAAATCCATAGCAAGAAAATCGGTAGCGCTGCAAAGGCGCCATAAATAGCCTCATAGCTGGTAAAGTTACTCATAACTGTACCGAAGACATGCTTTAACAGCTCAAAGATAATCGCTACAAAAACCCCAGCAATAGCGGCATTTTTAAAGGGGACTTTAGCTTTTGGTATAAACCAGTACATAGCAGTAAAGCCAGCAACAGTGACCCCCGTAGAGACCAGCTGAATCCAAAACCCCCAGTCAATACCATAACCATTTATTTGTCGATTCAACAAGCTAAAGCTCTGTACTGCACTCGATGCCAGAAATGCTGTTCCTAATACTAACGGCCCTAAAGTCACTATAGTCCAGTAACGCAGGATGCTCTTTAGACCACCTGACCTATCTTCAACTTGCCAAATCTGGTTAAAAGCGCGCTCAATAGTGGTTAAGGTCATAATAGTAGTAACCAGTAAAATCATCGCCCCGATAATAGTTAAGTTAGATGATTTTTCGGCGAAGCTATTAATATACTTACTAACTTGTAGGCTCGATTGTGGCAGCAAATTACTATAAATGACTTCGTAAATCTGTGCTCTAACCGATGACAATGCTGGCACTGAAGATAAAATCATTAACAGTACAGTCAGCATAGGCACAATTGACAGCATAGTAGTATAAGTAAGCGAAGCGGCTTTTTGCTGACAGTTATCTTGAAAAAAGTGCCGAACCAAAAATCTTAAGAACTGAAACCAATGCTGTTGTAAAAAGGGCAGTTTTTTTAATAAGTTTTCCATATCGGCCATTTAATAGGGGTTAAGATACGATATTGTAACAAAATTAGCAGTTTAGTATCTTCTGATTATTTGTGTCAAAATGCATAGCTATAATCGTTAGTTTTAACGCTGTTTAAGAGTGCTAAGTCACAGCTTTGCCTGTCAGTACTTAACGGCTGCATGGTATAATCAATCATTGCGACTACTCACTACCGCTAATTGCTGATATCTTTTAATACTGATGATAAGAGCAACTTTAAAAGGAATGTTATTAATGAGTCAAACGACCCCTTACGTGTTAGTGCTTTATTATTCTAATCATGGCACTACCAAAACTTTGGCTTATGCTATCGCTCAAGGTATCGAGGATGCAGGCCTAGTTGCAAGGATTCGTACGGTGCCGCCAGTAGCCCCTGAGACTACAGCCAGCTTGCCGTCTATTCCTGATGAAGGTGATCTCTACTGTACAATGGATGATCTAAAAGATTGCACAGCCTTAGCACTAGGCAGTCCTACTCATTTTGGCAATATGGCAGCGCCGCTCAAGTATTTTTGGGACAATACGGTTACGATATGGCTGGCTGGTAATTTACAGAATAAACCCGCTGCAGTATTTACCGCTACTGGCTCTATGCATGGTGGACAAGAAACTACATTACTAACTATGATGCTGCCCCTGATTCATCATGGCATGATGATCGTAGGTCTGCCTTATGCAGAGCCGGCGCTGAATCGTACTCAGCGAGGCGGCACGCCTTATGGTGCTAGCCACGTCAGCGGCGCAGCGCACGATAAGCTAGTGAGTGAAGACGAACGTGAATTGGCGATAGCTCAAGGTTATCGTCTGACTATTGCGGCCACCGCTTTGGCTCAAGCCAAATGGAAACGCTAATAAGCTTGCTCAGTCGAAGACAGCTTTATAGAACACTATCTAAAAGATGGTGTTTGAGTGTAGTTTTAACAAGCACCTTCGATAGCAGCCCTTAACTAGGAAACAGACCTCTCTAATGGCTACTAACAATCCTAATAATGAAGCCCAGCGTTCAGTATTGACCAATGATTCAGCCGCATTTGATGGCCAAGCTGAGATAGCTCCTAGCGTTATAGCCAGTACTGAAGCTGCTGACACTAATATGAATACCAATACTATGACTAGTGCAAGTGTTGCCAGCACTAACTCTGCTATCAAAACTAGCAAGAAGTCAGTTAAAGCAGAAAAAGTCAGTAAGCCTATAGCACCTATGCATAGACTTTTAGTCATGACTTGGCTGCTATGGCTGGCTTATCGACTATTGGTAATGCCAGTATTGATCAGTATCGTCAACCCTACTAGTCCCGATATCGTTGGCGGTATAGTGTGGTATGGCTTATGGCTGATCCCAGCGTTTATATTGACCCCAGCTATATTACGTGGCCGTTCCCCTTATATATTGCTGGTTGGTAGTATGCTCACCTTAGTGTATTTAGGGGCTAGCGGCGTTACCCTATTCATTCGAGTTTATGGTAGTGGCTGGGCTGAAATTCTCCTGTACCTATTGGATTTCGTTTTACTACTGTCCATCAATGCTTGGTTGTTTTTATTACTAAAACGTTTGCCATCGATGAATAACGTGGTCAAGCAGCCGCGTGCTCGCTAACTTAGAATAGAGTGATGGTTGTCAATAGACGTTAGGATTTTGGTCTATATGTTACTCAATAAAAAGCTGCCCTCTAAATCTAGAGGGCAGCTTTTTATTGGTTTTAACTAAGTTTTAACTAATAAGCAATTTATAAACCATGGCATTGATAAGCTAAACAATAACTAACAGCTTAGTTGATTTTGGTTAGCTCTAGATCCATTTTTTTACCATCATTCACTTGGCTGACTTTTACTGGTAGATAGTCTAAGCTCGGTGCTAGCCAAAAGCTAGTTGAGCGGCTATTATCATCGTGGATACGATCAATACGTACCGTATCGTAAGTACCAGCAGGAACAGTAATCTTAGATTTTCCAGAATTTTTGAATGGGGTCTTTTCTATTTTATCTTTTTTGGCCATATAGTAGTTACCAGAGAATGTACCATTCAATAGGTCTTGGCGAATCTGCACTTCTAAGCTTAGATCATCAAAAGCTTGCTGGGCCATATTCAGGTTAATAGTTTTACCTTTATAACTACTAGCAATTTGCTTTTTGCCCGAATTAAAGCTGAGGTTATGAATGCGACCAACGCCGAATAGCTTGTAAGTAGTACTAGCTTGGGTCGGGGCCACACTGTTGCCATTAATAACAAAAGTGCTTTTTTGAGAGGCACTAGCGACACCAGCAACTTTAGCATTGACATCGTATTTCCAGACGTTGCCCGATTTGTTTAAGGTGCGAGTGGCTGTACCTTTGTATTTATCTTCCACGGTAAAATTATAGTTAGCACTAGAAGGTTGAATGGTTTTTGCGCTTGCAAGAGTAGGGGCGGTCATACTTAATGCTCCGATAGCCGCAATGCTAGCACCCATAGTAAGAGCAGATAACCGCTTATTGCTGGATTTTTTTGCAGTACAATCTTTGTTAACGGTTTTAAAATTAGTAGCATGAAAAATATTCATAGAATTCCTTAATTAATTTATAGTCAGCGCAAAAAAATAAAACTCATGTGCTTGCAGCAGGAGAGTCTTGTTAAATTGATGCAAGCATAGCCAGTATTTATTGTGGAGTGGGCAGCACCCCTTAGAGTTTTTTAGCTATTATTTATTTCAGGGACTGAGCTTAATAGGTCAACAGCTATAATGGTCATATCCTGTTACATTTTCAAGGGGAGTAGCAGTGGGAGATGTTTGATTGCTGTATTTTTTATTACTAATAAAGCTCAAGTCTCTAGTATCAGTAACGTCCTGTAAGTAAAGCTACCGCTTTCAATCTAATCACTGCAATCACTCTAATTACAGGCTCTTCCTTTAGACATTATGATTTTCAATATTTGCTTGTGGTTTTTTTTACTACCAGAAGTTCACTATGAATAATATTGCATAATATTCTTGTAAATTTTTGGGCTTTGCACTTGAAGCTGTATAACGATGCCCCCACTTTTTGGTACAAGCTCAATAGTT
Source organism: Psychrobacter sp. BF1 (assembly GCF_019279065.1). Lineage (NCBI taxonomy): Bacteria > Pseudomonadati > Pseudomonadota > Gammaproteobacteria > Moraxellales > Moraxellaceae > Psychrobacter > Psychrobacter sp. BF1. The sequence continues at coordinate 119,073 of NZ_JAGYWV010000010.1, forward strand.
ATCTTCTAAATACTAGTAGTCACAATAATGGTTTAGAAAGTAGCGATATTGAGAACGCTAAATGAAATAACTTTTAACTCAAATAACCTATTGGAGTCAGATCGATGAATATCCGTCCTTTACATGATCGTATTGTCGTCCGCCGCATAGAAGAAGAAACAAAAACAGCTGGTGGCATTCTTTTACCAGGTTCAGCACAAGAAAAGCCGTCACAAGGTGAAGTGTTAGCGACTGGTAACGGACAAATCCGTGATAATGGCGACACTCGTGCGCTAGATGTAAAAGTTGGTGATAAAGTATTATTCGGTCAATACGCTGGTCAGACAGTTAAAGTTGACGGCGAAGAATTACTTATCATGAAAGAATCTGATGTATTGGGTGTTCTAGAAGCTTAATAACCCTTAATAACCTAAGATACAAGGTTAAGGTTTCGCAAACTCTCAAAAATTATAAATAATTGGAGCAATTTAACATGTCAAAAGACGTAAAATTCGGCATAGATGCCCGTAAACAAATGATGGACGGTGTAAACGTCCTAGCGAACGCTGTAAAAGTTACTTTAGGCCCTAAAGGTCGTAACGTCGTTATCGATAAGTCATTTGGCGCACCAACCATCACTAAAGATGGCGTATCTGTAGCCAAAGAAATCGAGCTAGAAAACAAATTTGAAAACATGGGCGCTCAATTGGTTCGTGAAGTTGCTAGCCGTACTAACGATGTCGCTGGTGATGGTACTACTACTGCAACGGTATTGGCTCAGTCAATCTTGCAAGAAGGCATGAAGTCAGTAGCTGCTGGCATGAACCCAATGGATCTTAAACGTGGTATCGATAAAGCGGTACGTGCTGCTGTAGAGCAAATCCATTTGCTATCTACTCCAGCTGACGACGAAAAAGCCATAGCTCAAGTTGGTTCTATCTCTGCTAACTCAGACACCAAAATCGGTGAATTGATTTCGCAAGCGATGCAAAAAGTCGGTAAGCAAGGCGTTATCACTGTTGAAGAAGGTTCAAGCTTTGAAGATACCTTAGAAGTTGTTGAAGGTATGCAGTTTGACCGTGGCTATATCAGCCCGTATTTCGCTAATAAGCAAGACAGCTTGACCGCTGAGTTTGAAAATCCTTATATCTTGCTAGTTGATAAAAAAATCAGCAATATCCGCGAAATCGTGCCATTACTTGAGCAAGTAATGCAGCAAAGCAAACCTTTGCTAATCATCGCAGAAGATGTTGAAAACGAAGCATTGGCGACTCTAGTAGTGAACAACATGCGTGGCGGCTTAAAAACTTGTGCGGTAAAAGCACCAGGTTTTGGTGATCGTCGTAAAGCTATGCTACAAGACATCGCTACTTTGACTGGCGGTACGGTGATCTCTGAAGAGATTGGCCTAAGCTTAGAGACTGCAACCCTTGAGCAATTGGGTACTGCTAAAAAAGTCACTATCGGTAAAGAAAACACCGTTATCGTTGATGGTGCTGGCGAGAAAACAGCTATTGATGAGCGTGTAGACTCTATCCGTCGTCAAGTAGAAGAGTCAACCTCTGACTATGATAAAGAAAAACTACAAGAGCGTATGGCTAAATTAGCTGGCGGTGTTGCTGTTATCAAAGTTGGCGCAGCCACTGAAACTGAAATGAAAGAGAAAAAAGATCGAGTTGACGATGCTCTACATGCTACTCGTGCAGCAGTTGAAGAAGGTGTTGTCCCTGGTGGTGGTGTTGCGCTAATTCGTGCAATGAACGCCCTAGCTGAGCTAAAAGGCGATAACGATGACCAAGATGCTGGTATCAATATCTTACGTCGTGCAATGGAATCTCCATTACGTCAAATCGTAACTAACTCAGGCGAAGAAGCTTCAGTAGTGGTTAACGAAGTGAAAAGCGGTAGCGGTAACTATGGTTACAACGCTGCTTCTGGTGAATATGGCGATATGCTAGAAATGGGTATTATTGATCCCGCTAAAGTTGCTCGTTCAGCACTAGAAAACGCGGCTTCAATCGCAGGTCTAATGCTAACTACCGAAGTGATGATCACTGACCTACCAGAAAGCGGTGACGCTATGGCTGGCATGGGCGGTGGTGGAATGGGCGGTATGGGTGGTATGGGCGGCATGATGTAAGCTGCTTTTAAACCCTAATGTTATATAGCTACTAAAGCTTTATAACATTGCTGTAAAAGAAAACCCCGATACGCAAGAGCTTATCGGGGTTTTTTATGTGTTGGTACTTAAGAAGGACAGATTAAATTTTATAGCCATTAAAAATTCAAAAAACTATGTTACTGATTCCCAGCATCCCGTCTAAATACCCAAGTCTGCTCGTTAGAAGCATCAGTACAATAATAATAGCCCGCTAAATCGAATTGCTTGAGCTGCTCAGCATCAGTGAGTTTGTTATCAGCGGCATACTTCACCATCAGCCCACGGGCTTTTTTGGCATAAAAACTGATCACTTTATAAACGCCGTTTTTCTCATCTTCAAAACGTGGGGTCACAATTTGGGCCTGCAATGCCTTTTTCTTAACCGCTTTAAAGTATTCATTGGAGGCCAAATTAACCAACACTTTGTTTTCACTCTTTGCCATATGCTCATTAATAGCGTCAGTGATTTGCTCACCCCAGTATTCGTACAAGTTATCACCACGCTCGTTTTTAAGCTTAGTGCCCATCTCTAGCCGATACGGCTGCATCAAATCTAGTGGTTTTAACAGACCATAGAGTCCTGACAGAATTCCTAAGTGCTCATTTAAATATAGAATAGTGTCTTTATCCATATTATAGCTATCAAGACCTGTATACACATCACCATCGAATAGATAGCTTGCAGGTTTAGCATTATCAGCTGTAAATGGTAGGTGCCAAGCTTGATTGCGCTCAGCATTTAGGGTTGCCAGCTCAGATGAGATGCTCATTAATTCTTGCAAATCTATCGGATCTTTCGTTTTTAGAGTTTTTATTAGCTGGGCTGAGTTATCGATAAGTGCTGGTTGACTGTAGTAGTTGCCAAGATTTAGCGGCACAGGATCGGTCTCATTAAGAGATTTTGCAGGAGAAAGCAAAAAGTACATCTTTATTCCTTACAGTAATTATAGTCGTTATGGTTTATTAATACACTGTGACTACCATAGCACAAAGCCCTTAGCGACTGCATCTGCCTTGCTAAAACCTAGCTGATATAACGGTCGATAATATCGCTATAACTAGGGTCAATAATAGTTGATAAAAATAAAACATTTGAATATAACAATAAAAGTTATATAAATGCAGTAAACCCTTAACTTTTTATTTACTTGTCAGTCATCAATAGTAAATGAATAGTAACCGTCGATATCTCTATAATAAAAAGCAATGATGAACTAAGCATAAGCATTTATTAAATCTATAATACTTTAGATGGCTAAAACAGTTATTAAAAAACAGCTACTTAAGACAGAGTTATTAAAAAGCAACTATCTAATAAAGCGCTATTTAAAATGCTACTGTCTTATGTGGCTAATATTTACCAAGATACTTTTAGTTAGATGATAAGTACAACCTCAGTGAAACCGCAGTAGTCAAACAGCGGGTATTAGCAAAGAACTATCAAGCAAAAGCTGTTAAGCAGAAGTGGTTAAGCAAAAGCTATCAATCAAAACTCATTTGTCATAAGGAGATGCTATGAAAATCGGAGTAATCAGTGCAGATAACACCTACGAGGATCGGGTGGCTATTACCCCAGATGCGGTGAAAAAACTACTTAAACTCGGTTTTGAAGTCATTGTGCAAGCTGGTGCCGGTCGTGGTGCTTATTATGATGATGCTATGTATCAAGCGGCTGGGGCTAGTATTGCGGCTACTGCTGCTGAAACTGCTGCCGATGCTCGTATCCTGACGACGGTTCATGACTTGCCAGCTACCCTAGTCGAGCAATTAACTGCTGGTCAGATAGTAGTCGGTATGCTGGATCCTTATCGCAATACTCAGCTTGATAATTATGCTAGTCATGGCGTTACGGCCTTTGCGATGGAGCTACTGCCGCGAACTTTATCACGGGCACAGAATATGGATGTGCTGTCCTCACAAGCTAACCTTGCCGGTTATAAAGCGGTATTGTTAGCGGCTAACGAATATGCGCGCCCCTTTCCCATGTTTATGACCTCAGCGGGTACTGTCAAGCCAGCCAAATTGATTATCTTAGGAGTAGGAGTCGCCGGTTTGCAAGCGATTGCCACTGCTAAGCGTTTAGGCGCCGTAGTTGAAGCCAGTGATTTGCGTCCTGCTGCTAAAGAGCAAGTCGAGTCACTAGGTGGTAAATGGCTGGATGTCCCTATGAGCGATGATGAAGCGCAAAAAGCTAAGGCGACAGGCGGTTATGCTTGGACACCTTCTGAGCAGTACATCAAGGATCAAGCCGCAATAGTAGACAAAGCGGTTAGCGCGGCTGATATCGTTATTACTACAGCACAAATTCCTGGTCGACAAGCACCAAGATTAATACATCAAGCAACCATCGCCAAAATGAAAGCCGGTTCAGTATTAATTGATATGGCTGCTGGCACTGGTGGCAACGTCGAGGGTAGTGTCGCTGATCAGACTATAACTACTGATAATGGGGTACGCATAGTGGGTGCGGACAATATTCCCTCAATGCTAGCTGCGCAATCTTCGGATTTATATGCTAATAATTTGGTTAATTTTATTACTACCTTAATCGCACAATCAGCAGACAACCCTACAGCCAATAATTTGGCGCTAACGCTGAATATGGAAGATGAAATCCAAGGCGCATTAGCAGTAACTCATGATGGTCAAGTGCGCCTTGCTAAGCGTTAATTTTTAGCTCTGCTCTTTGATAACTATTAATAAGCAAAAGTGATAAATTTTAGGAGGATAAAATGATTACCACTATTTTAGCTGCAGCGCCAGCTGGTGCAGCCATGAGTAGCACGCCATTCGTTGCGATTTTTACCATATTTGTGTTGGCTATTTTTGTAGGGTATTACGTAGTTTGGGGCGTCACCCCAGCGCTACATACCCCATTGATGGCGGTGACTAATGCGCTGTCTAGTATTGTTATAGTCGGGGCTATGCTCCAGACCGTTACTATCGACGGCAGTGCCTTTACTGCCACTAGTTTACTTGGTGCTTTTGCAGTATTTTTAGCTAGTGTCAATATCTTCGGTGGTTTTGCAGTGACTGAACGTATGCTATCGATGTTCAAACCTAAAGTAAAAGTTATCGCTCATGACGCTACTAACAAAGGGGGCAAAGTATGAGTAATTTGACCACTATGATTGCTGCTAATGCCGATTGGTTCTATTTAGTAGGGGCTATATTATTTGTCTTAACTTTACGGGGTTTGTCCAGTCCTAAGACTGCTATTCGCGGTAATCGCTTAGGTATGGTAGCCATGGCTATCGCTGTGGTGACTACTTTCTTCTTAGCAGAAGGGCCTGTAGTGTGGATGATCGTTGGCGCAATGGTATTGGGCGCGCTAGTCGGTTTATGGAAAGCTAGAACCGTTGCTATGACTCAGATGCCAGAAACGGTGGCTTTGATGCATTCGTTCGTCGGTCTTGCCGCTGTAGCTATTGCTTTAGCGACTGTATTACATACCGAGGAAGCTTATAGCACTATCACCCGTTTAGAGCTATTTATCGGCTGCTTTATCGGGGCAATTACTTTTTCTGCCTCATTCTTTGCCTTTGGTAAATTGGCCGCTAAGAGCTGGGCCAAAACGCTAGTGGGCGGCTGGGTCAAGCCAGTACAAGCGTTATTATTTATCGCTATGGTTGGTTTTGGGGCGGTGTATTTCATTACTGATTCACTACCAGCGTTTTATGCGATGACCGTATTGGCCATTGTCTTTGGCTGGATGTGGATTGCGCCTATCGGTGGTGGTGATATGCCAGTGGTAGTGTCGCTATTAAACTCATTCTCAGGGTGGGCAGCAGCAGGAATTGGCTTTACTTTAGGCAACTCGATGTTGATTATTGCTGGCTCGCTAGTGGGCTCATCGGGTGCTATCTTGTCCTACATTATGTGTAAGGCTATGAACCGTTCACTACTGAACGTATTGTTTGGTGGAATGGGTACGACAGCGGTAGCAGCGGGTAGCGATGATGGCGCTCCTAAAAACTACAAATCAGGCTCAGCAGAAGATGCTGGCTTCTTGATGGCCAATTCCAGCGATGTGATCATCGTACCTGGTTATGGTATGGCACAAGGGCGGGCACAAAACGCCGTGAAAGAATTGTATGAGTTACTAAAAGCCGAAGGAGTTAGAGTACGTTTCGCTATTCACCCAGTAGCTGGTCGTATGCCTGGCCACATGAACGTTTTGCTTGCTGAAGCTGATGTGCCTTATGATGATATCATCGAGATGGATGAGATAAACTCTGACTTCGCTAGCACTGACGTAGTATTAGTAATCGGTGCTAATGATGTAGTGAACCCTTCTGCTAAAGAAGATCCTAGTTCACCGATCTTTGGTATGCCGATCTTGGAAGTTACTAAAGCGCAAACCGTTATGGTCATTAAGCGTTCTATGAGTACGGGTTATGCTGGCTTGGATAACAGTCTATTCTATATGGACAAGACGATGATGATCTTTGGTGATGCGAAGAAAATGGTTGAAGAGATGGTGCGTAGTATCAATGGCGCAGGTCACTGATTTTATCTATAAGTCAGTAAGTCTTTTTTAAAAGGCATCAATGCTTAACAAGGAAGTCACTACGGTGGCTTTTTTGCGTTAACGGCTCTTGGCGTTGTATGCTTTTCACTTAGGGATAAGATTAGCTTTAAATGCTGGCAGCCTTGCATGCTTACGATCCTAAATACAGTTATACTTTTTTAGCACCCCTTATACTAGTTAATAAGAATATTACTTATGAATATGTTACTGCGTTTTTTTATTATGACCAGCTTGCTTAAGCAGCAATTAAAGCAGCAAGCTATTACTGAAAAACTAAGCATGGAAACTTTGACTGCACCAGTGGTACGCAGCTATCGGGTATTGCCACAAGATATGGGCTTTCGTAATCATCTGCCCAATTATCGCTATTTGTCTTTTATTGAGCTCAATATCACTCGTTGGCTGCTGGCTTGTTGTCATCAAAAAGACACTGAGCGTTTGCAATGGATCATCGCCATGCAAGAGGTGGTTTACCTAAAAGAGATTAAGTTCTTAGATAAAATGATGGTAAACAGTATGCTGGCAGGCTGGGATAGCAAATACGTTTACTTTGAGCATCGTTTCCTAGTAAAAAATCAATTGATGGCAGTAGGCATGACGAAGTTTGTGCTAATGAACAAGCAAGGTAAATGTGCTCCTAGTGTCTTAGATATGTTAGGGGAGCAGCTTACTGAGGTGATTAAGTCGTGGAATACTCACCAAGTAGCGGTTAAGGCCTTACCTAAAAGTCGTTAATACTCACAGCTGCCTTGTCAGACTAGCAAGGTCAATGAACTACAGTTGTTTATAACGAGTTTTTTATGGGGCAAGATACTCTTCTGTCGTCTAGATGCTAAGCTTATCTATACAGTAGACGCTGAATTTTGTTAGGATGGTGCCTATCAATTCCACCCTATTGCTATTAAGCTATTTCTACCAAAGCTACTAACCTGTAAGGAGCTATTATGACCCCGCAAAAATTAAAATGGACAGACAGCTTAGATATCGCCATCGAACTCTACGAAAAGTTCCCTGAGACTGATCCACAGTATGTGCGCTTTACCGATTTGCATCGCTGGATAACTGAGCTTGAAGGTTTTGATGATGATCCTAATAAATCAAATGAAGGCATCTTAGAGTCTATTCAAATGAACTGGATTGATGAAGCTGATTAGTTATCTCTCTACTATTTTTGCTGAGCTCTAATTATTTTTTTACAATAAGTACTACTCTAAACAAAAAAACAGGATAGGCAACACCATGACTCCACAAATTAAAGAGTTAACCACAGCGTTAGCTTGTAAAGGTATCAGCATTCGTACTACCAACATCGCTGAGATCAGCCATGAAACGGCAAAACTAGGTCGATTATGGCAAAAGTTTTATCAAGATCAAGCTGGTCTTTTGATAGATAATGCTGACATCTATGGTATTTACCACAACTACGAGAGTGATGATGAAATCGGTGCTTTTGATGTCGTGGCTGGTTGGGAATTAGGTAGTCAAGAAGGTGAGAGCGAAGAGACAGGTACAGAAACTACGGCTTATAATGGTACTAAAGTGGCAGTAACTATTCCTGCTGGCAAGTATTTGCTGTTCTCTGAAGAAGGCTATATGCCTAATACTGTAATGAATGCTTGGGAGAAGGTTTCTGAGTATTTTAATAGCTCAAGCTGTGAGCATACCCGCTCTTTTAACGTTGATTTTGAGCGTTATATCGATGGTAATTTAGAGTATGGTCAAGTTGATCTTTATATTGGTGTTGAATAAGTCTATTAACCCCAGTAGAAGTAATCTTTACTGATTATCTGCAAAGCTTAGCTAAAGCTATGGTGGCGTTTTTTTGTTCATCTAACCATCAACTGGACTGATGCAGCAGATTGGCTGTAGTAGCAGAAGTTTCTAAGCATAAAAAAGCCGCCACTATTATTTTAGTCGCGGCTTTTTAATAAAAAACTTATTATTAACAGCCATTAAAAGGTTTTATTGAAGCCTAAAGTAAAAGTGCGTGGTAAGTTAGGACGTGCACCATAAGGGGTGCGGCTGACGATGACTTGTTTATCAGCGATGTTTTCAATTTTACCGAATATTTTAGTGTCAGAACCTATAGGAAAGTGAGTGATAGCATCAAAAGTGAGTAGTGACTCTGTTTCGCTACGTGGCTCATTAGTACGCTCACAGCCTACCGACTCACAGATGCCGCTAGTGTATTTTGCAGTCAAGTAGGTGTCCCAGCCTGAATCCAGCTCAATACCTGCGCGTAAGCTAGCTTGGTTTTTGGGTACTAAAGTCAGGCGATCACCATCCCTGTTGTTTTCGTAATCTTCGCTCAGCTCTGCTTGAGTATGGGTAAAAGTGGCATTGAGTGGAATGCTATAGCCGGACCTCTCAAAGCTCGTGCCTGCCGATAGCTCTAAACCAGCAATTACTGCTGAACCACTCTCTTTTTCAGTACCCGAGGTTCTCAAATCACAAGGCGAGTTCTCAGAACAGTTTTTTAGGACGGAATCAAAGTCGCTATAGAACCCAACGGCTTCTAGATAGTTATTACCCTCAATATAGCGAGTGCCAAGCTCATAGTTGATACTGACTTCAGGCTCATTAGCATCATTTTCAGATACCCCTGCGCCCAATGGGCTAAAGCCTTTGTGTACTCCAGCTATAAGCTGCAGCTCATCATTAAGCTGATAACTACCGGACAAACCTGGCAACAAGATAGACTGAGTATTGTTTTTAATGGCCTTATTATCGCTGCTAACGCCTCTTATCTCTTCAGTATCGATGTGCTCATAACGCAAGGCAAGATTTAGAGTTAAAGGGTCAGTGACTTGCCAGCGGTCAGTGAGCCATAGGCTAGTAGCATCAGCGGTCTCTTGACGATCATTACTAGCGCTTGGGGCTTTAGTTTTTTGATAGACTAAACGGCCATCGACTTGATCAAAAACATCCGTTGGTTGATAACGTGACACTTTGTCACGGTGGAAGCGTGCGCCTACATCGATATTGTGATCGCCATAAGCAGTTGGAATATCAGTGTTAAAATTGGTTTGGATGCCAGTACTATGGTAAGTACGGTCATTTGCTTTTACCGGAATGCCTTCTAAATCTTCAGTGCCATCTAGCTGACCTTGAGTAATATCACCTTTATAAAACGCCTTAATGACATTGCCATTGAGTTTGTACCAATTACGATGGGTCTTGTTATAGTAAGCCGTTGTACGCAGCTCAGAATTATTATCTGTTAACCAGTTATGGCTTAAGTTCAGTCCAGTATGCTGGTTTTGCATGTTATCAACACTTGACATCGCATAGCGTCTATTAGGATTTTTATCAAAATCAGCATCTGTTAGTCCCAGATAAGTTTCATCACTAGACTTGTCAGAATACTGAGCCTTAGCGAATAAACTATGAGCAGGGCTTAGCTGATAGCGTCCTTTTAGTACATAGTCTTGATTGTCATAGTCGCCAATATCTTCGCCGTCAATCTCCTTAAAGCCTTTGCCGTTTTGCTGTACGGTCTCAACAGAACCGGCAAAGTCACCTTGGCGTCCGCCTGCATAAGCATGGATATCAACGCCGCCACGATCGTTGATTGAGGCAGTTGCTTGACCGCCATTTTTATTAGGAATAGCTGTCGATAGATAGTTGATCACGCCACCAGTCGTTTGTGGTCCATAGCGTAGGAGAGGCGCACCTTTTAGAATCTCAACAGCAGATAAGCGCATGGCAGTAGGATGATAGTAGGCGGAAGGGGCTGCATAAGGTGCTGGTGCGATAGGTACGCCATCTTCCATTAGATGCACTTTACTACTGCGGCCACCGATACCAGCACGGATACTGATATTAGGCCGTAAACCTAAGCCATCCTCTTCAGAGACATAAATACCTGGTACGGTCTTTAGCACTTGATTGATATCAGTAATCTGTTCGTTTTCTAATTGCTCTGGGTCTACGTAATAACCTGAGCCAGTCAGCAGTGGCACATTATCTTTACTACCTATAATGGTAATCTCATCCAAAGTTACGGACAGTCCTGCATCATTACTCATTTCTTGTTGACTATTTTTACCTTGACCATATGCTGTTTGCATAGACAGCGCTAAGGTCGTTAAAAAAAATAAAGTGCAAGATCGATAAGGGTGGGGCATCTCATAAACTCCGGAGTTAGATACTATTAAAAAAAGCATAGCTAAAATTTAGCTATTATTAATCACAACCAAACATTTGTAAGAAATAATACTAACAACAATCATTATCGTTTGCAATACGATAGCAATATTTAGCCATTCCAATATCGATGGTCTATACAAAAATTTAGTTGCCAAAGGTTTAGGCGAAGGTATACAGAGGTATAGAGATGAGAGATATCACTAATGGATGTGGAGGCAAGATTGAGATGAAACCGTAAAACAAACCATCAGTGCTCAGTTTGTTTTACAGCGGTTTTAACATCGACTAAACTAGAAACTAGAAACTAGAAACTAGAAAAATGCTTTATTTATCTAACAGTAATCCTTCTAAAATTCCTTCATAAATCTGGGCAAGCTTACCCAAATCATCAATCTCAACTTTTTCATCGACTTGATGGATAGTGGCATTACGCACCCCTAACTCCACTACTTGCGCTCCGGTTGGCGCAATAAAGCGACCGTCGGAGGTACCACCAGAAGTGGAGAGGGTAGTGTCAGTGCCTGTTACAGATTTAATCGCTTGCTGGCAAGCCGATACTAGCTTACCTTCAGGAGTTAAAAAAGGCTGACCAGATAGCTTCCAATTGATTGCGTATTCAGCCTTACTATCTGCGAAGTGCTCATCAAATATCGCATGAGTCTTAGCTTTTAACTCATCCTCAGTCGTTTCAGTAGAGAAGCGAAAGTTAAATACCATCTCTAAAGTTTCAGGAATGACATTAGTAGCCCCAGTGCCACTATTGATATTAGAGATTTGCAGGGAAGTTGCAGGGAAATACTCATTACCAGCGTCCCAAGTCGCTGCGGTTAATTGCGCTAATGCTGGTAAGGCGGCATGGATAGGATTACAGGCTAAATGGGGATAAGCCACGTGACCTTGCTTGCCAGTTACAGTTAATACTGCCCCTAGAGAGCCACGACGACCGTTTTTGATAATATCACCGAGAGTCTCAGTGCTAGAGGGCTCACCGACTAAGCAATAAGTGATTTTCTCTTGACGCGCCTCTAAAGCTTCTATGACTTTAACGGTGCCGTTGATAGAAGGACCTTCTTCATCGGAAGTGATTAAAAAGGCAATTGAGCCGTTATGCTCGGGATGATTGGCGACAAAACGTTCGGCGGCTACCGTAAAAGCAGCAATACCAGTTTTCATATCAGCAGCACCACGTGCCCATAAGTAGCCATCAGCTAAGGTTGGGGTAAATGGCGGATAAGTCCAATTATTTTCATCGCCTGTTGGCACTACATCGGTATGACCAGCGAAGCAAATCACCGGATCTGTATTGCCACGCCGCGCCCATAAATTCTTGACTTCGGCATGCTCGCCAGTTTTATCTCTATCACCAAAATACATAAATTCGCAGTCAAAACCTGCCTGGGTAAGACGCTCTGATAAAATATCTTGGCAACCATCATCATCAGGAGTAACTGAAGGACGTTCTAGCAAGGTAATGCTAAGATCAATAGTGGCTTGTTGATGGGTTACTGCTTGCTTGTTAGTATTAGACATGTCGAACCTTTTATTTTTAAATGAAAGTGTTGATATACTCTAAATGACCCCGTTTAATTTGTGTAGTCTAGGTGCATAGCTCACTCTATGAATAATTGGTAGGCTGTGCTCAGTCCAGCATTTACAAACTGCCTTCTTCAACAAACGGTACTAAGCCATCACGGCGCATCCAAGTTGCGATAGAGTAGCGTTGGCGATGAGCGATTTGTACTTGATGATGTAAGTCGCTATCAAAAACCACTAAACGATTGGCAACGGGCATTACCTGATGATGAATTCCATGCTTATCCACTATTTCCAAGGCACCACCGTCTTTGGCTTGCCAGTCATCATTGAGATAAAGCACTGCTGATATCACACGCTCATTGCGATTAGCAGGATTATCTCTATGCCATTGATAGCCAAAACCGCTAGGGTAGCAAGCATAATGTGCTTCGCTATGGCGAATACCGGCGAATAAACTACGGTTGAAGACAGTGGCCAGCTGGTTAATACTTTGTAGGTAATAAGATCCAGCAAAAAAGTCTTCAGTGATCCAGCGAATCTTATCACCACGAATATCACTGAGGCGAATACCAGCAGTCAGCTGGGCTTGACGATAATCGACAAAACCACTCTCGGATTGTAGAGCCAGTAGCGCTTTATCAGTGAAAACCTTATCAATAACTATCCAACCGTCATTTACTAACTGATCAAGTTGGCTATCGTTAAGGTTGTTTTGCCAATCGACTAAAAAGTCAGAGCTTTGTAGTCCTTGCTGGGTAGGGTTATTAAAATTAATAGCTGAATGGGCATCAGGACTGAGCTTGCTATTGCAGTTAGGGCTAGGAGTAAGCAAAGGTGGATTATCAGCACCTATCGGATGATCGATAGCTAGCTCTATAAGATTTGCGTCTATACTATTTAAATGACTGTTTAAATTAGTAGTTAAATTAGTAGTTAAATTAGTAGTTAGATTACTGGCAATTACGCTCATTTTTACCCTTGTTAGACCTTTATTTATCTCTAGCGGCATCAATCGGTGCTCAATCACGCCTATTTACCAAAACCAGCGTTATCTTTTAGCCATCCTATGCTACCATAGATGCAATTTTTCTTATTTAAACTTTTGAACTTATGAACTATAAACACGCCTACCACGCTGGTAACTTTGCCGATGTGGTCAAACACATTTTATTAATACAATTGCTCAATCAATTAGGGCAAAAAAATAAGCCTTTTTATGTGTTAGACGCTTATGGCGGTCGTGGACTGTATTCGCTTGGCAGTGAAGAGGCCCGCAAAACCGGTGAAGCCAAAGGTGGTATTCAAGCTGTAGTGAATGCTGATACCGAAAAAGCTCCTGCTGCTGTCAAACAGTATGTAGAAGGGGTTAAGCAAGCTCGTTTTACTTACGATACTAAAGTTTGTCCGGGATCACCGTGGTGGATTGGTCATCATATTGAAACCAATCCAGATGCTGGCGTACGCGGCGAAGCCTTTGAAGCTAAAGCTAGCGAGTATGATGCACTGAACTATCAGCTACATAGATTACCGATTGGTATTCAGCATCGTGATGCTTTTGAAGGTATTACAGCAGTCATTCCCCCAAAAGAAAAGCGTGGCTTAGTGCTATTGGATCCACCGTATGAGCAAGAACACAAAGACTTTACTCGTCTTATCGATTTATTAGTAACTGCTTATAATAAATGGCCACAAGGCACTTATGCTTTATGGTTTCCAATCAAGAACATCGATGCTGTTGAGCTATTTTATAAAAAGCTAAAACGTACTGAGATGAGACGTCAGCTGATTTGTGAGCTTAATATCTATCCTAACGATATTGCTGTTGGTCTTAACGGCACTGGTATGCTTATTATCAATCCACCTTGGCAGTTCGATAATCACGCTCGTGAAATCTTGCGTTTCTTACAGCCGATACTAAAAGTTGCTGATGCGCCTAACTTGTCACCAGATAGTGCTACTAATGTGCGCTGGTTAGTCGGCGAATAGGCTAATAAGGATACGGTTATGAGCACTGAGCAATCACCCCATGACACTCGAAATAATATTAGTGATAGCGCGGCCACTCAGCCGCCTTTCATTAATGAGAATGAGTTCAATATACGCTTAGCAGATAACGATAATTATGATGGTCTGACCTTTGAGGTTATTGAGACTGAAGTGGCTGAAGGAAAGCCAGTAGTGAGTAGGGGTGTTTACTTAGCTCCCAATCTTATTACCACTTTATCGCTACTGTCCGGTTTTTTCTCTATTTTAGCCAGTACTAGAGGTGATTTTTATCCGGCTGCTTTAGCGATATTTCTATCGGCGATCCTTGATGGTGCCGATGGTAGAGTGGCGCGGATGCTTAATGCGCAAAGCCCGTTTGGTGAGCAGTATGACTCACTAGCAGATATGTTGGCTTTTGGCGTTGCCCCTGCAATTTTGGTTTATAGCTTTGCTTTAGAGCCGTTAGGTCGAATTGGTATAGGTTGTGCTTTTGTGTTTACGGCTTGCGGCGCCTTTCGCTTGGCTCGCTTTAACGTGCAAGTTGGCATAGTCGATAAAAAGTATTTTGTGGGTTTAGCAAGTCCGCTTGCCGCTATCTTAGTTACTGCAGCAGTGATGGTTGCTATCGATCACAACCAGTGGATTGGCCAGCAGGATAATTTAATTATGGCTGCATTCGCCGCTTGGGTAGTCATCTGTGGTCTGCTAATGGTCAGTAATGTTAAGTACTATAGCTTTAAAGAGTTTGATAAAAAGAAAGTCCCTTTTGTGGCTTTAATTATTGCAGTATTAGTACTGAGTATTGTGATCTATGACATACCGGTTGGTATTTTAGCTATAGGTATTATCTATGCGCTATCAGGTATCGTTAGTACTATGAGGGCGAAAGCTAGCAGTTAACGACAGTAGCCATTGTATGTAGACTTTAAAGCCGCTTATTCATAAGCGGCTTTTTTAGTTCTAATATTAGGACAGTAATAAAGGTTTATTGATTAATATATGGATGAGCAGATTGACTAACAATCGTTACCTTTAGGCTTATAATAAAAACAGTTTAGACAAAGCCCTTGACCGCTGCATGAAAACGAGTATAATGCGTCCCAGTCGGAACAGAAGAGCAGCTTTGTGGAAGTGGTTTACCACTTGAAATAAAGTTAGCTAAATAACTTCTTGACACTGAGATTAAAGCGTCTATAATACGCACCTCAGCAAGAC
>NZ_JAGYWV010000011.1:0-63354 GCF_019279065.1 Psychrobacter sp. BF1
ATCAGCCTAGATATCTAAATGAATATCTATAGCAACCTTAAGAGAAATATTAACATTAACTGTCCAGTAGTTAAGAGCCAACTATGACTATTCTTAACGTTCAGCAAATCAAACAGCAGGCGGCAAGCACAGCTAAAGCGTTAGCTGTGCCATCGTTTTGGCTTACTGATTGGCTGCTTTATGTCATCGATAAGCCAGCGTTATTTTTGATCACTGATGACCACTATCAGCTGACAGCTAGCGAGCTTGACCAATTTAATGCTGGCGTGACTAAGATGGAGCAGGGCATACCACTAGCTTATCTAACGGGTCAGCAGGAGTTTTGGTCGCTTAGCTTCCAAGTTAATGAGCATACCCTGATCCCAAGACCAGATACTGAGGTCTTGGTTGAGCAAGTGCTCGACTGGATAAATGCACAGCACAAGATTAACCCTGCAAATACGCAAGCTAATACAGTAATGCCGAGACGACTACTTGATTTAGGTACGGGTTCAGGGTGTATTGCTATTAGTTTGGCTTACGAATTAAAGCAAGCCAACTGGCAAGTTGTGGCCGTTGATCTCTCGCTAGAGGCACTAAAAGTAGCTACTGCTAATGCTCAGCTAAACAGGATCGACAATATCAAGTTTGTACCTAGTAGCTGGTATAGTGAACTGTCTACTAAGGCCAGCCAGCTGTTTGATGTTATCGTCTCCAACCCCCCTTATATCGATGAAGCCGACGAGCATTTAGCCCGCTTGCAGGCAGAACCAATCAGTGCTTTGAGTGCGGCCAATAAGGGTTTGGCAGATATAGAGCATATAGTACAACAGGCCCCGCAATACCTACAACTGGGTGGTCTACTAGCTATCGAGCATGGTTTTGATCAAGGATTAGCTGTGCGCCAATTGTTGATTGATAGCGGCTTTGATAGCGTGCGAACCGTTAAGGATTTTGGCGGTAACGATAGGGTGACACTTGGGCAGCTTGCCCGTTAACTACTTTTTGGAAAATCCCTGTTAACGACACACTTTAAGTCCGTTTTTTCAGCACAGTTTTTTAGTCAAGCTTAGAAGATTAGCTGTTTTATTATTAGCTTTGGTACTCAATATGATGCAGTCAACAGATAATCAGTCGCTAACCGATGATGAACTACTTCGCTATACTCGGCAGATATTGCTCGATGGTTGGGATATTGACGCTCAGCTGCGCCTAAAGGCTGCACGTATTGTGATGATTGGCGCTGGTGGCCTTGGCTGTCCTGCTTCAGAAACCCTAGCACGGGCAGGTGTTGGGCAACTACATCTAATAGACGACGATGTGATTGAGGCTAGTAACTTACAGCGTCAGACTTTGTTTTTGCCAGAAGATATTGGTCAAGCCAAAGCTTTGACTGCAGCGCAGATGTTAAACACTATTAATCCGTTGATAAAGGCTTTTGGAACCGTCGCGCGTCTCAGCATAGACAATGCTTATGAGCTACTTGATATGGCTTCAGGCTTACCTGATTTGCTATTAGACTGCACTGATAATTTTGCTACTCGTGATATCATCAATCGCATTAGTGTGCGCTATAAAATTCCGTTATTATCTGCCTCAGCCATAGCAATGGAGGGACAGTTGGCACTATTCGAGCCGCAATTAAATACTGGCTGTTACCATTGTGTATTTGGTGATGCTACGGTTGCTAATGCAGCCGCTAGTGATCAGGCTGAGCAAACAGCAGATGAGCGAACTTGTGCCAATTCAGGGGTGCTAGCTAGTACTACCGCAATTATGGGTAGCTTACAGGCTAATGCTGCCTTACAATATTTAGGCTTGAGTAAGAACCCGCTAGCAGGCAAGCTGTTATTATGGGATGGTAGCCGCATGCAGCAACGGCTGATGGGTTATCGACTCGATGAACGCTGTACGGTGTGCCGTGAGTTAACTTAGTATTAGCTAGGTCTACTAAGCTTAAGCTCATATTTTTAAGATATGTTTTCGAACTATATTTTAAGCTAAGCTAAGCTTGTTACTAGCCTTTTTTATCGATTATTATCATAGTTATATCAATAGCGATTATGACTGCCTAACTCATTGAGCAGTTATTTTATTATCTCTCTTATTAATAAAGTTGTCCTTTATGAAAATTCATCGCCCCCACTTATTAAAACACACCCTTAATGTGATGAATCGCATTCGTCAGACCGCCAGCGTAGCAGGACTATCTGCGTTCCGAGTCGCTACTGGTGAAAAACCTGATGCGCAATTATTAAAAGAAACTTTTGAACAGTTAGGCACCACTTATATCAAAATAGGTCAGTTTATTGCCAGCACGCCCTCGTTATTTCCGCGTGAGTATGTCGAAGCTTTTCAAAGCTGTTTAGATCAGACTACGCCACTGTCTTATGCTTATATCGAGCAAGTATTAACCGCAGAGCTAGCTGTCTATGGTCAAACGCTTGCCGATCAGTTTGCGTATATCGATAAAGAACCCCTTGCATCGGCTTCTATTGCCCAAGTTCATGCGGCACGGCTGCATAACGGTGACGAAGTAGTATTAAAGGTACAAAAGCCTAATGTCGAAACTATTATGCAGACTGACTTGGGGGTGCTGCATGCAGTGACAAAACTGCTAGAGATTATGATGCCTTCGATGAAGTTCGCTAGTATTGCGCCGATTATCGATGAGATTCGTTTGCGCATGTTGGCGGAAACCGACTTTATTGCCGAAGCGCAAAACATTCGCGACTTTCAGCAGTTTTTGGCAGTGTCAGGTAATACACGAGTTATTGCGCCAAAAGTCTATGATGAATTCACTACTAAGCGCGTATTAACTATGAGCCGCTTGCGTGGTATCTCTATGGTCGATGAAACAGCCATGCGTCAGTATTGCAGTGATCCTGCGCAAGTGATGGCCGATACTCTCAATACTTGGTTTGCCAGTTTGATGCTATGCAATAGTTTCCACGCCGATTTACATGCTGGTAATCTAATGCTATTAACTGATGGCCGTATTGGCTTTTTGGATTTCGGTATCGTTGGTAAGTTAAAAGCTGAGAGCTGGCGAGCTTGTATGGGTATGATGCAAGCTTTGCAAACTAACGATTATCAGGCTATGGCTCAGCACATGATCGATATGGAGATGACTCATAAAAATAAGCAAGTAGATGCGTCTGCTTTAGCTGAAGACTTGCAGCGAATGATGAAGACTATTATGGCAGAAGATATTAGCTTCACTAACGGCGTGCCTATTAATGTAAAAGAGCAAGCGGATGAGCTCAATAAAATGATGCTTGAGATTGTTGATGTTGGTAAACGTCATGGTATTCATTTCCCACGTGACTTTGCGCTATTGACTAAGCAGCTGTTATATTTTGACCGTTTTATGCGTACTTTAGCTCCAGATATGGATATGTTTAGCGATAATCGGGTAGCGATGTTGGGACAAAATGACTCAATAGCGACCACATCCAAATTTATTGCTTCTTAGCCAAAGGGTAGTCCTATCGAAGTGTTGGCAATATCAATGCTAAGGTATTAATACTAAAATACTAATAGCAAGTTATCAGTACTAAGATATTGATACTAAATTATTCAAAACCAAGATGCTGCGCTGATTGCTGTGAGTTGGCATAAACTGGGTCTATTATGACAACTATATCTCGCCGCTCTATCATACCAACTATTACTAACCAAACCGCCATTGCTTGGATAGGACTATACTGTCTGGCTGTGGCGATGGGTTATGGTCGCTTCTTATTTACCGCCACTTTGCCCGATATTATGACTCAGCTAACGCTGTCGACTACTATTGCAGGCTGGCTAGCATCAATCAATTATATCGGCTACTTTATTGGGGCGCTGATTGCGATGTTTGTACCGCAGCGCCTTACTTGGCAGGCGTTGATGATGGGTATGATTGTCAGTATAGTCTCTACGACGCTGCTGGTGATACCGCATCTGCCCTTGAGCTTATGGTACATTATTCGTCTGCTAGCAGGCATTGCTAGTGGCATCGGTCTGATATTGGGCTCGTCTTTTATTATTCAAAAGTTCAGTCCAGCACGACGCTCTTTGCTATCAACGGTGCATTATGCTGGAATCGGTACAGGAATCAGTGCCTCGGCTATCTTGACTTGGTGGCTATTGACGTTGGGCTACCATTTCAATGTGATCTGGCTAGTCGCTGGGATAACTAGTCTGCCGTTATTAGTATTGTTATATGCAATACGCCCTATAAAGACGGACGCAGCTAAGTTAACCGCTGATATTAAATACCCTTCTATAAAACAAACCTATTTTAATTTTAAGCGCTCATTATACGAGGCAGTAGTAGGGCATACTAAAGCTATTGCTCTATTAGCTGGTAGCTATGTGCTGGCTGGGTTCGGTTATATTACTTCAGCAACCTTTTTGCCAGTTATGGCGACGCAACAGCTTGCTAATCAAACTTACGCTGGGCTACTGATTTGGCTGATAGTAGGTATCTTTGCGATGCTCTCTAATCCACTTTGGGGCGCACTTGCTAAACGCATTGGCGAGATTAATACCTTGATTGGTCTGACCGTGCTACAAGCTATCGGTATGTTCATCCCTTCAGTATTCGATGGGGCGCTAGGGTTGTATAGTAATGCAGTTATCTTGGGCTTGAGCTTCGCCGGTATGGTATCGATGACCCTTAATATTATTAAAAATATCAATCCTGCTTTTTCAAATTTACTGATGGGACTGGCCACCTTAGCTTATGCGGCGGGTCAGTTTGTCGGGCCCTTAGTGACTGTAGCGCTGGCAGGAAAGGATGATAACTTTAATGCAGGTCTACTAGTTGCTGGTATCGGCTTAGTGATAGGTGTAGTGTTGCTGCTATTATTTCGTCGCCAGCCGCAGCGTATAGAGCAAGACTGATTGCTGATGCCTTATATCGCTAGCGGTTAGCTGACAATACCACGCCATCATCGATAAGTTTATCTAGCGGATTGCAATTTACTTTGTGAACTCTGCCAAGTTAGTTTGCGCTGACTATACTTCTAGAGAATATCTCACGTAGCTCAAAGCTAGTATGTACTTGTGCGACTCCTTCAATGCGATTGAGTCTATGCAATAAAAACTCTTCATAATGGGCCATGTCGCGTACGCGTACTTTGATCAAATAGTCTTCGCTACGCCCAGTAACGATACTACAGCTAATCACTTCATCGAAGCTTTTTACCTTGCTTTCAAACTGCTCAAAGCGCTCTGCGGTATGACGATCCATACTAACAGAGATAAAAATAGCTAGGGGATAACCGAGCTTTTGCGCATCAGTTTGCAGGTGATAACCAGTAATAATACCGCTGTCTTCTAAGCGCTTAACTCGTCTTGCACAAGGAGTAGCGGACAGGTTGACTTGTTCGGCAAGCTCAGTGATACTCATTCTTGCGTCAGTCTGTAATAAACGCAATAACTGCTTATCAGTCTCATCAATAATTATAGAGAGTTGGCTACTTTTATCATTACTTTGCATTACGAGACTTAAATTTAGCGGATTTAGCTAATTATAATACTTAAGTCGATGTTTATCACTAATATAGTGCTATATTAAGTAAAATTAAGCAGTTTTTCACCTCACAAACTTTGTTATTATAATCGCATAAACTTTTATTATCTTCTATGATAGTCTCACTATTTAAATTGCAACGGTAGTAGACCCTACGCAACTTGCTACCTTCTCTAAGGATTGATTATGTCTCAACAAGCCCCACACCATGCTAAATCTACTGCTGCAAAAATCACCCCAAAACATGCGGCTTTTGACTTTCAAAAATATCGTCCATTCGCTTTTGCGCCTTCATTACCAGATCGCACTTGGCCGAGTAAAACCCTAGAAAAGTCGCCAATATGGGCTAGTGTAGATCTGCGTGATGGCAACCAAGCTTTGATTGATCCGATGACTATCGAGCAAAAAATGCGTTTCTTTAAGACCTTAGTTGGGGTTGGTTTTAAAGAGATTGAAATTGGTTTTCCGTCAGCGGCGCAAGTGGAGTTTGATTTTGCTCGAAAGTTGATCGAAGAGAACCATGTTCCTGAAGATGTAACTTTGCAAGTATTAGTGCAAGCCCGTGAGCATTTGATAGCTCGCACCTTTGAATCCTTAGCTGGTGCTAAGCGTGCTATCGTCCATGTTTATAATTCTACTTGTCGTATACAGCGTGAAAAAGTCTACGGCAAAGATAAAGCTGAGATAAAAGAAATTGCTATAGCAGGTGCTAATCTATTAGTACAATATGCGGCCAAATATCCTGAAACTGAGTGGGTATTTCAGTATTCGCCTGAGAGCTTTAGCCAAACCGAAACTGAGTATGCCGTAGAGGTTTGTGATGCGGTTTGTGAAGTTTGGAAACCTGAAACTGGTCAAGAGGTGATTTTGAACTTGCCAGCGACGGTTGAGGCTTCTATGCCTAACGTCTTTGCCGATCAAGTTGAATACTTCTGTCGCCACCTTGCCAAACGTGAGCACGTGACTATCAGTCTGCATACTCATAATGACCGTGGCTGTGCAGTAGCTGCCGCTGAGCTTGGTGTACTTGCTGGTGCTGATCGTATCGAGGGCACACTATTAGGTAATGGTGAGCGTACTGGTAATATGGATATCATGGTCATGGCTATGAACTTATTTAGCCAAGGCGTAGATCCAGAGCTTGATTTCAGTGACATGAGTGAGATTGTGCAAGTGGTGAGTGAGTGTAATAACTTACCAGTGCACCCACGCCATCCGTATGTTGGCGAGCTAGTATTTACCGCCTTTAGTGGCTCGCATCAGGATGCTATTAAGAAGTCTCTTGATTATAATGAGCAGCATAAAGAGCAGACGGATAACGTTTGGGATGTCGCTTACCTACCAATAGATCCTGCACACATAGGTCGCAGCTATCAAGATGTGGTACGTATTAACAGCCAATCAGGTAAAGGCGGCGTGGCTTATATTTTGCAGCGCAATTACGGCTTTAACTTACCACGCTGGATGCAAATCGACTTTAGTGGTGTCGTGCAAAAGCAAGCAGAAAGCACCGCGCGTGAATTGCAAAACGATGAGATCTTGCAGACTTTTGAAAACACTTATTTGCAGCAAGGTAATTTTGATTTACTTGATTACAGTGTCAATAATAAAGCCGGTGAAGTCTTCTTTAACGGTCAAGTGCAGATGAACAATGAAACTATCACTATTGAAGGCACTGGTAATGGACCTCTATCCTCATTTATTAATGGCTTAGCTCAGCATACTGGTAAGTCGTTACACATCATCAACTATGCAGAGCATGCCATTAATCCGCAGCATAGTGCCAGTAATGGTAATAGCATTGACGATGATAACAATAGTGATAATAAAACCAATGCCAATGCCGCAGCTTATATCCAGCTTAATGTAGATGGCGACGTCTACTCAGGTATCGGCACTTGTAGCAGTACAGTATCCGCTATGCTAAAAGGCGCGTTGTCAGCTTTTGCACAAGCAACTAGCAAAGCGGCAGCTTAGAGTAGAATCTTAGCTTTTAGTTAGTATTCTAGTTATTTGCAACTAGCAATAGAGTTAAAAACTTCGTTAAAATTATAGCCATTACTGTAGCTACGGTAATGGCTATAAATATAATGCTATATCGCAAGCCTTAAACCGGCTTAAGATAGGGCGTTATTTTTTTGTCTTAAGCTAGCCAAGGTTATGTCTGTAGACTAATTTTGACTAAGGTTGCTATATTTAGTATTCAGTAAAGGTAAGCTTAAAGTTATGGTTTACCCCTAGCGGCTAATAGCATAATGTTACTTGTATTTTTATGGTGTAGCACTTACGCTATTAGACGGATTATCTCTTAGTATAAATAAAAAGGTTAATTATGGAACCGCTCTCTCTTGCTTCTTTTACCTTAGCTGGTATCTTGTCAACTTTCCCAACTGCTGGTGAGCAAGTCAGCCAAGCAGTGATTACAACTCATATTAGTCCCGCCATTGCTGGGCAGTGGGAGATTGATCTAGAGAGGACACAGGCGATGAGCGAACGAGTAGCAAAGATAGCAAAAGCTGCTGAGAAGCAAGAGCTCAACGCTAGCAAAGCGCTGGGTGGCGAATCAATAAACCAGGTAGCTGAGGGGATAGTTGACAGCAGTGAGCTTCGTATAGTCAAACCTACGCCTGATGGCATGCTCATAAGTGATAGCGCTAAGATCATAGCTAGCCAAAACATCAAAGCGGCTTCACTACGCAACAATCAGTGCCGTGAGTTATATAATTTCGGTGCCGATAATGAGATGTTAGCCGTTAGTGGCAAAGAGCTTACTTATGGTCGCTATCTAATTACCCATCGCGAAGAGGGTTTGCCTATTATCGCTATGAAAACTACTTATGATAATAATCAGCCTGACTGTTCGGGCAATCAAGTGGATCAAACTGATGATGCTTTGATAGCTTTTTTAAAGCATGATGGTAATAATATGCAGTGGTGTGCAGATTCTGAAGGTGAGGAATGCTTTATGGACTTTAATAGAGTACTGCCTTAAGTGTTCTAATAAACGGCTTAACTTGTACAATCACAGCAATTTTTCATAGCAAAATAATTTTTAAAAGCAAAGCAGTTTCTATAAGTATGTTAATGTCGATGACCATATTAAGGCTATGATTCCTTATAGTAGTAAAGTTAAAATGTAGTAGTTCAAACAATATGCCAGACAATAAAAAACCGCTATCTACTAGAGATAGCGGTTTTTTTATTTAAAGGCTGTTTATCAACAGTGTCTACTTATAAAGGTTCAACACCGCCTAATCAACAGTGCCTACTTATGAAGGTTCAACACCGCCTAATCAACAGATAATTAAGCCGTTTTTTTAGGATCTTTTGGCTTCAATAGTTCTTTTTCCAAATAATGAATATTCTGCGCTCTTTCTACAAAATTTTCATCAGATAAAATAACATCACGGTGAAGGGGAACGTTGGTTTTGATCCCTTCGATGATTAACTCATCTAAAGCATGTAAGGTCTTGGCTATAGCTTGTTGACGAGTCTGACCATGGCAGATAAGCTTGCCAATCAACGAGTCATAATAGCTAGGAATCTCATATCCTGGGTATAGATGAGAGTCAAAACGTACGCCAGCGCCACTAGGGGCAAACAACTGAGTGACTGTACCTGGCGAAGGGGCAAAAGTAGTAGCATCTTCAGCGTTGATACGACACTCAATAGCGTGCCCTTGAATCTCAATATCGCTCTGGCGATAAGATAATCCATAACCTGCTGCAATTTTCAGCTGTTCAACGACCACATCGATACCCGTAATCATCTCAGTAATAGGATGCTCAACCTGAACCCGAGTATTCATTTCAATAAAGAAAAACTCATCGTTTTCAAATAAGAATTCAAAAGTACCAGCACCGCGATACTTAACTAATTCACAGGCTTTGACACAAGCATCTAAGATAGGCTGACGTACATCATCAGGGATATCAGGAGCAGGGGCTTCTTCTAGTACTTTTTGATGGCGACGCTGTAGTGAGCAATCACGATCATACAGATGGATAGCATTACCATTACCATCACCTAGCACTTGGATTTCGACGTGACGTGGGTTTTGTAGATAGCGTTCCATATAGACTGTGTCATCACCGAACCACAGCTCAGCTTCTTGCTTGGCGGCTTGTACTTGACTGACCACCTCGTCAAAACGCTCAACAACACGCATCCCACGACCACCGCCGCCAGAGGCTGCTTTGATCAATAGTGGAAAGCCGATATTACGGGCTTGCTCTTCAGCATTATGGATATTAACTGCACCCACTGAGCCGGGTACAGTAGGCACGCCAGCCTTTTTCATGGCATTGATAGCTGAGACCTTATTGCCCATTAGGCGAATATGATCAGCATTAGGACCGACGAAGGTTAACCCTGCTTCCTCAACACGCTCAGCAAATTCAGCACTTTCAGCTAAAAAACCATAGCCGGGATGGATAGCATCCGCACCAGAGATTTCAGCAGCAGTCAAAATAGTACTGATATCAAGATAACTCTGATTAGCATTAGGTTTACCAATACATATGGCTTCGTCAACAAAACGTAGATGCATTAGATTTTCGTCAGCAGTAGAGTAGACGCCTACAGTTTCAATACCAAGCGCTTTACAAGCGCGAACGATACGTAGGGCAATCTCACCTCGGTTGGCGATGAGCAGTTTTTTTATCATGGGTTCATCCTTGTCAAAGCGGCGTTGACTGATACGGTTGTCACTGATTACTGGTCATAGTTTGCAGGGGTGATTAGACCCTAGCATTTAACACAGCAATCTGGGTAACAACCTATCAATCATGAAGGTAGAGTCGGGCAGATACTATTGGGCTTATTGCTAGACTTAAGGTTAATAACTAATATTAACCTTAGGTGCTAAAGCTTAAGCCTTATAGCGTACAACGGGCTGACCAAACTGTACAACCTCAGAGTTATCCACTAAGATTTCATCGATAATACCGCTTTGAGTGGCTTCAAGTGGGTTCATAATTTTCATAGCTTCGATGATACCAATAGTGTCACCAGCTTTAACCTGCTGACCAACCTTTACAAACGGTGGGTCATTAGGAGTAGGAGCTGAATAGAACACACCGACCATTGGCGAGTTTTCAACTTTACCCGCTTTACCAGCAGGTTTTGTAGTAGCCGCTACTGGTGCTACACCAGCAGTAGGTGCAGCCATCATCGTTGGCGCCGGGGCGTCATAATGACGAGTTAAACTGATATGCTCATCGTCTGAACTCACTTCTAAATTGACTAGTTCGTTCTCTTCCATGAGCGCTATTAGGGTGCGTATTTTTTCAATATCCATAGTTTTTATAAGACCTTATACTGAGGTTAAAAAGATTATAAGAAAAAACAAAGGTGATTACTTAAGATGACTATTTAAAGAAGCCGTTTAAAAGGTTGCTAATTAACAATTTCGTTATCAAAAGAGCAATTGGCTCGATAGTGTAACAAGATATAGTTTAAGCAATTGCTCATGATACCTATATTCGTCTCAATGAGCAATCAATGTACAGTTGTTAACTGGATTTTTTACATAATTTTAACGACCGCTTAACTATTGCTAGGATTTAGCTTAGTGTTGTAGCATTTTAAAGCTCTAGATATAGGGGTGTGTCAAAACATAGCGCCCAATTCCGTAACCCAACAATACCTACAGCGATGCATTTATCATAGTCTAACTGGCTGAGTAGCGCTAGCACTGATTAACAGCTGTTTTACTGAGACTTATCGCCTAGTAATAAACCTATTGTACAGTCACTGCTATAAAAAAAGCCGCTGCACCCAATGGCACGACGACTTTTATTTATAACAGTTGACTATTTACAACTTCAAGACTCTATGATTGCCATAGATGTCGATAAGGGCTATCTGCGCTCTAAGCCCATAGGCTCTGTAAGCGTTTTTGCTGATGGCGTAAACGTAGCGTCAATAGAATTGAAGATAAAAACAGACCAGTAATTAGCGCCATCCAAAAGCCTTGTGCCCCTATATTAGTATAGCGTACTAAATAAATACCTAATGGCAACGCCACTATCCAATAGCAAAACAGCGTCACCCACATAGGGACAGTAGTATCTTGCATACCACGTAGGATACCGGCGATATTAACTTGCCAGCCATCAAACAACTGATAAGCTAGGGCAAAGATTAATAAGTGCATCGCTTGCGCTCGTACTTGTGGATTGTCAGTAAAGGCCGCTGCTAAATAAGGTCTAAATAACCAAATTCCTAGCATACAAGTTACAGCGATAAGAATAGTCCAGATAAGCCCAGTAGTTTGGACATGGCGTAGGGCCAACAGGTTCTTCTCACCGAAGCGATTAGAGACCATGATAGTTAGAGCCATAGCTACGGAGATCGGTATCATAAACAGCTGACCGGTCACCGATAGCGCCACTTGGTGCGAGGCAGTAGCTATCTCCCCTAAGGGGCTGATAATGATGGCTCCTAAGCTAAAAAGACTAGCCTCAAAGAAGATAGAAATACCAATAGGTATTCCTAACTTAAGCAGCTTAGTGATCTGCACACGATTAGGCGCCGCAAAATTTTGAAAAAACCGAGTTTTGGCAAACTGCTGGCGTTTAGTAAAGGCGGTGTAAGCAGCTAATAGTAATACGGTTATCCATAACACGATAGCCGTGGCAACTCCGCAACCAGCGCCGCCCATCTCAGGCATGCCATAAAGCCCATGAATAAAAATATAGTTGAGTGGGATATCAGCGAGTAAGCCAATTATACTGATAACAGTCACAGGCTCTGGACGACCCAGCGCTTCGCAGTAGCTGCGTAGCACGGCATACACTGCCATAGCAGGGAAACCAAAGGATACGCCATGTAAGTATTGGGCGGCTATAGGTTGAATGTTTTCGGGGACACCCATAAGTGCTAGTACATTGGGCATGAGATTGACAATAATAAAACCAATAATACCGATTACCGCGGCTGTCCATAAGGATTGCTGGGTAATGTGCGGAACTTGATGTTGGTTATTTTGGCCTATTGCCTCGCCAATAAGTGGAGTCGTGGCAATCAATATTCCGGTTGCTAGGAGAAATAGCGGCAGCCAAATACCTGAGCCAACAGCCACTGCTGCCAAGTCAAGGGCGGAGACTTGTCCGGCCATGATAGCATCGACGACACCAAGTGCGGCTTGGCAAAACTGGGTAACTAAAATAGGTAGCGCAAGTACGCCTAAGCGTAAGCTATAGCTTTTAAAATCGGTAAAGGATATCGGCAAAGCCATGGTTAGCAACTTTTCATTATTTACGATGGTTATAGATGGTTAATATTAAGGTTTGAGCTTAAAAGTCGATTACAGTCACTGTTAGCAAGCTATAACAGTGAGTATGATAAAACGGTCAGTACGATACAACAGTCAGGAAGGTAGAAACAGTCAGGATGATAAAAACAGTCAGGATGATAAAAACAGTATTAGCAATTCTATAGCAATAACTGCCAAGTACCGAAACTGCTAGTCACTAAAATAAAAATAACCCGTCAATTCAAAGAGTGAATTGACAGGTCTAAAGCTAACAGATCATCATAATGATAACTAGGCACGATGGTAAACAAGCTACGCTATGATGTCAACGTTTTCAACGAAGCTTTGCAAGGTGAGCCTGCTTGCTTATCCTTTAAGCTACCTGCAAAAGTGGTCAATAGGTTTATAGTCTCAATTCCTGAGTCATTAAGGTATTTCATATCAAAAAACTCTAAAGCATCTAGACTACCGCTAACTTTACCGACAACTTTACCGACAACATAGTTATCTACTTTAAATATAGGAGGCTTCTTTAATAGTACAGTTAATTCCTAGCCAGTTGTTAATAAGTTTGCTCCCACCCTGAGCTATAGCCAATCACGGAAGATTACGCTATGACAGTCAGAATCTATGTGAGAGCTAGAGCGCCCGAGATTGACCTGTACTTTAAACCCCGTACTATAGCTTTGCTTTTTCTTAGTCATGGCAAACTCCTCATCTAGTCGTTAGTTTACCAATTTTACCTATACGTTTGCTCAAGCATAGCTTAAATTTGATTGTATTCAAGCTCAACATACAGCTTGTAAGACTTTACTAAACCTTATCAGATTATTATTTGCATAAGTAATTTGAGAAAAACTTATTTAATGAAGTTTATATATAATTAAAAAATGTATTTACCGTACTATAACTATAACTTCCGTTTTCTGTACTAATCCCTATTAAAAAAGGAATTGCTATGAAAAAGCTTGCGACCTGTCTTGGTTTTGCCTTGGCTTGTATCTCTACTTCTCATGCCCAAACCATCGCTGGTTACAGCTTTGAGAAATACCCTGCTAAAATTTATAACGGTAAACAAGCACCCTTAAAACTAGGTGACTGGAGCTCTTTTCGTACTCGTCTAAAAGCTGCTCATAAAGATGGTGACATTAACTTCGCGGGTAACTATATCGTAACAACCTGGGGCTGTGGTACAAGCTGTGTGTCAGGGGCTATGATTGATAAACGTACTGGCAAAGTATACGATATCCCACTGGGTGAAACTGAGGATAGTGTCACCCCTTATGAAAGTGGCGCAGAATGCTTTGCAGACGAAGCGGAACTCGATGACAACGAGCGTTTGGCTTTCTATCCCAATAGCCGCTTATTTATCAGCCGCAATTGTGAAGGCGAGAGAGTTAATGAAACCACCGGTAAACAACTTATCACCTATTATGTCAACATTTGGGATGAAAAGACCAAGACATTCAAACTAAAAAAGGTTCAGCAATCTAAACTCGTTAAAGTGGACTACAGTCAATTTTAAACTAAATTTTTCCTGTATTTACCTTTTAAAGCCAAGTTTTTAGCCTAAACCTTTGGCGAATCAGTAATCTGCTTTCACTGGTTCGCTACCCTAGTGAGGACTTGAATAGCAAGTTATAGGCTACTGGTGCCAATAATCGGAGCATTTAGCTCAAACAAGCGTTTTTGCTATAATCTATTGAGTAAGTAGCTTGTCGATAGATTGCACACACGACTTTTGCGCTAATACAAACTCATCTCCCATACCCATACCCATACCCATACCTATTGCTATTAGGCTATGCCAATCACTACCAAGCTCGTTTTGCCAATCTCTGCTTGCGCATAGATATCCAAATGAGACATTTATTTGATCAACTTTATGTTGGCTACTAAGCTTTGCATACCTGAAAGTAGTCTTAATTTGTGATCGGTGCGCTATACAGGCAGCGAACATACTGCAAAAAAAGGACGTTATGGTAAATGGCTTTAGACATAAAAAAGTTACCGAGCCGAGCGACCTAAAATGGTTATGCTACCATGGCACTACTGCAAAAATATAATCCTAAAAACGACTCATTCGAGACTCACCATGCCACTGTTTAAAGCCTCATTTATCAGCAAAATAACGCTTTTGTTAGTACCTACGATGCTATCGGTATCTGCTATGGCAGTAGACTTTGGCCAAACTCAACAATTAACCAGTAAAGGTGATGCTAAAGAGGTACACAGGCTTTATTTTGGCGACAAAACTGTTAAAGATATATTTCCAGATTTTGTTACAGCAGTAGATTTGTATCAGAAGGCAGCTGAGCAAGGAAATGCTGAGGCACAGTATAGAATTGGACGAGCATATCAAACTGGTGAAGATAGACTTCAAAATGATGCTCAAGCATTAGAATGGTATCACAAGGCAGCTGATCAGGGTTATGCTGAGGCGCAATATAGTCTTGGGGTAATGTATGACTTAGGAGATGGAGTACGTTTAGATGCTGCCAGAGCACTGGAATTTTATCAAAAAGCCGCTAAGCAGGGAAACGCTGAAGCACAAAATATGCTTGGTTGGCACTATTATACAATTGCTAGCTACAATGAGGCTATAGATTGGTATCAAAAAGCCGCTAAACAGGGAAACGCTGAAGCGCACTATAGATTAGGAGAAATAAACCAAGAAGGTTGGGGTGTAAAACAAAGTTATGCCCAAGCTATAGATTGGTATACAAAAGCAGCCAATTTGGGAAGTGGCAGTGCTCAATTTACTCTGGGCTTAATGTACTACGATGGTGAAGGAGTATACAAAGACATAGCTACTGCAAAAGATTTACTAAATAAGGCATGTGACAACGATTACCCATCAGCTTGTCATAGGTATGCGAATTTATTTCTACTTCAAACAGAATAGAGTCAAGGCTTACAAAAAAATAAACGTAAGAAACCTGATTGGCTCCTATAGCTATATTTTATTCATAGTCCTCTAACAACTCTAAGCTTTCAGCCATATCCATTATCGCTTGCCAGTGCTTAGGCTCAAGGGGGATAACCGTCAATTGCTGACAGCCTTTTCTAAGTAATAAAGAATCTTCAAGAGCTGGTATGAATTTAATAGCAGATAAGGGTAAGGTTTCTATCAAGGCCTGCTCAAAAGTAACCTCCACCATATACCAGCGTGGCTTCTCTTCGGTTGCTATAGGGTCATAATGGCGATGTTCGGGATGGAACTGACTGGGATCAGGGTAGCCCGCCTTACTGATAGTCATGATTCCAGCGACACCAGAGGGTTTGGCGCTTGAATGATAAAAAATCACTTGATCACCGACTCTCATATCATCACGCATAAAATTACGAGCACGATAGTTACGTACGCCGTCCCAAGCATCAGTCCCCATGCGGCGCAGATCGTCAATACCAAAAAACTTAGGATTAGATTTCATTAACCAATACGCCATGCTTGATGTCCTTTTTTCACTATTGTTAGAATATTATCAATATCTGCCAACCATTTTGCCTATAAGTGTAGACGGTTAGTATTAGCGTTTGTTACTGGTTATGTTATCGATATAGCCTATTTCAGCTCTTATCTTTATCAGTCATTGTTTTTTTAGCAGACAACCACTATTAATCAAATATCATCAAAGCTTTGCTTTTATTGGTTTAGCCGTTACTCTAGCCAGCCACGTCTACTGCTTAATGCAGTCTTGCAACTATAAGTTTATCCTATGTCAATATCTCAACCTGATACTAATAACAATATTCATAAAGCTAACGTTCCTAAAGCTGAGGCTAAGCAGGATGATACAGGCTTGCCTACTATAAAAGCGTTAGATATTCCGCTAGCGCTGTACATTCATATTCCATGGTGCGTAAAAAAATGCCCTTATTGTGATTTTAATTCACATGAATTACCAGTGGATAGTGAGCAGGCGCTGGATGAGAGATATGATGAGTATGTAGATGCGCTACTGCTAGATGCAAAACTGCAGCAGCCCCTGACTCAAAGACGTCAGATCAGCTCAATATTTATTGGTGGGGGCACGCCGTCATTATTGCCTATCTTACAATATCAGCGCCTCTTTGCTGGGTTACGTCAGGTCTTTGATTTTGCTGATGATATCGAAATCACTATGGAAGCTAATCCTGGAACCTTAGAGCACGCGCCGTTTGCTGAATATCTAAAGGTAGGAATTAATCGATTGTCCATAGGAGTGCAAAGCTTCTGTGCGGATAAGCTAGTGACGCTTGGGCGTATCCATGATCCTATGCAAGCTGTGACGGCTATTAAAGCTGCACGCGAAGCTGGCTTTACTCGAGTAAATGTAGACTTGATGCACGGCTTACCGCAGCAAACCCTCGTTGAGGCCTTGTATGACATACAAACCGCCCATGATACGGGTGCCACGCATATCTCATGGTATCAGCTAACTATCGAGCCTAATACAGTATTCTATCGAAGTCAGCCTATCTTGCCTGATGAGGATGACTTGGCGGATATTGAGCAGGCAGGCAATGCGCTACTCCAAAGTTTAGGCTATAGCAATTATGAAGTATCAGCATGGGCGGGTAGATTAGATCAGCCTTGTCGTCATAATGTGAATTATTGGCAATTTGGTGATTACTTGGCGATTGGAGCGGGGGCGCACGGTAAGGTGACGGTTAGTGACGATCAGTCAAAACGCTTAGCAAATATTCTATCAGGCTCAGTAGTAAAGGGTGGATCATTGCTACAGCCCGATATTTATCGCTTTAGCAAATCACGACTACCAAAAGATTATGTTGCCTACCAACACTTACCTGACCTTACTCTAGATAGCTCTTCTATAATGGCTACAAGCAAGCTAAGTGCGCCCAAAATGGTTGACTGGCATACGATTGCTAGTGATGAATTGGTCAGTGAGTTTATGCTCAATGCCTTACGTTTACATACTGGGGTGAGTTGGCAATTATTTACGCAGCGCACTGGCTTGGCTTATGACAACATTGCAGCGAAAGTAGATAAGCTGGTGAACCAAGGCTTGTTGGTCGCTAGCACAGATAGACTGCAACCGACTAAGCTGGGTCAGCGCTATCTTAATCAAATCTTGCGCGAGTTTCTGTGATCATCAAATAACAGAGTGCGGACTAAGCCGTATCTCTAGACAAAAAAAGGGCTTACCAAATGACATGGTAAGCCCTTTATAACTTCTAAATAGGCGTAGCTTAGATTTTTTTCTGTACTTCTTTAGCAGTACCAGTCACAGCATCGCCAGCGCTTGATACGTCTTGGCCAAAACCTTTGAATGTGTTACAACCAGTCAATACAACCATAGCAGCTAAAGATGCGATAATTACTTTTTTCATAATATTTTCCTCAAAATGGGTGGGTAATACAGGTAAAACAAATGATACTAAGCGCTTGGCTTGAGCATTATTTATCAAATATTGAATAGGTAGTTCTATCAAAAGATTAAATATCAATCTTAACATATGCTTGCTATCCGACACAGACATCATAATAAAAGTTAAAAAATATGCAAAGTATCAAAGTGTAATTATTACTAATAAACTGTAACTTTTGATTACCGTCATCAGCTTTAAATCGTTATCTCTGTAAGTTTCTATAGATAGTTACTGGGCTTGCAACCCCATAAAATATATTTTTGCACTATACTATAGCTGTCAATTTTTGGTCTTTTTTTAATTTATGGAAACTCTATGACCATTCATATCGTGCTAGTAGCACCAAAGATGCCTAGCAATACTGGTAACATCATTCGATTATGTGCTAATACTGGTGCGCAACTACATTTAGTGCAGCCGCTAGGTTTTGAGCTAGATGACAAAAAGTTGCGTCGAGCAGGGCTTGATTACCATGAATATGCTCAGTTGCAAGTTCATGATAATTGGGCAGCTGCTAAGCAAGCTCTAATCGCTTGTGACTGTCACACCATTACTGCCTTGACTACTAAACTTAGCAAGCCCTTCTACGATTATAGCTTCACAGAACAGGCTGATGCTGGTCAAGCTAATGCTAGCAATGTCGCTTTAGTGTTTGGTTCTGAAACAGCTGGATTAGCTGATGAGATACGAGAAGACATTGGTGTCAATAATTGGCTAAGACTACCAATGCTTCCTGATTCGCGCAGTTTAAATCTGTCTAACAGCGTAGCAATATGTCTCTATGAAGTATGGCGACAGCAGGGCTTCAATGGTGACAACGGTCGCAGCACTGGTTATGATACTTTGACTGTCTATGATGCCAAATAGCCAGTTTAGCTGAGCTGGCTTAAAAAAAGCCAGTTCAACGAGCAGTTAACTACGCTAAGAGCTGAGTCTAGAGAAGCTGAAAAAGTATATATAAAATGCTGCTGAATACTAACTATAAACAGTTTGGTGGTTTAGGCAGACCAGCTAAGCGATTGACATGACGCGCCACCAATCCAGTGTTAAATAGCTGCTGTAGCTTTTGGTTACTGATATCGTGCTCAGGTAAGGTCTGCTGTAGCCATTTGATCAGTGGACGAGTAGCAGGAGCATGATTGAACTTATCAAAAAAGCTGCGAACTTGCTGTAAAACGGCTAAATGCTCAGCACTTAGCTCAACCTCTAAAGTATCGGCGAGTTGCTGGGCGATAGCTGCTGTCCAAATATTATGATTACACAGATGGCCGTCTTCGTCCAATACTAAGGGGGTGGCGTTACTAAGCTCAGCATCACTTTTATTACAGTCCTTATTAGCCGTGCCAGTTACCTCAGCATTTAAGGTTTTATCGGTCATAAGGCAATAGTCACTACTTTATCGAACGGCTGACTGTCAGCATAATCCCCTAGAGTCAAAGCCACCCATTCACTATCCGTCAATATAGCGGTGAGCTTGCTATCAAGATTGAGTTGGGCTGCGGTA
Organism: Psychrobacter sp. BF1; assembly: GCF_019279065.1. Classification (NCBI taxonomy): domain Bacteria; kingdom Pseudomonadati; phylum Pseudomonadota; class Gammaproteobacteria; order Moraxellales; family Moraxellaceae; genus Psychrobacter; species Psychrobacter sp. BF1. The sequence goes on from NZ_JAGYWV010000011.1 coordinate 19,639, forward strand.
TCAGTGCTAAGTTGCGCCACATCATCAGCTAAGGCATAGATAGCTTTGATATCTACTATATCGGCATCATCGAGATAAGCGGTTAACCATGCAGCAAAAGCCACTGTTGAACCGAGCAAGATAATACTGTCACCGTCCTGCCAAGTAAGAGCCATCTCACTAGTACAGCTTCTTAGGGTATCCATCGTGCTATGTAATTGATATAGAGTTGCCATGCAAGTGTCCGTTTTTACAAAATAAAGAGGCTAAAAGCGCTTGGGATAAGGTTTGCAATAATCCCTAAAAAGTTAATATTTGCTCAAAGTCTTGGCTGTTAACTACTTCAGGAATGAGCGTTAACTGGCTAGCTAAGTCGAGAGGCACCATACCTGTCAGCCAACCGCTAAAGACATCATTAGGTAGCCAAGCTGCTGGCATGTCATATAATTCTAGCGATTGAATCATGCCGTGCAAGCGTGATTTAGGCTGCATCAATAAGCCAAACACTGGCGCATCTAAATAAAGCTGCACTTGATGACCAAAAGTCGCTAAGGTTAAGGCCAGTGCGCAGCCCTCATAGCTTGCCATCTCAGTTGGAGTACGCAGCTGAATCAGTAACTTCATTATTTATCCTTACTTAGGCTTTGCTATAGCTTGCCGTTGTTATGGTTATTGCTTGATTGCCATTTTTGCTAAAACTGTATTAGACGGCAGTCACTTTGCATCATCATAGCCAGATCACTTAAGCCGACTAAGTCAAAACCTTGAGCGACATTGTCACCTTGTAATTGATGACGGGCGCTGTTGTCGCTATCACTAACACCACGACTAAGGGCAGTGCTGACACAGACAGCTAAGGGTAACTTATAGCGCTGTGCAAGTGCTTGCCACTGTTGGGTCAGATTGGCTTGATCGGCAGATTGCCAGCGTAGGCGATTGGCCATATGGGCGGCATCCGCATAAAAGAAAAGCTTTAAGGGTGTACAAGCGACCTTACTGTTATCAGAGATCTGAGTTTGATTACTAGTATTTACTTCAGCCGCTTGTTCAACGAAAGCACGGGCGTAACGCAATGCTAGCTCAGCGAGTGGATGGCTAGGATCTTTGGTAATTAACAATAGCGGAGTAACAGTAGTCATAAGCGTAGCATCACAAGTTGTCGGGTTTTATGGTTGTTCATTGTTATTCATAGTCACTGAAGAATATTATCAAGTCATTTTTAACGTTATCGAGTCTATTATGACAAAGATAGATCCCCAAGCAAAGCGCAGTGTCGCCTCATAGAGTGATGTGGTTATTTTATTGGGTATCGACTGGAGCATTAGTGTTGACATCAGCAACTTGCACCATTTGCTTGCCGATATTCTCACCTTCGAATAAGCCAATAAAGGCTGAAGGTATATTTTCAAAACCTTCTATCAGGTTTTCTCTGTAGGTCATTTTACCTTCATTATACCATTGACTAAGCTGCTGCTTAGCAGCATCGAATTCATCGGCAAAATCATAAACCACAAAGCCTTCCATACGAGCGCTTTTTTTGATCAAATGATGCATAGGGCGTGGGCCTTGTGGTACTTCACCGTGGTTATAATCAGCGATTTGCCCACAGATAGCGATGCGGGCATGCTCATTAATATTAGCGAATACGGCATCGAATAGCTCACCACCGACATTATCAAAGAACACATCGACCCCATCCGGACAGGCTTGTTTGATAGCCGCTTGCATATCAGTAGTTTGATGATAGTTAATGGCTTTATCTACCCCTAAGTCGTCTTGTAGATAGTCTACCTTTTTAGCAGAGCCAGCAATGCCGATAACTCTACAGCCGTTAATGCGTGCAATCTGTACGGCGATGCTACCTACTGAACCTGCGGCGCCGGATACTACTACGGTTTCGCCTTGTTTGATCTGGCCGATTTTTAGCATACCAAAATAAGCCGCTAAGCCTGGTATACCAAGCATACTTACTGCGGTTGAAATCGGTGCGATATCCGGATCTACTTTTTCAAGAGTATCTACAGCAAAGCTCTGATACTTTTTCCAAGCTAAGCGACCATGAACGATATCGCCTTTTTTAAAACCCTCACTAGCACTATCGATGACTTGCGCTACACTTCTACTAGTAATAGCCTCATCAATCTGAAATTTCTTACCCGCATTATCGCTATCACCTTTATCCATAAAGCCGCGCATACCCGGATCGACGGATACGTAGATACTTTTTAGCAGTACCTCCCCAGCTTGGCAGTCAGGCATAGCGATATTTTCAAGTCTAAAAGTCTGTTGATTCACTTGACCTTTAGGGTGCTGAGCCAAGACGATCTGTTGATTTTGTTGTGAGTCATTCATTGTAATATCCTTTGTTTTATATTTTATATTTTATATTTTATATTTTTCTAAAGCTTTACTATAATAGGCAATTGTTCAATAATTAATTATTAACTAAACACTATTTATAATCAAAACTATTAGCTTTGATAAGCTTCTAATATTAGCGATAAGCTATTAACAGAGGCTAGCCTATTTAAGGCTTTATTGAAGGACGCATCTAAAGTATGGCTCTACCTTGATAATAAACCGCTTCACGTTTGGGTAGACGGGCGACCGCTTCCGCTGAACAACAGGCTTTGACTAATATAAAATTAGCGTCGGCACCTACATAAGGCCAAACTTGCTGGCCTTGATCGTTTAAGGGTAAAGTTTGCTTATTATTAGTAGCCATCTGTAAGGCACGATTTAGACGATATTCGTCAGTCCAACCATAAAGTTGCGCACATAAATTAGCCTTTTGTAGCATGTCGCCTAAGCCAAAGGGCGAAAAATTATCCATTAAGTTATCGGTACCGGTTAGCACCTGAACTTGATGTTTCAATAGAGTAGGAATAGGTAACGCATTTTGTCCTATAGGCACACTAGTGACAATACCGATACCATATTCTGCGAACTCAGCGGCTAGATGCTCAAGCTCTAGTGGTGGTAGCATTGCCAGAGCATAAGCATGAGTGATAAAGGTTTTGCCTTGTAGGGCTTGGTTTTCTTTAACCCGTTTTATCATGTGCTCCATGACCGCTTTACCAGAGGGCAAGTCTTCATGCAGATGAATATCAACGCCTTTGTCATAATCTAAGGCGATATCGAACATGATATCTAAAGACTTTTTCGCATCACCATCTACAATCGTCGGATCAAGACCACCGATAAAGTCGATGTCCATCTGGGCCGCTTCTCGTAATAAGCTCTCAGATTGTGAATAGAGAATACCGTGCTGCGGAAAAGCCGCAATTTCCCAGTTAAAATGGTCTTTATAATTGTCTAAGGCTAATAGCAAGTGCTCTAAGCTTTTAAGACCGCTGACTGGGTCTACATTGCAATGACAGCGTGCAAAAGTAGAGCCGTGACTTTGCATCAGCTCGATAGCGAGTTCAGCTCTGTGTTGCGAGTTAGGTAATAACTTAGGAATTAGTTTTTCTTCTAAGCTAATCATATCTTTGATACTGCCAGTCCACGGCGCTGCTTGCCAAACCCCACCATAATAAGTCTTATCGATGTGGATGTGCATATCTTGAAAAGTAGGTAACATCAACAAACCGTTAGCATCAACGTTGTTTGAGTGCTTCTGTAAATCGTCATTCGAATTATTCGGTAAGCCCGCAGAGCTTATGGCTGCTTTTTTAGTTATCTGTTGAATGATGCCGTTAGTGACTATAATATCGAAAATAGCCGTTTGGGTAGCGATGACTTGTTGCTGCTCATCATAAACAAAGCCGGTTTCTAAGCGAACATTACTTAGCAAAAAATCATTATTAGTTATAGAGTTCAGCCTAGTAGGTGACATAGAGTACTCACTTAGAATCATGGCATGGATTGTTTTAAGATAGCGTTGCAAAATATTTAACCAAGTTACTGCTAAGTATTTTTATGAACCCTCAGACAACGGCTAGATCGGTCATGCTCAGGGTATTTATGCTACCATAAAGCAGGTTCAATCCAAGAGTGTCAACGTTGTTAAAAGTAATTTTATGCTAAGCACTGTTGCTATAGATGTCTTTATAATTCTTTGGGAATAATTTTAGCTCAGTATAGGCTTAGACACTTACCACTACGATTAGTAAGTTTTGTTTAATTAATATAACGCTTGCTGTGGTCACTAATGTTTATATAAAAATTAGCGCTGCTATTGCTCAAAGCTTAGTTTTAGCAATGGTTTTAAATCTCAGTATTCTCAACTATCTCGCCAGGAGTCTGTGCCCCTATGTCCTCTGCTACATCCAATCATAAAGACTACCAGCCAACACCTGAGCAGCTACAAGTTTTGCAAACCGCCAGTGAGTTCGCTTATCAAATATGGGAAAGTCGGACCATATCCTGTCAGACGTTTTTGCGCAGCTACCCATTAGAGCAGACGCTCACTCGCCAGCAGATCGACGATTTGATTCAAGATTATACTTTAGATGAGAATTATCAGCTGGCCGATGAGAGTAAGGTGATGAGTGGCTTACGGCATCTACGTATGCTGATGATGATGCGCTGGATTTGGCAAGATGCTTTGGCTCTGATTAAGCTTGAACAATTAACCGATGAGCTCTCTGACTTTGCTGATGGCTGTCTGTTATTTGCCAAGAGCTATACTTATCAGCAGTTAGTATCTAAGTATGGCCAGCCCACTTTTATCAATGCGCAAGGCAAGCCACAAGTCGATGATATGGCTATTATGGCGATGGGAAAATTGGGCGCGCAAGAGCTTAATTTGTCTAGTGATATTGATCTAGTATTTATCCATCAAGGTCGCGGCGAGACTGATGGAGATAAATCAAAAGGCACACGTAGTATTGATAACAAGCGCTTTATGACTCGTCTAGGTCAAGGGATCATTAGGCTGCTCGATAATAATACTGCTGACGGTTTTGTATTTCGAGTAGACATGCGTTTGCGTCCTTGGGGTGATGGTAGTGACTTGGCGATTCATCTGTCAGCATTACAGAAGTATTTTAGCAATCATGGTCGTGCATGGGAGCGTTTTGCTTGGTTGAAGGCGCGAGTAGTGGGTCAAATTGAATCACCGTTTTATGATGAAATACAGGCAATGATAAAGCCTTTTGTTTTTCGTTATTATGTGGATTACAGTGCCTTTTCAGCACTGCGTGAAATGAAATCCTTGATTCAAAATCAAGTGGCGCAGCGTGAGGATTTGGATAATATTAAGCTGGGTGCTGGTGGTATTCGTGATATTGAATTTATTGTGCAAGCCTTTCAGCTTATTTACGGTGGGCGTCAGCCGCAGTTACAGGTCAAGTCTTGTCTAAAAGCGATGCAAGCTTTGTATGAGCTTGAATACTTCGAGCCGCCCACTTATCAGAAACTGCAAGCCGCTTATCGATTTTTGCGTCGTCTTGAGCACGCTATTCAGGCTATCAATGATCAGCAGACCCAGCGCCTGCCTCATGATGAGTTTTGGCAGCATAACTTGGCATTAACTTTAGGCTTTGCCGACTGGTCGGCCTTGTTAGTAACCTTAAATGATCATCGAGAGGACGTTAATGCGCCATTTGAGCGTATGGTGACAGAACGGCAAATGCCAGCGCAAGAAGACAGTACCCTTGAGCCTGCTAATATTGCTCAGCAAATCGCCCAACTTGACACTGTGCTGACGCAACAGAGCCGAGCGCAGTTAGATGCTTTTTGGCAGTCAAAAATGGTAGCAAACCTCAGTGATGAGGCCAGATCTCGCTTGGATGCAGCTTATCCTGTAGTGTTGCATGCTTTGCTTGCCCATCAACAACAGCAACAGCTAGCCAATACCGCTTTGCCCCGATTGATCACTTTGTTAGAAGCTATTTGTCGGCGTTCTATCTACTTAGTCATGCTGGCTGAAAATCCCAATGCGACCGTTGAGCTAATTCCTATGCTATCGGCAAGCCCGTGGATTGCTAATGAGCTGGCGCTATATCCGGTATTGCTTGACACCTTTTTACAGCAGCGCTATCGCCACTTACCAGATAAGCCTGAGCTGCGTGATATATTGCGTCAACGCCTGCTGCGTGTAGAGCGTGAGGACGAAGAGGAGCTGCTAAGCGTACTACGACTGTTTAAAAAGAATCAAGTGTTAGCAGTAGCGGCCAGCGATGTACTAGCAGAAAGGCCGATCATGAAAGTATCTGACTCGCTGACTTTTATTGCCGCTGTAGTATTAGAAGCGGCGCTTGAGCGCGGCTTCTCTGAGCTCGTTAGACGTTATGGTTATCCTATTGGCCAAGATGGAGATCCGGTAACAGAGGCTGATTGCGGCTTTGCTATTATCGGCTATGGCAAACTTGGCGGGCTTGAGCTGTCTTATTCTTCTGATTTAGACTTAGTGTTCTTGCACAAGATAAAAGAGGAGGGCATGACGACTGGTGAAACCTCCGTCAGTGGTATGAAGTTTGCCGCTCGTCTGGCACAAAAGCTAATGACTTATCTAAATACTCAGACTCGAGACGGTCGTGCTTATGAGATAGATATGCGCCTACGACCATCTGGCAATGCGGGCATGATGGTGGTTTCCTGTCATGCGTTTGAGACTTATCAGCTCAGTAAAGCTTGGTCTTGGGAGCATCAAGCGCTAGTTCGTGCGCGGGCAATATGTGGTGATAAAAGGGTGATGGCACGCTTTTGTGATATTCGCCGTGAAGTACTAGCGCTGCCACGCACCTTAGATGAAGTGCGCATAGAGGTGACTAGTATGCGTATAAAAATGCAAAAGCATTTAGGCACTAGCCAGTGGGAACAACAAGAAGGCAAGTTTCATTTAAAACAAGATGCAGGCGGTATCGTTGATATCGAGTTCTTAGCGCAGTTTGCAGTATTGGCTTATTCTCATGACTATCCTAGCTTGACCAAATGGAGTGATAACGTACGTATCTTTGAGGAAATGGCCTTACTGGGTATTTGGAGCAATGAAATCTGTCAAGACTTGACTGAAGCCTACCTGCGTATTCGTGCCGCCAGTCATCAATTAGCGCTATCCGAGCAATCACTGCTAGTAGATGAAGGATTATGGGTGGAAACGCGCACTTTAGTACAAGGTCAGTGGCAGCGTTTGATGGGTGTTTAGCATAAATAAAAGCCCTATAAGGGTAAACTAAAAGATTTCATTTGCGATAGCTGCTGGTGATATAATCTCTCGCAGCTTGCAACAATAACTCGCTTAACTGTTATAGCACTCAAGCAATCGAGCAGTAAACTAGATAATAAAATCACGATAAAAATTAAAACTCAACATACAAGTTAGACGTTAGCGCTAGCATAAGGAATATCAAATGAACATGGCAACACAAGACGGCAAGCTTTGGATGAATGGCACGATGATCGATCAGCCTGATGCCAAAATTCATGTACTTACTCATAGTTTGCATTATGGTATCGCCGTATTTGAAGGGGTTCGTGCTTATCAAACTGCTGACAAGCGTACGGCCGTATTTCGTCTAAAAGATCATGTAGATCGTCTGTTAGGCTCAGCAAAAATCTTCCAAATGCAAGTGCCTTTTGATGCAGCGACTCTAGAGCAAGCGCACAAAGATGTAGTCAAACAGAATAACTTAGCAGAAGCTTATATCCGTCCATTAATATGGATTGGCGCTGAAAAATTGGGCTTAGCGGCTCATGATAATAGTATCAATGCTATGGTTGCTGCTTGGCATTGGGGCGCTTATCTTGGTGAAGAGGGCATCCAAAATGGTATCCGAGTCAAGACTTCCTCTTATACTCATCATCTGCCAAATGTCACCATGTGTAAGGCCAAAGCCTCAAGTAACTATCCGGTGTCTATTATGGCTAACCGTGAAGTGACTCGTAACGGCTATGATGAAGCGATCATGATGGATTCACAAGGCTATGTCTGCCAAGGATCAGGTGAGAACTTATTCTTAGTCAAAGACGGTGAGCTACATACACCAGATCTAGCAGGCGGAGCTTTAGATGGCATTACTCGTCGTAGTATCATTCAATTCGCTAACGATTTAGGCATTAAAGTCACTGAGCGTCGTATCACTCGTGACGAGTTTTACTTAGCCGATGAAATCTTTATGACAGGTACTGCTGCTGAAGTCACTCCTATTCGTGAATACGATGACCGCACTATTGGTAACGGTGGTCGTGGCCCATTGACTGAAAAACTGCAAACCTTGTACTTCGATGTGGTTCATGGCCGTAATGAGCAGTATATGCATTGGTTAAGCTTTATTGACTAAGCTTTATTAACTAGGTTTGTTAAGCTAGAGTCTTTTAATTAAAGCTTTTTAGCTAAGAATAGTGCCAATAAAAAGCCAAGACTTGTTACGAGTCTTGGCTTTTTATTGGGCTAAAGTAAAAATAATTATCGTCTACTCTACATAGCTACGATATCAGACCAACGCACTAACCTAACTTGCTGCTGCTGCAATAAGTCTTCAAATTGATTACTCATCAACCAGGCAAACTCGCGCTCACGTGCCGCCTTAATCTCATCTTGCCAGCTATTATCAGGCACAGCAGGATGGCACATTAGTAAAGTAGTCGTTACATCACGTGGTAAAGACAACGGTACAGAATGAATAGGCGGGGTGGTTGACCCATACTGAGCATAAGTCCCCGAAGACTCAAAAGTAAAAGACTCAATATATAAACCTGGCTGCAGATATCTAGTCCGTGGAGCTGCACTCAGCCATTTGTCCCATAGGGCTGCTAGCTGCTGGCTAGTAACATCAAAACCATAAACCCCACCGAATTTATCATTAGTAGCGATATTATGCTGCCGACATAGTTTATTCCATACTCGACCGCCAAGAGAATAGATAACCCAAGACTTAAAGTCGTTAACAAGAGGGGTGGTCACGCGCGCGCTAATAGTATGATGCGAGCTTTTATTTGCTTTATCATTGCTACTACCATAACGGCTAGTTAACTCTTGGATCAAACGCTCACGTATGATCGGGAACTGATGAATGTGCTGATGACCATCAATAAATGCTGGCGCACGATTGAATTTATCTTCAAAACTATCTAACTGATGCTGGATAACCTCAGTCACTTGCATGGGTTTTAATCGACGTAAATAGCTAGCTATAATCAAAGACTTAAGCGTAGCACTTAGCGTTGATGGGTAGACACCAGTCAAATCTAAATGGAGACCAATATCGACATTCATTTCAGCCAGCTTAGTGATATCGCTATCACTGATATTGCCGCCGACCATATAGCTACTAGCACCAATAATTCCACGCTCAGCCAAACGTATTACCGCCTTATTGACAGCGTCTGATAGTCCTAAGTCATCAACGTTAATGATGACCGCGCGGGCGTTATTAGGAGGAGAGCTCACGTTATTTTGCGCCTTATTATTTTGAGAGGTGTTATTCATGATTTAAATGCCCAAAGTTTACCTAATGCAAAAGTCATCACGGTGATAACACCAGTGACTACCAACCATATTATTATGTAATAACGCTCACCGAACCAGCTTAGTCCTAAGACGAATAAACTCTGATTGGCTATAAAACCAAGTAACGAACTGGCGAACCATTTAAGTAATATTGGTAATGAATGGCGCCAAGATGAAGGTGTTTTGTTAACGCTGGTACGACGATTTTTTATATAGTCATCGTTATTAGAACTATGTTTATCAGTACTACTATTAGACTGACTAAAAGTAAGATAAAAATGGCCAAAAAAACTAACAATAAAGGCTATTAAAAAGGCGACAACATTAGCCCATGCCGGACTAACAGTAGTAAAGTTTACAACGCTTATAAGTATCAAAAAATGCACTAAAGCTGCACTAGCACCAACAGCTAAAAACCATAGTGCTTGCTGCGATGCTGACTGAGTTATAGCTATTTTATTCATTATTGTTCGTTGTTTGTTTAGTTAAGGAGTTGGATCTCTCATAGCTATTGATGCTGATGTCACGAGTTGCGCCATTATTGTTATCAGTGCTACTAATAGCTTCATCAATTAAATATAAAGGGCGCTGTTTTACTTCTTCGTAGAGACGACCGACATATTCGCCAATGACTCCAATGCAGACTAGCTGGATACCAGTGGAGAACATAATGCCAGCGGCAACAGTGGCCCAGCCAGCAACGTCACTGCCAAACAATAAGGTTTCGATAACGATATAAAGACCATATAAAAAAGCTAGTGCTGACACTATAAAGCCCATACGTGATATCAGGCGTAAAGGTTTTTGTGAAAAAGAAGTAATACCTACTAAGGCCAACTCAAACAGACTACCGAAGTTAAACTTACTCTCGCCGGTATCGCGATTATCGGCAGTAAAAGGCAAATAAACCGTATTGAAACCTACCCAAGCATATAAGCCTTTCATAAAACGTTGACGCTCAGGCAATGAGCGCAGTGCCATTACGACCTTACGATTCATCACTCGAAAGTCGCCAGCATTGGGGCGAATCTCATAACGCTGACGATCTTGGATAAACAAGTAAAAACTACGCTTTAAAGTTTTAGCCAGTTTGCTTTCATGAGGACGGTTAGCCTGAATACCGGCAACCATGTCAATATTAGACTGCTCAATCATGCTAAGCATTTGGGCTAATACTGGCAAAGGATGTTGGCCATCGGCATCTATCATTGCCACTAACTCACCATCTGCTTGAGCAAGCCCAGCACTCAGCGCTGGCTCCTTACCAAAATTACGCGATAAACGTAATAAAATCAGCTCAGTGTTATTAGGGCGACTCGGCATCAAAGTTGTCACTACTTCTAATAGATGATCACTACTACCATCGTCAACGATGATGATCTCACAGCTTAGGCGCTTATGGTTATTGTTATCGGTAATATCGTCGGCTTTAGGTGTAGCTAATGCTGCGGCAAACTCAAATACTTGTGGTAAGAACGCCTGTAACGCTTCAGCATCATTGTAGGCTGGCATAATGATAGACAAGTACGGTGAGTAACTATAATCCTGCGACATGAAAAACTCGTTAAGGTTACAAAGAGGATTGAGGGCTTATTATTAGGGTTTGATGGTTCTAATTAGTAACTACTTAATATAATAGATAGATAGCCTTTGATTACAGACTATCTAGGACATATAGGCTACTTAGCACAGTTGCTAGGAATATAAGCAACCCAGTTTATGACTAACGGCTCAGTGATATTTGTATCTCGCCAAGCCATTCTCCATTGACCTTGTTGCTTAGTCAATAAATTAGAGTTAGTTGCACTTTCTTGCTGATTAGCCGTACTTACAGCCACTTCCTCTAGCAAAGGCAAAACGATATCGTCTTGTTTATAACTATTGGCATTAGCACCCGTGTTTTGCCAGACTACTAAAGTACCATTTTGTTGTAAGCGCTCAGTATTCATCCATGGTGAATGGCTAGCAGGTCCTGATATCATCTGTGAGGGAAAACCGTTATTCATAGCCACTAAAGCACCAAGCCAGCGATCACCTGATACACTGTCAAGTGGACAACTACTTAAAGACTGCCAAGTAGCTTGTGCTTGTGCCGCAAGTGCCTGTTCTGGCCATTGCATCCTTGATGGCTTATCGCGTATCTTATCACCAAACCCTACGTATATCACTGTCAATACCGTAGCGAGTGTCAACCAAATAATAAGCGCCTTAGTTATCTTGCTCGTAGTTAGCTTTTGGCTGGCAGGGGAGATAAAGGAGGCCGCAAGAAGTCCTGATAGCGCCCACATCGGCATACCCCACATATCACGCAAACCTATACCAAATAATAAGCTCAATATGATTAGTACCCCTATAGGAGCCAGCCAAAGATACCAAAGTAAAGAAGCACCCTTTGGCAAGCTATGCTTATAGTCGCTAATAGCCAATAAGCGTTTACGATTAAATAATAGTATCAGCAGTAACGGAATATGAGCCACTAGTTGGGCGATGATAAAACTTAGCCAACTAAAATGACGCTTAATGTTATCGGCACCTTCACCCACATCATGGGCGCGGCCACTGGCATAACCAAAGGGCAGCCAGTCATGGCTTACTAGCCAATATAAGTGCGGTGCAAATATAGCCAGCATAATAAAAGCTGCAAACCAAGGCTGTGGCTGTTTTAATAGCGGCCATTGTCTTGGCAGAATCAAGTATAGCGCCATCGGTAGCAGCAAAAATACTACGCTGTACTTAGTGAGCATACCAAGACCACCCAACACCCCTAGTAATAGCCAGTCGGTTAGACGGTTGCGAGTTAAGGCTTGATAAAAAGCTAAATACAATCCGGCCCAAATAGGAAATTGAGCTACATTATGATTAAACTCAAGGCTAGGGTAAGTATAATAGACTATTGCCAAAGTCAGCACGCTGCCCAACAGTGCAATAGCTTGTGACCAAATTTGCTTGCCTAGCTGATAAACTAAAAACAGCGTTAGTATTACATAGAGCTGGCTGAGTAAGTAGGGGCCAACATGACCAAAAATTTTATAGAAGCTGTATAATACCCAAGATGAAAATGGGGGATGCTTGTAATAACCCCATTGCCATTCGCTGCCCCAGTTGATACCTTCACTGACATCGAATGGTACGCTACTAGCGAGAAAGACTGGGGCTATTGACCAAATCAGGAAGTAAACCAATAACAATAGACCAAATCTTTGCCATTGCTGTAAGTTACTTTTGCCAGTATTGCTACTATCTTTAAAATTACCATCTTTAGAAGTAGAACTGCAGAGAAGTTCATTATTAGGGGTCATGTTTGAACTCTTCTTATCATGCAAAGGTTTGGAGTCATTTTGAGATCGCTGTTGCTCGATATAACACTGTGTTATGAGCGACTCTAAATAGTTTGGATGATAGTATAAAGTCTATTGCTAGTAAGTCATAGTCAGAGTTATCATTCTATCTGAATTTGTAGATATAGCTAAATTCAATTATTGACTAAATAATTGCGCCATCTGTAAAAGCATGACGTGATAATTTTTTGTTTTCTAATATCGTTATAAAATTATGAGAACGTCTTATGAACAATGACACTATCCGAGTATTTGTTGGTTGCGATCCTAATAACTGTGATTTAGAACAAATGATGGTATTGGACTACAGTATTCATAAACATACTAGCATGCCTGTTGAAATCGTATGGATGCAGCTATCACGTGATCCTCAGAGCTACTGGTACTCTAACCCTGAAACGGGTGAGGGCTGGAATACTACTAAATGGGCCACCCCTTTTTCAGGATTTCGTTGGGCAGTTCCGGAGTATTGTAACTACTCTGGAAGAGCAATATATATGGATGCTGATGTTATTGTTTTAAGCGATCTAGCCAAGCTATGGCAGCATCCTATTGCTGGGCAAGCTATCGTTGCAGCCAAAACAAAAGCGGATATGACACGCCTATGTACTTGTATCTGGGATTGTAGTAAAGCACAAAATGTTATCCTGCCTATGGAACAGCTTAAGATGGATGCTGACGGTCATCAAAAAATGATGGACTTACTAAAAGAAAAAGCGCAATTGGTGCAACCGTATCAAGACAGCTATAACTGTGTCGATGGAGAAGATCTGGCAATCGAAGATATCAAAATACTGCATTACTCAGATATGGGCACTCAGTTTAGCCATAAATATGCGTTAGCAAGAGTTGAGAAGGAAGGCTTTGAGCATTGGTTTGATGGCAAAATAATACCGCACCCTAGATCAGAGCTTATTGAATTGTTCGATAGCTACTATAACGATGCCCTTGCTGATGGTTACCAGTTAGATAACTATAGAGTGCAACCTTTTGGCAGCTTTCCAAAAAAGACTCATAAGCGCTATAAAGGTAATAAAGTAACTCGGGCAAATGAGTCTAAGTCGTTTCTATCACGTTTATTTAATCGTTAAACTACCAATGAAGCTACTAATAATGGTTAAAAGAAGGTAGCATGCGAAATTAGTAATCTAATATAACTTAATTTAATGAGTGCCAGATGTCTGCTATCTTATCAAAAAAAGATAAAATCGTTTTGTCTATCAACTCTTTACAAGGCGCAGGTGCCGAGCGTTTTGTATTAACTATAGGGGCAGCTTTTCATCAATTAGGATTTGATGTCCACGTATTAACCTTTAATTCTAAAGTTGAGTTTACCTTAAATGAAAACTTAACTTACCATTTAATTGACTATGAGCGCTATAGGTGGCTACCTAAAGGTAAGATTCGCAATTCGGTCATTGCTCGAACCGTTGATCAATACATAGGCAAAAAAATTGGTCATCCTATCCTAGTTTTATCGAATCTTGAACGCTCGGATGGTATTTTTTCTTATAGTAAATTGCCCAATATTGTTTACGTCATTCATAATACTTTGTCATTATATTATAGGTTTTCTCAAGCGGATAATCTTCAGCAATTGAAGTCAAAATTGATAGCTACTTATTCTAAGCATCCTTGCGTCTGTGTCAGTGCTGGGGTTAAGGAAGATTTTATAACCCAGTTTGGGGATATTACTCCAATAGCAGCTATCCATAATCCGATAGATAGATACGAGATTCAAAAGTTAGCCGATGCCTTTGTCCCAGAGTATCAAAACTATATTATCCATGTGGGTAGCTTTAAAGAAGCCAAACGCCACGACATACTGCTGAAAGCTTATGCACAGACTGATCAGTCTTTACCGTTACTGCTACTAGGCCAAGGAAAGCTACAAAAAGATATAGAGCAATTAGTTACCCAGTTGGGACTGACGGATAAGGTAGTATTCTTAGGTTTCTGCGAAAACCCTTATCCTTATATCAAACATGCAAAGTTTAAGGTGCTAGCCTCAGATTGGGAAGGATTTGCTCTAGTAATAGCAGAAGCTCTAGCGCTTGGCGTACCTGTTATTAGCACCGACTGTCCATCTGGCCCAAGAGAGCTTTTACCGGAGAACAATTTGATGCCAAAAGCTAATATCAGCGCCATCTCTAAAAAGCTAAGTCAGGCAATGCAAGATCCACAGCAGTTTTATGCTGACTTTGATGAAGCACTGTTACCTACTACTATAGCTGAGAAGTACTTGGCATTTATACAAAACTAACTGATGCTGAATGTGCACAGGGCTAATTTTTAGAACCATTGGAAATAAAAACACGCAAGCACAAGTGGGCAGATCTTTAGCCGTTCTGCAAAGTAGTATAGCTGAATATTGAGCTACAATTCTTATCAGCTATACCCATTGAGACGGGTATTATTTTATCTATTACCGATTATAAAAGTTACTTCACTTCATTATCAAATAGCTAGCAATCGCTATTATAACTAACAGTGCGACGCCACCAATAATCCGATTACGGGTTCTAATGTTTTGACGTTTGAGCTTAGTTTGACCACGGCTAGCTTGAAACTGCTCAATGTATATCTCTCCGTCATAGTCTTTATCAAAAATCTTTATGTAGCCCGGATTGAGAGGCTCGACGGTTAGGGTATCAGCAAGCTTTTCCATAGCAGTATCTAGGCTGTCTTGATCAACTTGCGTGCGCTTGCCATCTACTTGTTCCTCTATCCACTGCTCAACTAGCCTTATAGTATTAGGGGTGTTGCTAAAGTACATAGTGCTGGCTAAGTAATCATGAGACATGCCTGGCATACCTTTAGTCTTGTAAAAGGCAACGTCAGTAGTGATATGATTAAAGTAATCTAAAGGCTTTTTGACTAAAGCATCGGCATCCAAATACAGAATGTTTTTATTTGGAAACTGTTGTAAGCATTGCAAAATAAAATGCGGCTTGATGCGAGTATTGGCTTCCCAATAACCAGCGTCATCAACTTGCTTAAAGTAATAATTTAAGCCAAAGTCGTCCAAAGATTGTTTTAAGGATAGAGCATGGTTGAGATAGCTATCAGTATAAAAACAACAAACAACAAAGCTATCTGTAGCTTCCATATTGGTGAAAGACAAAGGTTGAGATGTTGTAGACATTTGATACTCTATAAATTTAGATGAGGATAAAGTGCATTAGTATAGGTTTGAGATAGGTTTTTAAAGCTATAAGCTAATTCAAACCTATTTAACTGATAAACTCAATCTAGCCACCATTGAGACTTTTCGTCTGTGTGTAGAGCTCTTAGAGTAGCAAACGCACTGTTATTGCTTTGAAGTTTATCAAAAATGAATAGTAGCATAATTGTCGCCATTTTATCGATTGCATAAAACTTTTCATAACGACTGCGCATATTTTTTAAACTATCATCAGTACCGATACGGAAATAAGTAAGTCCGTCATATAAAGGTAGATGGCTGTGGTAAAGCGCATTGACTTTATCTGTTAGTAGTGGGGTTTGCTCGATAGTATCGTTTAGTTGCAAAAACTGCTTAGTTTCATAAACTTTTAAAGTATTTACCAAAGTAACGACATTCAATAAAATAGTAGCTCTGTTATTATTGTCTGAATAATCAATAAAAGTATCACAAGCAGAGACAATCCAGCGCAGCGACAAATGCTTTAATAGGTAATCAAACTCACTTTCCCACAAGGCTTGAAATTCAGCAAAGATATCTGTTGTTTTATAATTGCGACGTAGCAGTACCACCAGTGTTGCATGGTAAAAACACAGTTCTGATTGTCCAATAAACTGATGTTTTAAATTATCTAAATGAGCGGTTAAGTCTTTAGTTCGTGGCTTATCAGACAGTGCATCAGTGTTACATACGGCTTCTGTAATAATAGTTTCTTTCATCTCGGCAATCGTTTTTTTAGTGAATTCACTAACGATTGCCTGAGCATTGAAAGTTCTTTCACTCTTGAATAGTAAAATAAGTTTACTTTGCCATTTTGAAAGTGCTGTCATTTCATTTAAGCCTTACTCAGAAATACAATGTTAAATTATCGAACAGGTACATTTTGACAAATAGTACCTCATTAAGCTATATCCAAGCCGCGATTTTATGGCTACTTATGCCATAGTTGAATAATAATCAACTCAAACTGGCAAGCCTTGTATCTTATCATTTTAAAACCTCCATATATAAAGGCCTCTATGACCAAACCTATTATTTTACTTATCTTAAAAGCATTAGAAGGTCGTGGTGCTGAGCGCATGGTGACCACATTAGCGCGTGCTTATGCAGATATGAACTACTGTGTTCATGTGCTTTGTCTAGAAGATACTCAAAAGATGCCACTAGATCAGCGGGTTAATTATCATGTTGTGCCATATAATGAACCGCTTTTGCCGCAACACTCAGAACAAGCCACTGCTTATAAATCAGTTGCCAAGCGTATCGATGATTATGTGCTTGGTAATATAGGTAAGCCTAGTCTAATACTAGTCAATATCTATAAGCTCAACTGGATAATGGCCTATAGTCAATTGCCCAACATTATTAACGTATTACACACGGCGCTCTCTAAACAGTTCGCTGACAAGCTGATAGCCGAACCTGTGTCAACGCTTACTCATTTAAAAATGGTGTATGGGGCGTATCCGTGTAGCTGTGTTAGTGAAGGGGCCCGTCAAGATTTGTTAGCGTTAATAGGTAATATTAATACAACTAAGACAATTTATAATCCCTGTGACGTTAAGACGATTAAACAAGCAGTAGCACAACCGCCAAACATCAATCAGTTTGGTCTGAGCGCTAATGGATATATTATTCATGTGGCATCATTCGATATTATGAAAGGTCATCAAGATTTACTACAAGCTTATGCTAAAACAGATCGCAAACTTCCTTTGGTATTAGTAGGCAGTGGCAAACTTGAAGAACAAATAAAGCAGCTAGCTAAGCAGCTAGGTATTGATGATTGCGTCAAGTTTTTGGGATTTCAAGCAAATCCTTACCCGTTAATAGTAGCGGCAGCACTGCTCGTTCTCACCTCTAAATTTGAAGGGTTTGGCTATGTCATCGTCGAGGCGCAAGCACTAAATGTACCAGTGATTAGTACCGACTGTCCGTTTGGTCCAAGAGAGTTATTGCCTAAGCAAAGCCTAGTAGCGGTAGGAGATATCGAGGGGTTAGCCAAGCTAATCAGTGCTGCCCTGATTAGTCCTGAACGTTATAAAGCACCGTTTGATCAGCAGCTACTGCCTGATAATATTGCTGATCAGTATCTAAAATTTTCTGGGAAGTTATAGCAGTGATTTGGGTATATGAGGAATAGTCAATCAAAGCTATTAGTCAAAACTATTAAATAAATCTTTAGAAATAGCAGAGTGATTGACAATAGGGACGCCGTGCTCTTTATAAACTTTCCCTAGTAGATTGAATGATGGCACGATACGGTCTGTAATAGCTTTATCAAGCTTGCTTGGCGCACTATTATCTTTATTTTCATAAAATCTAGGCTCAGCACTGTTTAGTAAATCGATACCATATAAATTGATGATAGACACAGATCTAGAAAAGGCCAATTGCGCTGCAACATAAGCTACCGTACCGGCTTCTACAAATCCATAAGTCACATCTAATGAAACGCCGATAGGAGCAGGTTTATGGCTACTATCAATAACAAAGTTAGGATCATTAGCAAAGTAGGATAAGGGCTTCTTTTTATTTAGTAGCTTTTTCTTAAAGGTTAGTTTGCTGAACCAAAGCCTATTTGATTTAACGCCCCAAGGCCTATCTACTGGGTATAAGATACGCATCGAACTATGATAACTGTGCATAATATCAGGATGAGCTGCTGCTAAAGCCTCAAACACGGCTAAGGTTGCATATAGAGGCTGGCCTCTGTAATGGTTTTTAAGAATTTCTGGCTGATGATTAATAAAGCGGGCATCGCTTATTACCCAGCCGACGACTTGAGTAAAATCGTGCTGAGCAAGTAAACTAATACTACCATTAACAAAAATAGTCGCTATCTCTATCAGTTCTGAGAATGCCAAGTTTGCAGCAGAGGGACCTGAAGCAATAATGTTGACTGCTTGGTTATTCAGACTTTGTTTCGCTTCACTACTATTAAAAGCGTGAATAGTGATAGGTTGATCATCAATATTAAATACAACAGTAGGCGGTAGTTCCAAATTAAGCTCCATTTTATCTTTAAATAATTACCCTAGGTTTTATAGCCAATGGTCTTGTAACCAAGGACTAGGCTTAACGTGTCGATACCATTTTCCACCACCACCATTGATAGCTTCTGGCGGGTTTATCTCGCCATGAAAGATAACAATTTTTGCGTCTTTTGGCAGCTTTGGTGGGCGTAAAAAGTTAAAAGGCACAGGAGCCATGCATTGGTATTTAAAGCTGACACACCAAGTTTTGTCCCAATACTCTAAATGATGATGCTCACGCAAATAGTTTGATAAATAAGCCTGTTCATGGCGTACTTGTTGGCGGATAGTGTCAAAATTACGCTCAAAATTGCTTAGTAAGTCAGGATACGTATTCATGCCAACGTTAAAACGATATACTGAGCTATTACCAATCATTCGCCAAGGCTTTTTCCAATCACGGATGATGACTACGCTATCTTCATGCTGTGCTTGGTAAGTAAAGAAGCCGTCGATATTATTAACGATAACAATATCAATATCTAAAAAAAGCGCTACACCTTTTAAGTCATATAAGTCAGTTTTAAAAGTGGTGAGTTTTTTCCAGCCTCGTTCAGGTCCTGCGGGTAAGTTAAGCTCAGGAATAGGATAGCTGCGAATAGCAGGATCGATACCGCTACTATCATCAGTGAGACAAATCATCTGAAAGTCTAAAGTTAAATGACGGCTGACCATGTTATAGAGGCGATTGACATATTCAGCACCATACTTATCCCCCCATTTCATACAGATAACGTAACGCTGATCAGCTGAGCTGGTGTCAGTAGCGGTTTCGATGATTGAAGAGATTTTGGGGCTGTTGGTAGTCATAGAGGACTCGTCAGTGAAACACATAGAACGGGTAACTAGTTGTTTAAATCCATAGGGGGATCTAGCTCAACAGTACTGTTGCGCTTATTAAGTACATAAGCAGCGATTGTTTTTTCATCACTATTATAGGGATTACCTAAATTAGGTAAATGCTTAAAACGTCGATAGCCCCACATGTAATGGCTACAATGGGGTCGGATCATTCGCTCCATAGCCTGATTAAGCGCATAAGTAGAGACCGCAGAATCGCGGCTATATAATGCTTGATCATCGAATTTATAACAATGAATGTCAAAGCCCTGACCATCGCTACGACGAATACAAGACACGCCTACTAAAGCACAGTTGGTTTTGCTGGCCAGTTTGGAAGCTAAAGTGCTAGTTAAAGTTTCCACCCCAAAGAAAGGAACAATTACACCACCTGAAGGTTCAGGCACATGATCAGGCAGCACCATACTAAAGCCACCCTGTTTTAGCGTTTTAAAAATCGCCTTAACCCCACTACCGTCAGTAGGGACTAAAGTGGCATTAAGCCGCTGCCGACCTTGCAGTACAAACTCATTAATGAGCTTGCCCTTAACCGGCTTGTACATGATAGTGGGGGAACCGAACTGATTGAGCCAAGCGTTCATCATCTCCCAAGTACCTAAATGCGGTATAATTGCGAGCATCCCATTAGGGTCAGCCAGTCCTTGCAACAAGATATCTTTATTATAGATATCTCGAATCTGTTCCATACTCCACTTAGGAGGCATTGCCCAGCTTTTTATAGACTCAACGCTACTAAGACATTGATTGACAACGATAGCTTTAGTCAACTTTTGCTTTTGTAATTCAGATAAGTCTAGATCTGTCAAAGTTATATTAATGCCAATAGTGCGTACTAAACTTGCGTCTGACATACGCATGACAATCCAAGCGACAATATGTGCTAGCCCCTGTAGCAGGGACAATGGCACATATTTGAACAGGTGATAAGGGTTCATGACCGATCACAAGCTAGTCGATGAGACTGTAAAATACAATAGGGCATAGTCAGATTATCTATTCAGCAGATTTAGTAGTGTCAGCTTGTACCTTTTCTCGTACACGGATACCCAAATCACGCAGCTGCTTGCTATCTACTTCAGCAGGAGCTTGAGTTAGAGGACACTCAGCAGTTTTGGTTTTTGGGAAAGCAATAACATCACGGATAGAGCTGGCACCTACCATCAGCATAATCAAGCGATCTAAACCAAAAGCTAAACCACCATGCGGTGGTGCACCGAATTTTAGTGCATCAAGTAAGAAGCCAAATTTGTCTTGCGCTTCTTGCTCGCCTATACCCAAAGCTTCAAGTACGGCTTGCTGCATATCAAAGGTATTGATACGTAAGCTACCACCACCAACTTCTGTACCATTCACTACCATATCATAAGCTATAGATAGAGCGGTTGCTGGGCTGTCTTTTAGCTCTTGAACAGATCCTTTAGGCTTAGTAAACGGATGATGCATTGAAGTCCATTTGCCATCGTCAGTTTCTTCAAACATTGGGAAATCAGTCACCCAAAGTGGCGCCCACTCACAAGTAGTCATCTGCAGATCTAAACCAATCTTTTGGCGTAGTGCGCCTATAGCATCATTAACGATATTGGCTTTATCCGCACCAAAGAAAATGATATCGCCATCTTCTGCTTGGGTACGTTCAATCAAGCTAGCTAGCACTTCATCCGTCATGTTTTTGATGATTGGTGATTGTAGGCCAGACTCTTTATCAACGCCGTTATTGATATTGCTAGCATCGTTGACTTTGATATAAGCCAAACCACGCGCGCCATAGATACCAACGAATTTAGTGTATTCATCGATTTGCTTACGGCTTATCGAAGCACCCTTAGGGATACGTAAGGCGGCAACACGACCTTTAGGATCATTAGCAGGGCCGGCGAATACTTTAAAATCAACACTTTGCATTAGATCAGCGACATCGACTAATTTTAGCGGAATGCGTAAGTCAGGCTTATCTGAAGCGTAATCGCGCATAGCTTCTGCGTAAGTCATACGAGGAAACTGTTCAAACTCAACACCTAACATAGTCTTAAATAGATGCTTGATCAGGCCTTCGTTGATGGCCATGATGCCTTCTTCATCTAAGAAAGAGGTTTCGATATCGACTTGGGTAAATTCAGGCTGACGATCAGCACGCAAATCTTCATCACGGAAACATTTAGCGATTTGATAATAGCGATCAAAGCCAGAAACCATTAGTAGTTGTTTAAACAGCTGTGGCGACTGTGGTAAAGCAAAGAAGTTACCTGGACGCGTACGTGAAGGTACTAAATAATCGCGAGCACCTTCAGGGGTAGCACGAGTCAAAATAGGGGTTTCCACGTCTAAAAAACCATGGTCATCTAAGTAGCGACGAATCGTTGAAGTAGCTTTGGCACGGAATACCATGCGTTCTTGCATTTGTGGGCGGCGCATATCTAAGTAGCGATATTTCAAACGCAAATCTTCTGATACCGTAGTGTTTTCATCATTTAATGGAAAAGGTGGGGTTTCAGATTTCGCTAATACTTCAATTTCTTTGCCCAATAACTCAATTTGACCACTAGTCATCGTAGCGTTTTCGGTACCTTCATAACGACGACGTACACGGCCAGTTATTTTTAGTACATATTCAGGGCGTACAGCATCAGCAGTAGCAAAAGCTTCTGGGGTATCTGGATCAACGACCACTTGTAGAATACCAGCACGGTCACGCATGTCTAAAAAGATAACCCCACCATGATCGCGACGACGATGTACCCAACCGACGATAGTGATGGTTTGCTCTAATAGATTTTCGGTTACTGCACCACAATATTCATCACGGTAACCGCTATGTACACTCATCTCACTTTCTGTGGCGAGTTGAGTTTGGTTTATAATGCTGTTGGTTGTGATAGGGTCGGTCATAATAATAGTTATCCAGTTGTCTGCTCGATTCAAAGAACAATAATGCAGCCATCGTTAGTAGATTTCAACCCACTCAAATTAACTGGCGCTGTAGACTAGGGCCAGTTAATTGAAGAGTTAGTTGCTTGTAAGCGTTGCAATTTTAGCGATAATAAGCGCTAGTCTTTAGATAGACAATTGCCATTAGCAAAAAAACACCATATCAGCAAACTCATAACAATGGAGTGCATAAAAATAAGTGTAAACGCATATTATGCCTAATGTGCTTTTGTTATACAACTCTACTGATAGAATCCTCTGGTAGGGATAGGCTGTATCTGCCCATTTTGTAACTCCTGATTACTAAATAATGCCTGTAAAATGTTTTAGCTTTCAATAATCGCTGAGCGACTTGAAAAGTTTTAATATAGGGGTCATATCATGCTGATACCAAAAATATTACTGTTTTAACTTGGCAGCTCTTTGTCATTTAACCTATTAATTAAGGAATACTATCGATGTTATTTCATCCGCCTAAAAATCCTGTCGAACTAAAAGTAATGCATCTTAATGAATCTCAAAAACAGCATCGTGAGGATTTGGTTGAGGCCACTCAAGGTAAAGCGGCGCTCAAACTACTCAAAAAAGGGCTCGCCAAAAAAGCTAAGCAAGCATTAAAAGCTAAAAATAAGAGTAAGAATAAAACCCCAAGCGCGCAAGTTTTTGTCCTTGATTTCGATGGTGATATGAAAGCTTCCGCCGTCAAGCATTTACGTGAAGAGATTAGCACGTTAATCAGCACTGCCAATAAAGGTGATGAAGTCGTCATACGCTTAGAGTCACCAGGCGGCATAGTCCATGGTTATGGTCTAGCAGCAGCACAGTTGGTTCGTCTTAGAGACGCGGGCTTAAAGCTAACTGTATGCGTGGACAAAGTGGCAGCTAGCGGTGGCTATATGATGGCTTGTGTTGCGGACAAGATCGTAGCGGCTCCCTTTGCAGTTGTTGGTTCTATCGGCGTGGTTTCGCAGCTACCCAACTTCCATAAATGGTTAAAGAATCACGATGTAGATTATGAGCAGTTCACTGCTGGTGACTATAAGCGCACCGTAACTGTATTCGGTGAAAATGACGATGAAGATCGTGCCAAATATCAGCAAGAGCTAGAGCAAACTCATGAGCTATTTAAGCATTTCGTCAATCGTTATCGCTCAATGCTAGATTTAGATAAAGTGGCTACTGGTGAGCATTGGTATGGCGAAGATGCGCTACATCTTAACTTAGTAGACAGCTTGCAGACGTCAGATAGCTATATTTTAGAGCTGATGGAAGATTATGAAGTTTATGCTTTGCACTCACGTCAAAAGCCAACCTTTGCTGAAAAGCTAGGACTAGCACAAGCAGCAGAGGCCACATTGAGTATAGTCATTGATAAATTACCAGAAGCCTTAGCCCGTTTTGACTTCAACAGTCGCCTCAATATCTTAAAGTAGGGATTGACTATAAAAGGTGTTTTTAGCTTAAGCTTTAAACGCACTAAAAGCTGCCTTTATTAGTGCTGGTTTTTTAATACCCTCAGTGTTTGTATTTTGTAAGGGCGTGACCTAACTAGTCGCGCCTTTTTTACTGTTTAATAATAATTGCTATGTTATAACTGGATTGAGCAACCACAATAAGCCCCTGTATACCTTATTATTCAAATGGCTTTTAATAGCTACTGCTACCCAACCTCCCAGCAACCTTCAATAAGATAATTAATCTAGAATAAAAAGGAAGTTATTCATGTCTACTAATGATTTGATGTTCACTACTAGTGAGCAAGGCCAAGCTATTTACCAGCAAGTAAAAGACTTTATCGCCACCCAAATCGAGCCAATAGAGGCCCAGTTTTGGCAACAGTGTCATGAGCTCAATCCTGATGGCAACTGGAAGAGTTGGCAATGGCCAGCAGCGTATGAGCAGTTACGTCTGCAAGCACGTGAAGCAGGTCTTTGGAATTTGTTCTTGCCTGATGATATTTTGGGAGCTGGTCTTTCAGTGACCGATTACGCTCCTATTGCTGAGTTGACGGGGCGTAGTTTATTGGCCCCACATATCTTTAATTGTAATGCTCCTGATAGTGGCAATATGGAGCTATTATGGCGTTACGGCAGTAGCATTCAGCAGGACAGATGGTTAACGCCATTGTTAGCAGGCAAGACACGCTCAGTATTCTGCATGACAGAGCCCTCGGTAGCGTCAAGTGATGCCACTAACATGCAAGCAACAGCAGTAGTAGAAGGCGATGAGATTATCATTAATGGTAGCAAATGGTGGTCATCTGGTTTGGGAGATCCTGCCGTTGATTTATTAATCGTTATGGCGCATACCCCTAGCGAAGATAGAGATCGTCATCATCAGCACTCTATGGTATTAGTGCCCGTCAATACTGCTGGTGTCACTATAGAGCGGATGCTAAAAGTATTCGGTGATTATGATGCGCCGCACGGTCATGGTGAGGTAAGCTTTGTTGATGTACGTGTGCCGCTAGATAGCTTTATTGGTGGGCCAGGTATGGGTTTTGAGATTGCGCAAGGTCGCTTAGGGCCAGGCCGGATTCATCATTGTATGCGCTGTGTTGGCGCTGCTGAAAAGTCATTAGAGCTGGCTGTCGGGCGTGGTATGACGCGTACAGCTTTTGGTAAGCCATTACTACAATTGGGGGGCAATCTCGAGCGTATCGCTGAGGCGCGTATCAAAATTGATCAGGCGCGTCTGCTAACCTTATATGCTGCGCAAAAGATGGACAGCCAAGGCACCAAAGCGGCGTTAACTGAGATATCAGCGATCAAAGTAGTAGCACCAACGATGTTGCAAGAAGTAGTCGATATGGCGATTCAAATATACGGCGGTATGGGAGTCTGTCAAGATACTATGCTACCGGGTTTCTTTGCGCAAGCAAGAGCACTACGACTGGCGGATGGCCCTGATGAAGTGCATAAAACTATGATTGCTAAATTGGAGCTTAAGCGTCAAGGTTTTAGCTCTAAGCGCAAGTAGTAAAGCGAAATATAGGCTAATGGCGCTATCAAGACTAGCTAAATAATAGCAACTTGATAGCCGCTACAACCTTACGATGAGCCAGTAAGAACTCATGTAAAATAGCCTAAGTAAACAATGGAATTTCGTTAGCCCTTATTAGATTTCGTTTTTTTAATAAAAATTTGCAGTTAGCTTAACATCGAGATAAGGATTATCACATGTCAGACAATAATAACAATCTGCAAAGTAGCCGCTCAAATAACAGTGGCAATGGCAATGGCAATAACAGTAGCGACAACCTAGCTACCGATAGCCATACTAATCAAAAATCCAATAGCACCGATAAATCATTGACCCATACTGTACTAGATAAAGGCGGTGAGGTGCGTGAAGGCGAGGAGCTTGATGCGCAAGCAGTAACTATATGGCTACGCGAGCAGGGCGTAGAGGTAGTAGGAGAGCCTGTCGTTACTCAGTTCTCAGGCGGGGCATCAAACTGGACTTATCGTCTACAATATGCCAATCAAGACCTTATTCTACGTCGTCCCCCTAAAGGCACTAAAGCCAAATCAGCGCATGATATGGTACGGGAATATACAGTACAAAAAGCGCTAGTAAAGGTCTATCCTTACGTGCCAAAGATGATTGCTCTGTGTACTGACGAGGCGGTTATCGGTGCCGACTTTTATGTGATGGAGCGCATGGAAGGTATTATTCCTCGTGCTAATTTGCCTAAAGAAATAGATTTTGATACTAGTCAAACTCATGAGCTATGCACTAACGTCATTGATGCCTTAATTAAGCTGCATCAAGTTGATTATCAGCAGCACCCTGAGCTAGTAGCCTTAGGCCGCGGTGAGGGTTACTGTGAGCGTCAAGTCAGTGGTTGGGATAAGCGCTATGTCAAAGCCAAGACCCCGAATGTACCTAGTTTCGCTGTGGTGAGACAATGGCTAGCTAACCATACCCCTAAAGACAGTAACACTTGCGTCATCCACAATGATTGGCGCTTCGATAATGTCATCTTGGCCGCTGACGATCCCACCCAAGTGATAGGGGTACTCGATTGGGAAATGGCTACTTTAGGCGATCCATTAATGGATTTAGGCAGTGCCTTGGCTTATTGGATTGAGGCCGATGACAATATTATTATGCAGCAGTCGCGTCGACAGCCCACTCATCTTGCCGGTATGATGACTCGTGATGAAGTGGTTGAGTATTATCTTGCCCAGACGGGCCTAGAGCTAGACAATTGGACCTTTTATGAAGTGTTTGGCTTGTTCCGCTTAGCTGGTATAGTGCAGCAGATCTATTATCGTTTTTACCATAAACAAACTAGCAATCCGGCTTTTAAGAACTTTTGGATTATTGTCCATGTCTTGCATGCTAAATGCCTTAAACTGATCGCTAAGTATGAAGGCGATGCGCTGTTTATGAATTACGTGCAGCCACACTTAGCAGATAGAGGTATCGATGCTACTACTATTGAACAGCTTCCTGGCCCGCTACAAGCGGTAATCAAAAGTGTATTACCTAAAGCTTATTTTGCGCCAGCAGCGGCTATTGAACAGGACGCAAAATCTATAGATAAGTAATCGGCTTAAATTTATAACCTTATTCTAAAATATAATGATAACAGGCACTACTTTATGACAACCCTCCTTTTAGCTCGTCACGGCCAAGCCTCATTTGGACAAGAGAATTATGATCAGCTCTCAGAGCTTGGGACGCTACAAGCTAAGATGCTTGGTCAGCATTATGGCAATAGTCAGCGGCGTATAGATGCTATCTTTAGTGGCAGCTTAGTGCGTCAACGTGATTCAGCACAGCATTTTTGGCAATCATATCAGCCAGCCCAAGCCAACATTGATCATCAGGGTTCCGCTGCTATTTTAGATCTAGCGAACCCTGAAAGTTATGTATTGCCTTTATTCGATGAATTCAATCACGAGGATGTATTCGTCAAGTCTAATCCGACGCTGTCTACGCAAGCTCAGATTGCCGCTGAGCTTAAGCGAGAAAATAAGCCCTTGTCTCGATTAGGGGAGCTGTTTGGGATGGCTATGCAACGCTGGCATGCTGGTGATCATGATGAAGATTACTTGGAGAGCTGGCCACAATTTAGCCAACGTGCGCAGCAAGCGCTACAGCAGCTACGTACGCAAGTAGACAATCTAGCGCATCTTAATCAAGACAGTACAGTATTAGTATTTACTTCAGGTGGGGTGATTGCCGCCATTACTGCCCATCTGTTGCAGCAGCATAGTGCTACTGCTTATCAATTGACTCAGAGTTCAGTCAACACTGGGGTTACTGCTATTAGTATTCATCAACAGAAGCTACAATTACTATCGTATAACGAGCACAGTCATCTGTTCAGTGCCGGTAATAGTTTTGTGACTAAACATTAGTATTAACTAGTAACTACTCAGTGCTAAGCACTATTTTTCCAGCCGTAGGATAACTGGGGTGTTTATCAAAGACAGCTCGCCCAATAATTAGAGGGCGGGCTAGGCCTACATAACTACACAACTTGCATTCATTGTTGCAACGATAAACCTTATAATGTCCGGTTGAACTCAACATTTTTAGGCTTTATCTGCCTACAGACATAGCAAGGATTGCCCATGCAGCATAAACTATTGAGCTTGGTAACCCAAGCGGCAAAGCAAACTAAAGATCAAGCGTTTGGTGCCATTCAACCTGCCCGTTATCTAGCTACTCTTAACAAAAAGCAAGTTGGAAAAGACCAAACCGTTTTGATCACTGGTGCCAGCTCAGGTTTAGGTGAAGGTATGGCAAGATTGTTTGCCAAATTGGGCTATAACTTAGCGATTTGTGCACGGCGTACTGAGCGCTTAGAGCAGCTTAAAGAAGAGCTGACAACTAGCTACCCTAATATACGAGTGGAGTATCGAGAGCTTGATGTCAGTGATTATGCTGCTATATTTGAAGTGTTCGACCGCTTTGCTACCGACTTTGGCCAGATAGATCGAGTAGTCGTTAATGCTGGTGTTGGTGAGAGTCGCCGGATCGGTAAAGGCCGGTTTGAAACCAATCGCCGTACTGCTGAAATCAACTTTGTCTCAGCTTTGGCCCAGTGTGAAGCGGCTATGCAAATATTTCGTGCACAAAATAATGGTCATCTAGTAGTGATATCGAGTATGTCCGCTATGCGTGGACTGCCTAAGCACATGACCACTTATGGGGCTAGTAAAGCGGGCTTGGCACATTTAGCAGAAGGGATTCGTGCTGATATGCTGCTCACCAAGCTACCGATCAAAGTCTCGACAATTTATCCGGGTTATATCCGCACTGAAATCAATACTAATGCTAAGCCATTACCTTTTCAGGTGGATGCCGATACTGGCACTAAAGCTATGGTAGCGGCGATTGAGTCTGGGGTTGATGAAGCTTGTGTGCCAAGCTTACCATGGTCTATAGTTGGTCAAGCAATGAAACATCTTCCCTTAAATGTGGTCAACAAAATAAGCTGATTTCGGTAGCGTTGTGGTGTTGGTTTTGATTAATCGCCAGCAAAAGCCCTGTAAGTTATTTATTATCAATAAGTAGCTTGCAGGGCTTTTTTATTGATTTTTTTTTATTTACTATCCAGTGAGGGGCTGTGTAATGGTAGTCCTCACAGTCAAGTGCTTACAAGTATTTAGGAAGTTATAGAAAAACGTAATTTTAAATCAGTTAAATAACAAGCGGATAAGAGCAGTTAAGGAAGGACGAATTGCTTATTGGCATTAAAGAACCGGCGGTAAGTGAGTAGGGCGCTCAAAGTGCAGCCAAGAGTACTACTGGCACAAATCAAAAACATAGACACAATTTGATAGCGTACCGCTTGGCTTGGATCAGCACCGGCAAGTATTTGACCCGTCATCATTCCCGGTAAACTAACAATACCGACCACCAGCATGGAGTTCAGAGTAGGGGTCATACCACTGATAATAGCGGCGCGCATCGGCGAGTGTATCGCCTCATAAGGGGTGGCGGATAAGGATAGCATCATCTCAATTCGTGGCTGCTGACTATAAAAAGCCTCGACAAGCTGATTGCTAGTCAAAGAGATAGCGGTAAGTGAATTGCCCAGTATGAGACCTAGAATCGGGATAATGAACTGCGGGGTGTACCAAGGACTAACTTGCAATATTATCGTGATAGCAATAGTAGTTACTAGGACTGCTGATAAACTAACGGCAAGCAAAGTATCCGTAAACAAGCCTTTATACACCCGCTTGACTCGGTTTTTGGCAGCAATACCAGCGATCAGAGTCATCATGGTTAGAATCAAGAGCACTTCATACCATTGCTCACGGGCAAACACCCAAGCTAGTATCAGCCCTATAAAGCTCAGCTGTACAATAGTACGTACTGCCGCTATCAGCAAAGTAGAGCCTAAGTGTAAACGTAAGCGCCAAGATACCAACATGACTAGCAAAATTAAGCTGCTGGCCAAAGCTATATCAGTAGTGGTTAGCAAGATTTGCAGCTCATTAGTGTTAGTCATAGGGGCTTATCATCAAAAGTGTTTGTCATTTTTATCAGGGTGAGGTTAAGCTGTAAAATATATCTAATGGTAGATCTGGTTTAGGCCAGCTTGGTCAGCCGCCCCGCTTGCATCTGCCAATGGCTATCAGCAAACGGCATAATGCTATCGATATCATGAGTTATCCATAGTAGCGCACGATTTGAGTCATCATGCAGCCACTTAAGCAACAGTCTAATCAAGTCTGCTGCGGTTTGTGGATCTAAAGCGGCCGTGGGCTCATCTAGTAGCAGTACTTGGGGGTCTAATTGTAATAAGCGCAAGATATTTACTAGTTGTCGTTCACCACCTGATAGATAGGCCGTTGACTGATATAATAACTGCTCGTCGCGCTGCAAATAGCTCAGCTGTTTAAGGTGCCATTGCTTATCAAACTGCTGATTATGATGAGCATCTAGAGTGTAAGGCAACTGTAGATTGTCAAGAACGCTGCCTTCTATTAGCTGTGGATGCTGACTGAGCAACGCTACTTGAGCTCGCCAGTAGATAGGCGACGAATCAAAAATACTAATTCCATTAAGATGAATGTCGCCTGTACTGATTGAGGTTAGGCCGGCAAGCAAGCGTAGCAGTACCGACTTGCCACTGCCTGAGGCCCCAGTTAAGACTGTCAATTGTCCTGCTAATAGCTGACCATTCGCACCGTCAAGTAGTAAGGGCCGCTGAGTCTCTAAGGGTAGCTGGGTCGATAATGATTGGCGCCATAAACTGCCAAACCAGCTTTTAGCTGGTTTATAGATGCTAGCTAGGTTATAAGGTTTAGGTGCTTTGGCAGCGTTAGTGGCAGTTTTAGCAACAGCGTTACTAGTCCCGATACTACTATCAGTATGAGATCCTAGGGAAGCTGTGCCCCGCGCACTGAGCTCACTAAAGCTCAATAAGGGCTGGTTATTAATAGCAGTAGGAATTGGCAACGGCTATTGACCTTGTGCATGCTGAATCATGGCTTGCTCAATGAGATGATGCAGCTTTTTGGGCACTCGAATCGGTCTAATAGGCGCGGCACTAGGGGCAGCTGCTGGTGCTTGAGTCGCTGCTTGGTTGTCCGCTGAGTTTTCAATTGGCGAAGGCGTTTCACTTTTGATTTGATTTTGTACACAAGCGATGACAATTCTAGCGCTACTTAACAGGCTACTACTAGGACTGGTAGTGGCTAGTGAATCAGCTGCTGCTGATTGGCGGTGAATGCTTTGATAAAATATAATGCTGGCTGGTTTTAGGTCAACTTTATCGATTTGTACAGTGATAATTTCATCGAGAAAGATAGCTTTACGGTATTGTAGCTCGGCTTGACTGACTACAAAATGTTGGATTTGACCATCATCAGCTTGCAAAAAATAGGTATTAAGTCCAATCTTAGTAAACCAGTCACGACGGCAGTTCTCAAAAAACACTAGATGATTGGCATGATAGACTATGCCGCCAGCATCGGTATGATTGATATAGATATGGTAATCGGTGGCGAATAAAGGCGTGGTTTGTTGTAATAGATTGGCAGTACTGCTTATTTTTTGATTAGTCATAAAGGGTCTCAATAGAGATTAATGATTAGGCGTGTCTACTAGTGTTTTTAGCGTATTATTGGCTATTAGACTAGCATTATAGAAGACAATAGCGGTAGTCATAGTACTTATAGCAGCCATAATATTTATACTTTATCTTAACCACTAGAGCCAAGCAAAGTTTATGTCAGTAGCTGATTAAAATTATATATTGTTTAAAATAAAACGCTGTTAATAAACCCACTAAAAAGAATAGGATTATGCATGACTTGTTTTGTCAGTTTTAATGTTAATGGTATTCGTGCCCGCCCACATCAGCTAGAGGCTTTACGCGATATAATCGACCCTGATGTCATAGGTCTACAAGAGACCAAAGTACATGATGATCAGTTCCCTATTGATGATGTAGAAGGTCTTGGTTATCACGTAGAGTACTTTGGACAAAAGGGTCATTATGGCGTGGCGTTGATGTCTAAAGAGCCGCCTATCTTTGTGCAAAAAGGCTTTCCTGGAGAAGATGAAGAGGCGCAAAAGCGTTTTATTCATGGCCGTTATCTATTGCAGGGCCGTGAGATAGATGTGCTTAATGGCTATTTTCCACAAGGTGAGAGTCAAGATCATCCCACTAAATACCCTATGAAACGTGCTTATTATGCTGATTTGATGGCGTATATTGATACGCTAAAAGCTGAAGGACGCTCATTGATAGTCATGGGTGATATGAATATTGCTCCTGAAGATATCGATATTGGTATTGGTGAAGTCAATGCTAAGCGTTGGCTCAAAAATGGTAAAACTTCATTTTTGCCAGAGGAGCGCGAATGGTATGCAGCACTGATGTCACGTGATCTTATCGACACTTATCGTCAGCATTATCCAAAGAGCAATGAGCTATATAGCTGGTTTGATTATCGCAGCCGTGGCTTTAATGACGAGCCTAAACGTGGTATGCGAATTGATCATATTTTATGTACCCCAGATCTCACTGAGCAATGTCTAGACTCTGGTATAAGCTATGAGCTACGTGCTATGGAAAAGCCTTCTGATCATGCTCCTATTTGGTCAAAGTTTGACTTAAGCAAATCTTAATTATTGCCTTATCGATATAAAGCTCAAGGTCAGTTAGTTATAGTAGCTAGTGCTGTTAGACGTCAACTCTAAACAGCACTTTTGATCGCCTCCTGTTAATAATTACTGCTTATATCTACTCTTAACTATAGCTACGCGCAGTTATATCTATAAACAGTTAGACGTACTAATGAGCACCATTAAAAATAATTTATTAATCATAATTTATTAATAACAATCTACCAATAATAAGGAGTCACTATGGCTGTTGGCAATGTTGCAGTACCAAATACCATTTATGCTATCGATGGCATTACTTTAAGTGCTACTGCCGCTGGGGTACGTTACCAAGACCGCAATGATTTAGTGGTAATAGAGATTGCGCAAGGCGCTAATACCGCAGTGGTCACTACCAAAAATGCATTTTGTGCCGCGCCAGTACGAGTATTGCGTGAGCATTTTGCTGCTAATAGTCCCCGTTATCTAGTGACTAATACGGGTAACGCCAATGCCGGTACTGGTGCTGATGGTAAACGCCGTGCACTGGATATTTGCCAAGCGTTAGCCAGTAAAGCTGCAGTTGATACGACAATGGTATTACCATTCTCAACAGGAGTCATTGGTGAGCCATTAAACAGCGAGGCTATAGTAGCGGGACTAGATACAGCATTGTCTCAGCTAGGCGCTGACAATTGGTTAGCCGCTGCTAATGGTATCCGCACTACTGATACTATACCCAAAGTAGCCAGCCAAAAAGTAGAGATAACTAGTGGGGATAGTAGTATCAGCTACCATATCACTGGTATGTCTAAAGGCTCAGGAATGATTCGTCCCAACATGGCGACTATGCTTGGCTATGTTGCTACTGATGCCAACATCGCAGCTGATCTATTACAAGAGATGCTCACTGCCATTAATGAGCAGTCCTTTAATCGCATTACCGTAGATGGCGACACATCGACTAATGACTGTTGTGTATTGATTGCCACCGGTAAAGCCAGCGCCGAGGTTATTGATAGTCCAGAACATCCTCATTACCAAGCGTTATTTAGCGCATTAACGGCTGTCTTTGTGCGCTTAGCCCAATTGATTGTGCGTGATGGAGAAGGGGCTACTAAGTTTATAACGGTTAAAGTTACGAGTGGTAAGACTACTAAAGAGTGCTGTGATGTGGCGTATGCTGTTGCCCATTCGCCGCTCGTTAAGACTGCATTTTTTGCTAGTGACGCCAACTGGGGACGGATATTAGCAGCAGTCGGTTACGCTGGCGTTGAAGATTTAGATACAGAACAAGTCGATGTGTCGTTGAACGAAGTGATGATCTGTCAGAATGGCGTAGTAGCACCTAGTTATAACGAACAAGCAGGTAATGAGGTCATGAGTCGTCCTGAGATTACTATTCATATTGATTTAGCACGAGGCAGTGCTAGTGATACGGTTTATACTTGTGATTTATCTTATGAGTACGTGAAGATTAATGCTGATTATCGCAGCTAATCAGGGTGTTTTAGACAAGTAACCCTAGTGCTTATTCAGATTTTGACAGAAACTACTATCGCACCAGTAAGGGTATAACTATAAGACTGAGATCGAATGCTGTTGCAAACTTTGACGTTTAATTACAAAGCAGTTATAGAGTACAAGGTTTTAAGCGGTCTATACTTATCGCAGCAAAAAAATAAGATACATAGCTTTTGATAAGGTTAAGGCTTATTACCAATTGTTTTGGCAATAGCAAGTATTCTAAAAGCTTATATAGATAATTTAACAGTCATAAAACGTTTATTAACTGAGGAATAGCATAATGAAAAAATTAGTATTAGCAGCATTAGCATCAACTTTTGTATTAGCGGGTTGTTCTACTATGGGCTTGGATAACGAGCGCACTATGGTTGTTGAAGGCCAGTCTGTAAACGTTAAAGTCGTTAACATTCCAAGCTTTAAAGTAGAGATTGCCCCACGTAAGGCTATCTGTGAATATACTGCTAATGATGGCAATGTTGTTGAAGCTGAATGTATTCAGTATCGTCAAACTTATCAAAAGAACTACAACACTTTGAATGGTAACATCCAAGGGTTCACTTATGAGCCAAACTATCGCTATATCCTAGACTTACGTCAAGAAGCGGTAGCTGACGAAGCGGCTGGTACAGTTAAGCCTATGTGGATCTTGAATGAAGTGGTTTCAAAGACTGCAGAGTAATCATTGTCTAAGTTGGGTTATTATTTGATTAGATAGCTGTCTGATTTATAAGTTTTTAATCTGATAGCTGCTTAATCTGATAGCTATAATATTTGACAGCGATGCTCAATAAAAAAAGCCTCTAATTCGTTAGAGGCTTTTTTTTGCTTATCTTTTAATATTAAAATCTGTTAGTGTCTAAAAAATATACAAGTATTAGCATTGACTGTATTTGACACTGACCCCTTGAGAGACAGTAGGAATACGATTATCGGCATAAACTGCCAGACCACCACGTGAAGTCTCTTTATAATTATCTAGCATGTCAGCGCCAGTCTGTTTCATAGTTTTGACTACTTTATCGAAAGAGACAAAATGCTCTCCATTGCCTCGGCAGGCTAGACGTGCAGCGTTGATGGCTTTGACCGCGCCCATAGCATTACGTTCAATGCAAGGTACTTGTACTAAGCCGCCGACAGGGTCACAAGTTAGACCTAGGTTATGTTCAATACCAATTTCAGCAGCATTTAAGCACTTAGCAGGATCGCCGCCCATAATCTCAGCTAGACCAGAAGCCGCCATAGCACAAGCAGAACCAACTTCACCTTGACAGCCGACTTCCGCACCAGAAATAGAAGCGTTTTGCTTAATTAGGCTGCCAATAGCAGTAGAGTTTAATAAAAATTTACGCGCGCCATCATTACTATAACTGGCGATAAAATCACGATAGTAATGCATGACTGCTGGGATAATACCGGCAGCACCATTAGTCGGAGCAGTCACTACGTTGCCCCCATTAGCGTTTTCTTCATTAACTGCCAAGGCATATAAATCCACCCAATCCATCGCTGCTAATTTATCACTTTTAGTAGCAGGAAGATCTTTTTCGGCACAAAGTTGCAAATGCAGAGCCTGCGCCCGACGCCTAACGTTCAAGCCGCCGGGTAGGATACCGCCATTTTCACAGCCTCTAGTGACACAGTCCTGCATCGCCTCCCAAATCGAATCTAGATAAGCATAAACCTCATCTTTATGGCGATAGTGACACTCATTGGCTAATACTAGTTCGCTAACCGTTAAGTTATGCAGGTGGCACTGTTCAAGTAGCTCTGCGGCGCTATCAAAGGGATAAGGAATGCGACCAATAGTTGGCGCAGCACTATCTTGCTCAGGATCGTTGGCGTCTTCTTCATTGATGACGAAACCGCCACCTACGGAGTAATAAGTCTGCTGATAGCGAGTGCCGTCAGCCAATACAGCGCAGATAGTCATAGCGTTAGGGTGATAAGGCAATACCGTGTCGCCGTACCAGCGAATATCGCGTTCAATGTCAAAGCCGACGCTATGCTCACCTGATAAGTTCAATTGCTGCTCAGAAAATATCGGCGTTAGATACTGGTCTGTTAAGCGGGTGTCAATAGTACTTGGCTTATGTCCAAGTAAACCTAACAGTATGGCAGTATCGGTAGCGTGACCTTTACCAGTTGCCGCTAAAGAGCCGTACAACTCAATCTCAATAGCGGTTACATCAGTCAGTTTTGCTTGCTTGAGTAGGGAGACTAAGAATAAATTAGCTGCTACCATTGGGCCTACCGTATGGGAGCTTGATGGACCAATACCAATTTTAAATAAATCAAATACACTAATCATAGTCAATTACCAAAGAGAAGTTAAAGGGAGTCAATGTGGTGATGATACACCGCTTTATATTGAAAAATTATTTATTTTTTATCTAGTTTTTCGGGCAGTTTTAGAGTTTAGCTGAGTGGCTCATCAGCTAGTAATTAGCTAGCAAATATAATGATCAATAGCAGCATAACTATTAACTGAACTATAAACTTAACTATTAACATAGCTATCAGTATAAGCACTAGCATAAATACTAAAGTAAATAGCATCGATAACAGTGGCTTGTAAGGCAGGCAAAAAGGTAAGTTAATGCTAGGGTCTATAGAAATTTTTAAACGTAAGAGTACGTGAGACACGTGAATAATAGCTGTTGTTTATTATTGAATTCCGTTATGATGCTCGGCATCTATAATTATGTAACATCCTGTAAATATGGCAATGCCAAAAAATATGCTTATCTTGTCAATACTCAACCTAGTGGAGTTAGTTAAGCATATCTAATCGTTGACAGCTAGCGAAATACGCTAGTGTCATACAATATAGGTAATATAGTGGCTAGCCAGCCCAGCCCAATATTGTTACCAGCCAATTTTACCCAGTTATCTTTTGATGTCAGTTAAGGATATCGCTTTATAATATCAAGCCTTAAAGGAAAAGCGCGCATGACACCTCCCTCAGAGCATTCATCCTCATCTAAAGCTGTAGATAGTCATTCATCTAATGAATCGTCTAATAATGAGCCTAACGCTTTGCACAATGCTGGTATTAGCAGCGCAAAGAGGCAATATACTGACAATCCAGATTTTGAAAATGGCCGTTGGTTCCCTACTTGGCGACCGTTCAAAGGTGATATAGATCGTAATCCGGTAGGTATCAATGAGTATCTACCGCCCTCTAAGAGTTTGCTACTAGGCGTGCAACATACTTTTGCTATGTTTGGCTCGACAGTGCTGGCTCCATTACTGATGGGTTTTGATCCCAACTTAGCTATCTTAATGTCAGGTATCTGTACCGTGATGTTCTTTATCATCACCGGTGGACGTATGCCCAGTTACTTAGGGTCTAGTTTTGCCTTCATTGGACCAGTGATAGCGGTTACTGCCTATGCAGGCGTCGGCTTCAATACCAACTTAGATGTCGCGTTAGGCGGTATTATGGTCTGTGGTATCATTTATGCCTTAGTCGGCTTGCTAGTGATGAAGACTGGTACTGGCTGGATTGAGCGCTTGATGCCGCCTATCGTCACTGGGGCGATTGTGATGATCATCGGTCTTAACTTAGCGCCGGTGACTATTCAAGGGGTATCTGCCAATCAGTTTGACGCTTGGATGGCAGCCTTTACGGTGCTGTTGATCAGTGGCGTGGCGGTATTTACGCGCGGTATGCTCAGACGCCTATTATTATTAGTCGGCTTGATACTGTCTTATATCACCTACTATATCGTCAGCAACCTAATGGGATTTGGGGTGCCGATTGATTTTAGTGGGGTTGCTGCAGCTTCATGGTTTGGCTTGCCTAGCATTCATACCCCACGCTTTGAGCTTAGCGCTATCATATTAATAGCACCCGTCGCCTTTATTCTTATTGCCGAAAACCTCGGACATTTCAAAGCGGTTGAAGGCATGACTAAAACTCGCGTAACCCCTCATATGGGCAAAGCGTTCTTTGCAGATGGGTTAGCGACGACTTTTTCTGCAGGTTTTGGCGGCACAGGGGTCACTACTTACGCTGAAAACATCGGGGTAATGGCAGTCACTAAAGTCTACAGTACTACGATATTTGTGATAGCTGGGTTAGTAGCTATTCTGTTAGGATTATCACCGAAGTTTGGCGCTGTGATTCAGACTATTCCAGCAGCATTATTAGGCGGCGCCTCTATTGTAGTATTCGGCCTGATCGCTATCGCTGGTGCTAAAATATGGATAGATAGTCATATCGACTTTAGCAAGAATAGTAATCTTATTATTGCCGCCGTGACAGTAATTATGGGTACAGGTAACTTTAGCTTGCATCTAGGCAGCTTCGATTTGGGTGGCATCGGTACAGCAACTTTGACCGCTATCATCCTAAACGCTTTATTCAATCGCCAAAAAGGCTAAGAATTATAAGGCTGATTCGTCACTAAGACTTGTAGCGGTTATAAAAAAAGCTTGAATCTACTTAGATTTAAGCTTTTTTTATTATCGATAAGGTTAATAGGGGTGTTGTGCCTAACCCTATTATTTATAGTTACGCTTATAGAATTTTGCAAAGAAGCGATAACGTCTTAGGGCCCGAGGTTTGGGCTTGAGTGAGCCCAAAAAAATAGCAAACATAGTTAGTAGGGCACCGGCCCACTGTAAGCTATTAATCGGTTTATCAAGCCAGCTATAGTCTATGACCAAAGCGGCAATCGGCTCAGTGAGCAGTAGCAAGCCGACTAAGGTTAGTGAGAGCTTAGGAATAGAATAAGCAATCAGGCCCCAAGCTAAGCACTGCATTACTGTGCCGTAGACCAATACCCAAGCAAGCTCATACCAACTATTGGGTAATATATTACCTTGATCAATTAATAACATCGGTACTATCATCGCCAGCACCCCACCGATACTAATCAGCTGCATCAGTACAAATATCGGTGTCGGCTCGGTATCGTGAGTCTTACGAATAAAAGTCATCGAGGCTGCTAACATCGCGCCTGAAACAATGCCCGTAACAAAGCCCCAAGTGGCAGCTGAGTTTTGCGCAAATTCAGGGCTGCCAATCATCGCCACTCCTAGCATGGCTAGGCAGAGACTAAGGAGCTGCAAGATAGACTGGCGCTCGCTGAAATAGACAAAGCCAATAGCCGCTAAAAAGAAGATTTGTAAGCTGTTAAGTAAGGTTGAGATACCTGGTCCAACAGCGTGAATACTCTCATGCCAAAGCGCTAAATCGAATCCAAGAAATGCACCAGATAACAAACTATAAACGATAGCTCGTCTAGAGGCTGGTAGCCGCTGGCCGGCCACTTTTGCTAACATAGCAAACACCACACCGGAGATAGCCAGTCGCCAAAACGCCATTGCCCAGCCACCGATATCGACATGAGCGACAATTAAGCTGCCTAAGCCAAAAATAATACAGCCAATGACTAAGCCGATAGAAGCAGAGCGTGAAGCAGAATCGGCCATAAGTTGCCCTCGTGTGAATCCGCTATTATCAATAAGCGATATAAAAAATCCTATGGTAAACCTTTTCGGCTAAAAGCTAAAGACGGCTAGTATTAATAGACTTGGATATGGCTCAATAAGGTTGAGCGCTTTTGTTCAAGCCACCCGCTTAATTAGCGACAAATAGCTAACCGTTTCTAAAGCTTAGGGTCACACCCTTACAGAATACAAGTGGGTACTGAGGTCTACATTTGTTAAGCTAGTAATATTTAACAGGGCTACACTGATTATCACATTGCCTATAAACCTTATCAGCACTACACTCCGCTTAGGTTCTACTATGTCTCGATGCTATACCTTAAAGCCTAAAAAAAGTCCCAGCTTATTGATGCCTCTTTTGCCTGCTTTAGCACTCAAAGCAACAGTAGGATGGCTGCTCAGTAGTTCGCTGCTGTTAGTGCTTACTTTGCCAACAGCACAAGCTGCGAGCTGCAAAGCGCCCAAAAGTTATTATAAGAACGTCGCTTGTACTTCTATGAGCGGTTATTTTTTGGCCAGTAAAGATTATGGTGCACCAGTAGCTCTTATCGATAGCAAAGGCAAGCCGGTAGTTGATTTATCAGCCTATCAAAAGGTTGCTGCCGACAAAATAGCTGCCGGGTTAATACCAGTACAGCGTAGTGGCCGTGTTGGTTATGTCAATATGCAAGGTCAAACTATTATCCCGCTGATATACGATGTGTTAGCAGAGTCTAGAGGCTGGGCACGAGCCGCTTCTGAAGGACGTATTGTAGTCAAAAAAGGTGGTAACTATGGGGTGATCGATAATAGCAATCAAACTATTGTGCCTTTTTCCTCAGCCTTTAGTGATATTGATAATTATAGTAATGGGGTTGCCAAAGCCCGTAAGAATAAAGTCAATATCAAGCTGGATAGCAAAGGCAATACTATTAGCGAGCCTAGTAGTACTAATGCTAACAACACTAATGCTAATGGCAATAGTACTAATGGCAATAATACTAATGGCAATAGTAGTAATGGTAATGGCAATAATACTAAGGCGGGGTCTGCGCAAGCATCGGCATTGGCAATAGACAAGCCACTAGCAAGCTCCACCGCAGTAACGTCCAAAACTTTTACTACTTTAAAAGCCGATCAGCAAGACGGTAAATGGGGATTTGTTGATGAGCAAAAAACCATAATGATTACTTATTCGTTCGATGAAGTAAGACCTTTCTCGGAAGGACTGGCTGGGGTACGTATTAACAATAAATGGGGGTTCTTAAATTTAGGCGGTGAGCTGGTTATCCCATTTAACTTTAGCAATAGTGAGGAGAATCAGAATGCTGAGAACGCCTCGATGTTTATTTTTAACCAAGGTAAAGCTTGGATCGGTACTCTAAATAACGGCGCTAAGATCTGTATAGGCACGCAAGGCAATGTTGTCGATTGCGATTAACCACTAGGGTTAGCTCTATAATAGTGTTTTAAACAGCAAAAAAAGGGTGAGGCTTATATATTATTTATAAGTCTCACCCTTTTTTAATTTCCAGCATCTTCTGAATAATTAGTACAGTAAATGCTTGCTTATCAAATCAACTAAATATGGCTGATAGTAGGCAGGGATATCATGAGCCATACCATCAATCAGATGAAAGCTGGCTTTAGGAATAGTCTTAGCTACTACCCGACCTTGCGAGGAGGGCAATAGGCCATCAGCACTACCGTGAATGACGATAGTCGGGGCTTTGACTTGCTTACTAAAACGCGCAATAGAGCCCGATGATAGGATAGCATTGAGTTGCTGTACGGTTCCTAACGGATGAAAGTTGCGCTGATAACGTAACTTGGCAATTTCACGCACAGTACGGACATTGACATGACCGGGCGTCCCTACCGTCTTCATGAACCAGACGCTGTGCCGAACGATATCACGTTCAGAATGGCTTTCCGGTCTATTGATCAAAGTATAGAGCTGCTTAGGTCGTGGTGGCTTTAAAAATGCCCGATTGGTAGTAGTGAACATCAATACCATACGATCTATTAAGCTGGGATAGCGAGCAGCGACAATTTGGGCAATCATACCACCCATCGAGGCTCCTAATAAATGTGTTCTTTTTAGTTGTAACACCTTTATCAGACGTACCGTATCCTCTGCCATATCGGTCAAATTATAAGCGACTTGTGCTGATTTATTGGATAGACCTGTCTGCAAGCGTAGCATCATTTTGAGTTGGCTGATTCGTGGCAATCCTTCGATTTGAACTTTAGAGGATAAGCCGATATCACGATTATCAAAACGAATCACAAAAAATCCAGCATTAATCAGACGCTTGATAAAATCATCTGGCCAAAAGATCATTTGTGAGCCTAGACCCATCACCATCAATAATGGGGGATGGTCTGGATTACCACCGGCTTCGACACACAGCTTAATATTATCGCCGATATCGATCATGGCCTGATAAAGGTGCTCACTTAAGTCAGAGGTACGCCAATTATGCGTACCGAACTTCTCCCATGCAGGATTTGGATAGTAAGCTGTTTCTGTCGCCACGTCAGCAACCTTATCTTGGCTTGATTTATTTGAGTGGATCATGATATCTCCCGCTTAGCATGTCATCTACTTAGATTTCCATCATTTCAAAATCTAACTTGCCAACACCACATTCAGGACAAGTCCAATCATCAGGAATATCTTCCCATTTAGTGCCAGGAGCGATACCTTCTTCAGAGCAACCTAGTTCTTCATCGTAGATCCAGCCACAGACAATACATTCATAACGTTTCATACACCGTCCTATCAATAATTACTATTATGCTTTAAAAGCGTTACTAGCTAAATTTACACCATAAAAACGCCCACAGTTTAGCATATAACCGTGCTATATAAAGTTAAGTTTACAGTTGTATATTGGAACTGCAGAGTACTCATTAGCTTATTTTTATATCTGTATAAAGTTATGGTTTTGTGTCAGCTAGGTTTAGAGCGTATTTGTTCTCAAGTATTAGCTAGCGCTATCCGTCAAAAAAGACCGCAAGATTATGCTATTATATCCAGCTTTAATTTTTACCTTTTATAAGAGCTTGTCTTATTTAAGGTGAATCTTACATTATTCAAGCCGTCCAAGTTAAGGGTTATTATGAGTGTTACTACTACTGACAAGCAAGCTAAAACCATATCTGAGTCGTCGACTAATCGTAACACCGATAATCTCAATACTGATCATCCGTTTTGGCAAGTCATTCGCACTGTGCCTAACTTCCCTAAAGCGGGCATCGATTTTTATGATATCACCCCATTACTGCGTAACCACGTTGATGCGGTTATCGATGCTATGCTAGCGTCGCTGCCTGCAGGATTGATGGAGGAGGTGGATTGTCTAGGGGCTGTTGAAGCTCGCGGATTTGTGTTTGCAAGCTTGCTGGCAGGACGATTGGGCAAAGGCATTATACTGCTACGTAAGGCGGGCAAGCTACCGCCACCAGTGGCAAACAAGGCCTACGCGCTAGAGTATGGTAAAGATACGCTAGAGATGCAAAACAATTTGCCCCCTGAGCGTGTCCTATTAGTTGATGATATTTTGGCAACTGGTGGTACTTTGACTACGGCTTATGAGCTGTGTAAATCAGCTGGTCATACGGTAGTGGGGGCATTAGTGTTATTAGATCTAGTGGCACTACATGGCGAATTTCCAGTACCTGTTTATACGGTTCTAAAAATTTAACACAGCCTGTTATAAATACTATTTAAAAAGCTTGGGCTGGTAAGAGTAGTGGCTTAAGGTATTTAACAAGTAATAAAGCAAAAAAAGCGCCTTGATTATAAAGTCAGGGCGCTTTTTTTTATAAATCTACTATTTTTAAATCATTGTCTTAGCAGTAATATGCTCAAAGCCATGACTTTACAAAGGATCTATAATACTACTGATGACAAGCCAGCATACTCTGTACCTTTAGACAGTACAT
>NZ_JAGYWV010000011.1:63364-106914 GCF_019279065.1 Psychrobacter sp. BF1
AGTACATAACGCTTGTTGGTTTCGCCATCGGTCAAGAACCCACCAAAAGTCTGTGATACAGCGCTGAACAAAATGATACTTACCGCGCTCAAAGCTTCTTCGGCTAGAACTTCAGTATGTAATAACTCTTTGGCTTTGGCTACACTGATTACCGCACAGCTCTCGTTTTCACTCAAGCGTGGATTGGCTTCTTCGTTATAGTTTTTATAGCAAAAGGCGATTGAGATATACTCTTCAGAACCCGCTAGCTCAGCTAGATAATGTTGATCAATGTGGCCTGTTGCTTGGACACACTCAACCGCTGGCTGCTTCTTTAAAGGCTTTAGGCGCTTACTGTGAACGATATGGATAAAAACTTCTTGTGGTTGTTTTTTGGTTTTAGAATTTAGCATGGAACATCCTTATTAATTAAAACAGAACCAAATCAATAGTTCAGTCCTGTGAGTAAGTATTACTTGAGTATAATAATACATTGGT
Organism: Psychrobacter sp. BF1; assembly: GCF_019279065.1. Classification (NCBI taxonomy): domain Bacteria; kingdom Pseudomonadati; phylum Pseudomonadota; class Gammaproteobacteria; order Moraxellales; family Moraxellaceae; genus Psychrobacter; species Psychrobacter sp. BF1. The sequence goes on from NZ_JAGYWV010000011.1 coordinate 63,842, forward strand.
TAGCAAAATAGGTATTAAGTTTTGCTTATAGTGGATTAAAATTACTATTTTATTGAGCTTATCATGCGGTAACTACATTAAGATGAAATAATGGCTGATAAAGACAGTTTATAGTTATTCTATAATCAGCTAATCATAGTTGAAATATAGACTAAGGACAGGCTAAATAAAGGATAAATGCAGACTTTATAAATACTTTTAGCTAAATCAATAGGGGCGTTTTCTTATTTAAAACAAAACCAGTTTAGCTTATAGTTAAAGTCCATACTGATTAACTAGCGAATAGCCGCTAAAGTCTGCGCCAACTCATCGCGTGCACTGATAAAACCATCGATACCTTTGGGTAATAAGTCTTGGGTGACTTTGTCTTGCTGATAGGCTTGACTGAACTGTTCATGGGTCAAGCTTACCTTATTCATAATAGCCATATCAGTTGACATAGTAGGGGATAGCTGACGACTAACCTCAATATCCATTGCTGCTAGCTCATCGATTAAGTTCGGTGCGATAGTCAATAAGTCACAACCGGCTAGCGCTAGAATTTGCTCAGCAGAACGGAAGCTGGCGCCCATAACTTGAGTTTTGTAGCCATGCTGTTTGTAATATTGATAGATAAGCTTGACCGACTGTACGCCCATATCATCAGAAGCGGGGACATTTTGACGATTCTGTTGGCGTTTTTGCCAGTCTAGAATACGGCCAACAAATGGCGATATCAAAGTCACTCCAGCATCAGCACAAGCAATCGCTTGATGTTGCCCAAAGAGCAAAGTCAAATTGCAATGGATATTTTGGGTCTCCAGATAACGCGCCGCCTCAATACCTTGCCAAGTCGCCGCCATTTTAATCAATACTCGTTCAGAGTCGATACCGGCTCTATCATAAGCGGCCATAAAATCCAAAGCTTTGTTGATAGTAGCCTGAGTATCATAAGAGAGTCTAGCATCCACCTCAGTGGATACTCGCCCTTCGATCAACTGCAGAATATCGCAACCAATTTGAATGGTTAGCGCCTCAATAACTGCATCGACATCACCCTGATGACGATTCATCATATCTGCTAGCATTGCATGGTTATCAGGCTGCAGCAGTGCTTTGGTAATCAAGCTGGGATTGGTAGTAGCGTCGATAGGTTTTAGGCGTGCAATAGCGGCAATATCGCCAGTATCAGCAACAATAGTAGTCATAGTGCGAAGCTGCTGTAGTGCGCTCATTGGGAATCCTTAACGTATAATTAATTCAGTGTTTTAGCAGTGTTGCTTTTTTGCTTGCTATTAAGTTTGCGCTGTTAGAAAAATTACTTTGACAGGCAATAGTTTGAAACTTTAACATAGTTTAGACTTTAATTTATCTACCAATAGAATACTGAGCGCTAAAGCGTCTGATTTTAAGCTGTTTACCGCATTTAGCCTATTTACCCGTGGGCACTATGCACAGTTTTTGTTATAGTAGGGGCGACAAGTAAGTTATGCTTTAAGGTCAGGTGATTATCTGCTAATAGCTAAACACAGTAGTCTCTTGCAAGCTAATAATCGTTAACAGAAATAATAAAGGATATGCGCTAATGAGCGAGCAGTCAGCAGAGCAAAATAATAATTCAAATCCAAGCGTTGAAGACTCTAACTATATTTCAACTGAGCAAATGGTTCTTAATCGTCTGCGCCAAGATATTGATGCGGTAGACTGTGAAATTCATACGTTGATTAATGATCGTGCAAAGCTGGCTCAACAAGTAGCGACCGTCAAAAAATCTCAAGTTGCTAACAGCGATGACCCTTTAGCTCGTGATCCTATTTTTTATCGTCCTGAGCGTGAAGCGCAAGTATTAAAGGCGGTAATGGCGCGTAATGTCGGCCCAATAGCTGATGAAAAAATGGCTCGTTTGTTTCGAGAGATTATGTCGGTCTGTCTCGATTTAGAAGCGCCGCAGCGTATTGCCTTTTTAGGGCCTTTAGGAACCTTTACCCACGCCGCTGCTCTAAAGCACTTTGGCAAAGCGGCTGATACTTTGCCCCTTAGTACTATTACTGACGTCTTTCGCGAAGTAGAAGCGGGCACAGCTATGTACGGGGTAGTACCCGTTGAGAACTCTTCTGAAGGCGTAGTCAATCATACTTTGGATGGCTTCTTATCCTCAACTCTAAAGATAATTGGTGAAGTCGAGTTACCTATTCATCAGAACTTTTTAGTTGCTGAGCATACCAAAGTTGATGGTATTAGCCGTATTTATTCACATCAGCAGTCGCTGGCGCAGTGTCGTCATTGGTTAGATGTCAATTATCCTAATGTCGAGCGTGTCGCAGTTTCTAGTAATGGTGAAGCGGCCCGACGTCTAAAAAATGAATGGCATTCAGCCGCTATCGCTGGCGATGTTGCCGCAGCAGAGTACGACTTACATAAGTTGTATGCCAACATTGAAGACAACCCTAGCAACACTACTCGCTTCTTAATCATTGGTCACGAGTCGATTGCTCCCTCTGGGCAAGATAAGACTTCTATCGTAGTATCAGCTCATGACAAAGCTGGGGCGCTGATCGAAATATTGAAGCCGTTATCGTATCATGGGGTATCGATGACTAGTATCGAGACTCGTCCTGAGCGTCCGAATAAATGGGCTTATGTGTTCTTCATTGATATGGATGGTCATATTCAAGACCCTAACGTGAGTGCCGCTATCGCTGATATTCGCCCCTTAGTAAAAGATGTGCGTATCTTAGGCTCCTATCCAAAGGCGGTGCTATAAGCGCTAGTTTAGAACAGCGAAATACTGGAAAAGATAATAAATAATGCTAGTAATCAATAGCCAGTCATAGATGGATATACTATCTAAGGATAACTTATGCAGTCCTCGAAAGATTTTGATCAGCCCTCAACACGTCCAGCGCCCGCTTATGACAGTATTCTAGAGCTGGCAGCTTATCAAACGGGTAAGCCCGTTGAAGAGTTGACACGTGAATATGGGGTCTCAGATGTGGTAAAGCTTGCCAGTAATGAGAATCCGACTGGCTGCTCGCCTTACGTGACGTTAGCGATTACTGAGCAATTATCTCAGCTGGCGCGTTATCCAGATGGCAATGGCTACTATCTCAAGCAAGCATTGTCCGATTTTAATAACGTTGCTATTGAATGCATTACTTTGGGTAATGGTTCTAACGATTTGCTCGATATTTTAGCACGCAGTTTCGTCGGTACTAATGACGCTATTGTCTATAGTCAATATGCCTTTGTGGTGTATTCAATGTTGGCTAAAATGCAGGGCGCAACTGGTATTGAAGTGCCAGCACAGCGTTTCGGTCATGATCTAAAAGCTATGCTTCAGGCGGTAGAAGACAATCCCAATACTAAAGTTGTGTTCATTGCAAATCCTAACAACCCTACTGGTACTCAGCTAGATCGTGATGAGCTGTACCAGTTTGTTGCCAGCTTGCCGACCTCAGTACTAGTAGTATTAGATGAGGCTTATATCGAATATAGCCCTGAAAGTAATAATAGAGCGCTATTAGATGAGTTCGATAATGTGATTATCGTGCGTACTTTTTCTAAAGCTTACGGGCTGGCAGGATTACGTATTGGTTATGCACTTAGCTCAGCAGCAGTAGCAGATTTATTGAACCGTATTCGCCAACCCTTTAACGTCAGTCGTTTGGGATTAGCCGCTGCTGCTGCCGCGTTATCTGATCAGGATTTTATCACAGAAGTACGCCGAATCAATGATGGGCAGATGCGTTGGCTAAAAAAACAATTCGATGCGTTAGGCTTAGGCTTTGTTAAATCGCATGCCAATTTTATCATGGTAGAAATAGAAGATGCCGCCGTTATCAACCAAGCTTTGCTCGAGCAAGGTGTTATTGTGCGTCCGCTACTAGGCTATGGCTTGGAGAACTGGTTGCGTATTACCGTCGGTTTAGCCGAAGATAACACCCGTCTGATTGATACCTTGCGGTCTATATTGATTAACGATTAATTCGCTAATACAATGACTACTAGCTGGCAAGACTTTTTATCTTAGTGATTAGTTATTAATTCTTGATTACAAGATAACGCCTAGGGTTTTGCTGGCGGTAGCTTTTTACTGCCATTTATACTTACTACTTAACCTTTCAATAAACAGATAGTTGAACTTATAACTAAGCTTACAGAGGTGAGTTTGAATAACGGGAACAACCGTGAACAGTCAGCATAGTATTAATAACCACATTGAGCACAACCTACAGAACAATAATGATAAGCCGTCCATAGCGGTTGCGGCGCTAGTCAATAAAAAACGCCAGCTAGACAATGCGCCTATGTTTCAACAAGTATGCATTATAGGTTTAGGTTTGATTGGTGCTAGTGTGGCGCAAGCGATAAGAGACCAGCAGCTGAGCGCACGAATAGTAGCAGTCGATAGAGACCAGCTCAGTCTGACTGAAGCCATAGAGCAAGGACTGCTAGATGCTGGCAGTACTGAGTTAAGTGCAGTGGCATCTGGTAGCGATTTGATCATCATTGCCATACCAGTACAAGCGGTATCAGCGGTATTTATCGATATAAAAGCGCTGATAGACAGCGGTCGATTGGCAGCTGATTGTATCATCAGTGATGTGTGCTCTACTAAGCTCAATGTGGTCGAGGCCGCTCAAAGCGTATTTGCCTCATTGCCTATAGGTTTAGTGCCTGCGCATCCGATTGCGGGTGCTGAGAATTCAGGATATCATGCTCGGCGCAGCGATTTATTCGTCAATCACAGCGTCATTATCTGTGAGCTACCAACGACTAGTCGTACAGCCATCTTTAAGCTACGACAGCTGTGGGAGGCTATTGGCGCGACAGTAATGGCTATGGATGCTGAACACCATGATTCGATACTGGCGCATACTAGTCATTTGCCGCATTTATTAGCGTTCAATCTAGTCGACCAATTGGCTAGTCATGATGACAATTTAAATATGTTTCGCTACGCTGCAGGAGGCTTTCGTGACTTTACTCGTATTGCCGCCAGCGATCCTAAGATGTGGCACGATATATTCTTTGCCAATCAAACTTCGATAGTCAGTGCTCTTGATGAATACAGTAGTTATCTGAACAATATACGTCAGCTTATTATCGATAAAGATTCAACCGCCCTGATGGGACTTTTGGGCCGCGCGCAAGCCGCACGGCGACATTTTGGCCATATGTTAGCCAGCACTCCTTATACGGATATCTCTACCATGTCAGCATCTTACATTATCTCGCCCAGTCATACCGTCACTGGTACTATCGCCATTCCTGGTGATAAGTCCATCTCTCATCGCAGTATTATGCTAGGTAGCCTTGCTGAAGGCGTCACCCAAGTTACTGGCTTTCTAGAAGGCGAAGACGCTCTAGCCACTTTGCAAGCCTTTCGCGATATGGGGGTCACTATTGAAGGGCCTGACAAAGGCAAGTTGACTATCCATGGCGTTGGTATGAATGGCTTAAAGCCTAGCAAAACTCCTATCTACATGGGCAACTCTGGCACTAGTATGCGCCTGCTAGCAGGTATTCTAGCAGCACAAAGCTTCGATAGTGTATTGACTGGTGATACTAGCCTAAATAAGCGTCCAATGGAGCGTGTAGCTGCGCCATTACGCCAGATGGGTGCAGTAGTGCAAAGCACTGGTACTAGCGGCACTTCGCCATTGAGCATCACCGGTCGCGCTACCGTTGGTAAGCCGTTACAAGGCATTGAATATAACCTGCCAGTAGCTTCAGCGCAGATCAAATCTTGCTTATTGCTAGCAGGACTATGGGCGCAAGGAACGACTACGGTTACTCAGCCAGAGGTCAGCCGTGACCATACTGAGCGTATGCTAGCAGCGTTTGGCTATGAGGTAAAAGTACAAGGCAATAGCATTAGTGTTGAAGGCGGTGGTAAGCTTATAGGTGGTGATATTGCAGTACCTGCAGATATCTCCTCGGCAGCGTTCTTTATGGTGGCAGCAGCTATCAGCCAAGGTAGTACCCTGACCTTGACCCAAGTAGGTATCAATCCAACTCGTACTGGTATTATCGATATTCTTAAGCTCATGAATGCTGATATCAGCTTGAGTAATGAGACTCACGTTGGTGGTGAGCCAGTGGCTGACATCACTATTCGTAGCTCTAATCTAGTTGGCATTGAGATACCAGAGTCGCTAGTGCCGTTGGCTATCGATGAGTTCCCAGTATTATTCATTGCTGCTAGTTGTGCTCAAGGTCGTACCGTGTTGACTGGTGCCAAAGAGCTAAGAGTCAAAGAGTCAGATCGCATTGCGGTGATGGCAGAAGGATTACAAACTCTTGGTATTGATTGCACAGTTACCGAAGATGGTCTGATCATTGAAGGGCAAGGGGTAGAGGGCAGTGACAGTCAAGTGGTAAATAATAGCCATCCAGTATTTGGTGGTGGTCATATTACCTCACATCACGACCATCGTATCGCTATGAGCTTTACGGTTGCTAGCTTGCGTGCCTCTAAACAGATCGTCATCGAAGGGGTGGAGACCGTTAACACTAGCTTCCCAGGTTTCGCTGAGCTTGCCAACCAAATCGGTATGGCAGTCGAAGTAGATAGGGGTGCTGATACTGTTACTGACGCTGATTGATTTGCTGACAACAGTACTAATAACAGCACTAATGTCAGTACCAATGTCAGTACTAATAACAGTGCCAATAAATAACAGCCCTGTCAGCCATTAAGTATTAATTATTGAGTATGGCTGGAACCGTAATATCTTTGTTAGCAATGTGTTGATGTCTATGTTGGCGTTAGCACATTACTTTTTATTTTCCATTTCACCAACAGTAATCCAGCGTTTTTATAGCTGATTCTTAATCATTTTTTGAATCAGATGCGCGCTTTGCTCTAAAAAGTTGTTTTTTATTATGACCACCCAAAATGTTGTCAAAAAACCAGTTGTTCCTATCAAGACCACTCAACGTGGCATAATCACTGCGCTAATCGCTTTTTCTATTTGGGGCGCCTTCCCTTTATACTTCAAGCAATTGGCTGCTTATAACGCTACTGAGATTATCGGTCATCGTATTGTTTGGACGTTCCTTTGTCTGCTAGTAGTATTGGTGGTCACTAAGCGCTGGCAATGGATTGCCGTGTTAAAGCAAAATCCAAAATGGATTGCGCTTACTTTTGTATCCGGAATAATTATTGCCATCAACTGGCTCACTTATGTATGGGCAGTCAATAACGATCAGATACTAGAAGCCAGTCTGGGATATTTCATCGGGCCATTAGTTGGGGTCGCGCTATCGATGATTTTATTCAAAGAGCGTATGCGTACTCTGCAATGGGTAGCTATTGGCTTTGCGCTGTTATCAGTAGTGATTCAAGTCGTCATGCTCGGCAGTGTGCCTTGGATATCGTTGATCTTAGCCTTTAGCTTTAGTACTTACGGTACTATTCAGCGCCAAACGCCACTGACGGCTGTCGATGCTATGTTTGTTGAGACTACTATGCTATTGCCTATATGCTTATGGTGGTTTTGGCAGGCCGATGTAGCGAGCAGTCAACTCAGCTTTTGGTTCAGCTCCAATATTTGGCTATTAATGCTGGCAGGTCCGATTACTTTAATACCCTTATTATTGTTTAATAAATCCACTAAGCAAGTGGCTTACAGTATTCTCAGTTTTATGAACTATCTGACCCCGACCTTTATCTTCTTCTTAGCAGTATTCTATTATAAAGAAGCGTTTGATTTACATCGCTTAGCGGTATTTGGTCTAATTTGGTTAGGTCTGTTATTATTCAGCATTGATTTGTGGCGTCATCGCCCAAGTAAACTGTCAAAAACAGCAGCCTTAAATAATGAAGCCCTATAAAAGCATAATAAGATAAAAGTTAGTAAGTCACTAATAAGGATAAAAATATGTTCCATACTGAAGCTGATGTGGTGTTTGTAAAAGGTTTAAAAGTAGAAGCAGTGATAGGAGTTTTTGATTGGGAGCGCACTATTGATCAGCCAATCTTGATCGATATTGCCTTAGAGACAGATATTCGTAATGCGGCGCTCTCAGATGAGGTAAAAGATGCTTTGAGCTATAAAGAGGTCTGCGATGATGTCACGATTTGGTGTCAAGAAATCAAAGCCCAGTTGCTTGAACACTTAGCTGCGCAACTGGTAGCTAGGCTGTTCGCCCGCTATGACTGTCAAAAAATTACTTTAAGTGTCGCTAAGCCTACCGCTATACAACAAGCAGACGCAGTTGGGGTGCAGATTACCCGCTATGCAAAAGCTGCTGAAGACCAAAGCACTGAAAATGAGACGGCTGTCCATAAGTCTGCTGATGATAAGTCTGCTGATGCATAAAGATATAGACCAAGCGTCTTTAGATTTAGCATTACAATTAACGCCAGCTAAACTAAAAGGACAGTCGTCTGAGCAGCTGCAAATGCAGACAGTGACCGCAGTATTGTTAGCGTTGGGTAGCAATCATGACTCTGAACAGCATTTAATGACCATTGGTAAAAATCTTGCCGAACTCGGTAAGATAAAACTGTCTAGTGCTTTGCAAAATCCTGATTTTACCGCCAGTTTGCAGCAAGCAAAACCCGATTATATCAATCAGTGTGTTTATCTAATTCTAAGCTTGCCGATGAGTTTGCACAAATTACAGCAGGTATTTAAACAGCTCGAAGATGATTGTAATAGGTGTCGTCAACACCCAGCATCAGCTATACGGCAAGTGACGATGGACATTGATATTTTATTAGTCCAGATAGAAAATGATGCTGATGACTGGATAGTGGTCTTAGATCGTTACCCTTTTAAAGCGCATGAGCGTGCAGGAATTGAAGAGTTGGCTGTGGTGAGCTTATAGACTATCCGCGATAGTCCATAAGTTAGGGGCGTCCTATAACTAGTTTTTAAAATTTTTCAAAGTTTCTTTAAACGACTGATCGACAAGGTTGCCGGTAGCTGGGTTAAATTCTTTACCGCTGTAAGTGGTCGAAATACTAATATCACCACTGACAATTTTAGCAGCCAAAGCGTCTAATTTTGCTTTTACTTGCGGCGATACATCATCAGCCAAAGCCAACTTAACTACGTCCCCTTGACCTAGACCGATTTCTTGTATTTGATTAGGTTGCCATTTACCTGTCGTTAGATCTTGCGCCGCATTAAGAATAGCAACGCTAGCATCGGCTACCGCTGAGCCGACAAAACTATCATCCACTTGAGTCCAGTCAGATACATTACCGATGTGACGCACTGTGCCGTCATGAGTTTTGATTTCATCAATCACGCCTTGACGACCCGCATTGAGCATAGTGTAAATAACATCTGCCCCTTTATAAATCTCTGCTGAGGCTGCTGCTGAATTGATATCAGTATTATCTAAGTCGCCGGTGAACCACGTCAGAAACTTGGCATTAGGATTTACGTATTTTAGACCATCGTAAAAGGCAGCACGACCCATCAAGCCGGGCTTAGGCCAAGCACCAGAGATATGACCAACAATATTAGATTTGGTGGTCAGGCCGGCGAGGGCACCTGCTAACCAAGCTGAATCTTCTTGGCGTACGACATAGCTCGACAGATTGTTTCCTTGTACATGACCTTGAATGACTACAAATTTGATATCGGGAAACTCTTTACTCACTGTTTCTGCCGGACCATTACACTGACCGCCATGAGCGATAATCATGTCAGGGCCTTGTTGAGCCAGTTTACGCATAGCGTCAGTTAACAGTACTGGATCTGAAGTTGCAGATATATTAGAGACATAACTGGCATCAACATCCAGCTCATTCTTAATCTTCTCATAACCCCGATAGGCAGATTGCATAAAGCCGTTGTCATTATGTTTGCCGGGAATTAATACAGCAATACTTTGACGCTCAGCAGCTATCGCTTGGGTTAGAGGGGTTAAAATCAGACCAGCAGCCAGCAGTAAGGCGCTTCCAAATTTGAGCATCGTATCATCCTTAATATTACGCATATGAATTTGTATTTTATAAGTGTTGCTAGCTTCGACTATATCTTATAAACCCTCATAAGTGACTAAATAAATGATTAATGAGGGTAATATTTGTTTGAATAACGACACAGAGCTACTTTTAGTCGTTGTAGGCTAGGCTTTTAGCCCAGCACTAGGTGATGTTAAAAGCTATCGAGTTATTTGGTCAGCGCGCAGTGATACCACCGTCAATGATAAACTCTGAGCCAGTAGCATAGCTTGAATCATCTGAAGCTAAAAACAGTACTATGCCACTCACTTCTTCCGGCTCTGCGACGCGCTGCATGGGAATAGTTTTGGCAAAAGCTTCTACAGCTGCTTTGGTATCTCCTTGCATAATCATAGGTGTCGCAATTACCCCTGGATGTACTGAGTTGACACGGATACCAAAAGGCGCACACTCCAAAGCAACTGCTTTAGTCATACCACGTACGGCGAACTTCGAGTCGGTATAGCCAATGGCACCGCCAACTAAGCCATTGATAGATGAGATGTTGATGATCGAGTCTTGCTTGGTTTTTTGCATTGAGGGGATGACAGCTTTCATACCTAAAAATACAGAGACTTGATTGATATCAATAATGCGGCGGTAGTCATCAAGTGAAGTGTCTAAGATAGATTTAGAGCTGGTAATACCAGCGTTGTTTACTAGTACATTAATGGCTCCAAAGGTCTCTTCGGTTTTAAGGATAACTTGGGCCCAGTCCTGCTCATTAGTAACATCGTGCTTAATAAATAAAGCGTTGTTCCCCAACTCATCGGCTAACTGTTGACCCTTATCTGCTTGTTGGTCGGTCAATACGACTTTAGCCCCTGCTGCAATGCATAAACGGGCATGAGTTGCCCCCATACCTTGAGCAGCCCCAGTAATAATAATCACTTTATCTTGTAGGCGGTTTTGATAACCAGACATGGTATTTCCTAGTTAGAGTATAGGCAAAGGTTGTAGAGCTACTAGCTTTACTGAGTAGCTTTAGCAACTAGCTTTAGCAACCAGCGTTAATAGTCACATTAATAGGTATTTTATCAATAGCAAAAAAATAGGCTGAGCATTTAGCCCAGCCTCTTATAAACGTTCAAGTTACTTCTGCTTAGCATCGGCTGCCGCCATATCGCTTTGACCGATCACATCTAAATCCTGCAAGCACAGCTTGTCATATTCTTTTTTGCAGAAGTTCGGATCAATCTTGCACATAGCATCTTGCAGCTGATCAAGACGGTTCTCAGACTGTTGGATATGCTCAAGCATCTTCGCAAAAGCTTCGGCCACTGGGTCTTGTGAAGATTGATCGATACCATAAGCTTGAAAAGTAGTGGCTCGTGCTGCGCTTTGATGCCGAGCTTGCGTTTGATCGCTACTAGCATCTTGAGCATTATCTTCGGTAGTATTCACTTGGGCAGCAGCTTCTTGTTGCTTGATATCATTACCCTTTTTGACGATAGGATTACCCTTTTCGTCATGATGCTCAGATATCATTCTTGCAGCACTGCCAACCATAGTGGCGCCAGCAGGCACTGGCTTGACTACTACCGCATTCGAGCCAATTTTAGCGCCTTTACCGACCGTGAATGGTCCTAATACTTTTGCCCCAGCACCGACGATGACCCCATCTTCTAAAGTGGGATGACGTTTACCATTATTCCATGAAACTCCCCCTAAAGTGACGCCATGGTATAAGGTGACATCATTGCCAATCTCAGCAGTCTCACCGATCACTACGCCGACGCCATGATCGATAAAGAAGCGCTTGCCGATTTTGGCAGCCGGGTGAATTTCAATACTAGTTAGAATGCGTGAGCCGTAGGAGATGACCCGAGCAGAGAGCTTATGATCATGTTGCCATAAATAATGGGCACTGCGATGCAGAATCAGCGCGTGAATACCAGGGTAGGTAAGTACTACCTCCAAGCTATTGCGTGCAGCAGGATCGCGAGTAAATACTGCATCGATATCTTCTTTGAGATCTTTTTTTATGCGAGCAAATGATTTGAACAAGGCGGTTGGCGATAACATAACGCGTCCTATCGTATTTTTGATTACAGTTTTTTTAGTTATAGCAGCTTTGCATCATTAAATACAGCTATGAATTATTAATTAGCAGCAATGGAAGAGTGGTACAAAGTGAAAATCAGGGTAGAGGTCTGTTGGTTGTATAATAAATAGGTAGGGTTGCTAGCTATTAATTACGCCAAGCTCTATGCCCAAGGAGGTAAAAACTTAGTAGTGTAGTTGCTTATGCTAGGATCGAAGAGTCAAAAACATTGTAGTTTTGTCGGCTATTTTTATACTTATTTTATACTTAGCTTGCAGCTAAAGGCAGTTGCTGCTTGTCAGGGATACTAAAGCTTAACTGACAAACAGCATGCGCTACTTTTTAGTGATCACTAGTAGTATATTTTAGCAGTTCAACCACTTGCTCAGGGGTTTGCGCCCATGCCATTGCGGCTGCATCAACTTCTTTTAGCGGATGGATGATATCCTCAGCATGCAAGGTAATATAAGGCTTGCCTAGAGCTGCGCAACAGCCAGCGTCGAATGCTGCATTCCACTGCTTGTATTTATCACCAAAACGAATGATAGCAATATCACATTTTTGGATTAAGTTTTTGGTACGAATAGAATTAACCTTTGATGACTTATGATCGCGCCAGAACGAGTTCTCGTCTTTACCCAATACATCACCAGCAGCATCGCTAGCTTCGTGTTCAGTCACCGCTGAGGTGAAATCAATATTGAGGCCATGTTCTTTAGCACCTTGCATAATTTTTTGACGCCAGTCGCTGTGAATTTCTCCAGATAAATAGACTGTCCACTTCATAGTTAACTCCGTTTTATTATTAAATGAGGTACAACTGCTAGTAAGCTAACAATTGCACAGTGCCGCCAGTATTAACCGGCCATACTGACAATATCAACCCTTAACAGTGCTGATCAAAAACTTGGCAAGCCTTAGCTTATATAAGCGCTAGCCTTTTAGAAGTTTTGCCATCAAGGCACTTAGTAGTTGATACTCTTTTTGATCAAGTTGAATACGTGAACCTAAACGAGATAAGCGTGAGGGTAGTGATCTCAAATGATCGCTATTAGCAAGACCATGCGCAACCATAAGCTCAGTGGTACTCTGAGTCAGCTGCTGTAACTGCTGTTGAGTAATGGCAGGCTCATCCCATTGCTGGCGTATATAAGTATCTAGCATGGGCTGTTTTGACTGATCGTCTAGCGCAGCTGCTTCAGCGTTACAAGCGCTGTGATGGCTGCTATTATTAACATGACTCTGAATGTAAGTAAAGATAAAGCTAGCAATGACTTGTACTGCAGAAGCGACATTGAGTACTGGGTATTCTGGGTTAGCATCAATCTGAATATGATAGTCAGCGTAAGCCAGCTCTTCGTTGGTTAGACCACGATCCTCACGACCAAATAAAATGGCGATGTTTGGCTTAACGGTACTGAGGTCTGTTTGCTGACTACTTACAGAGTGATCGATAGCCTTTTGCTTATCTATAAAGTCCAGCATGATTTTAGCCGCTTGGCTAGGTGTCACTACAGGCCGTGGTAAGTGTCGACTGCGACTACTAGCAGCAAAAACCAACTGACAATCGCTAATAGCAGCCTCTAAAGTGCTAGTAATAGTGGCTGCTGCTAAGATCTTACTACCACCTGCGGCGTGAGAGATACTAGTCTCATCAATCGGGAGCTTAGGATCAACGACCGTCAGTCGAGATAAACCCATAGTATGCATGGCTCGTGCTGCTGAGCCGATATTAGCTGGTAATGTGGTATTGACCATTACCACTTGCAAGCAAGACAGATAGTCGCTAACTGTGAACGTAGATGAGGGGATAGCTGCTACAGGAGTACTAATCATAAGTATTACAAACCCAAACGGTGGTTAATTTCTTGTTCAGTATCTCGCAAGGCTACTGATATTTGCTCGATAAGGGCGGCTTGCTCACCAAGTTTCTGCTCACGACAAAGCTGTTGTAGCTGACCACACAATAACTCTAACCGCTTAGCGCCTAATGTAGCACTGGCTCCTTTTAGCGCATGAGCCGCCTCAAAACCATCAGCATTGTCATTACTAGCTTGCGCTAAATGCATAAGCTTAATACGTTGCAGACTGTCTATAAAATAAGTCCGCAGCAAGTCGGCGAAGTCCTCTTCAAGTAGCTCACGCATATCTGCAAACTGCTCCTCATCTAGGAGCTGATAGCTATCTGCTAGCAGTTGATCCTCTACTAAAGGCTTATTAAAGGCATTGCTAAGTTGAGACTCGAACATGGTATACCACCTTAAAAAATAACTAATAGCTAACAACTAGCGGCTAATAAACTCTTTTAGTATAGTCAATTTAAAATAAAACATAGGCAAGTATAATAAAACAGAGTCATTGATAATACTGTGCTACTAGCAGCAGTATCATCGGTTACTTATTAAGGGCTGATGAGGGCTACAACAGATTTAATATTTAGCCATTATTTAACTATAGGTCGACAGCGGTTTAACTAGTCATTATTCGATAGTCATTTAAAGGCTATTAACTATAATGAAAGTGCAAATTATCTTCACTAATCAGCTCCTTGAGCTTCTGCAAATTGTCATCATTAGGATATACCCGCCAATGCTCAGACAATGCCACATTGGCAATGCCATAATCAGCGTAGACGCTCAAGCCGAGCATAGTGCAGTTATCATTGATCGGAGCATCGTTAGTGGCAAAGTTAGGTTCAGATAATTCGTGATTACCTTGCGCTGGATTTGGCGCTTGTGCCATCAAGTCGTTACCAGCTTCATCGTATACGCTACCACCTAAAGATGGATCAAAGAAGGTATTAGCCTGATCCTCTTGATCTTGGTCATAAGCTAAGCGTGGCGCTGGAATGATACTCGCTTGCGAGGCTTTTAGTAATGGTTGTAACTGTGTCAATAACTCAAGATCATTACCATGAATTTTTATACTGATTTTTTTTAACCAGCGTAAGCGGGCATCGATCATAGTCATGGCGTTATCAAGACGGGCGAATAGGCGTCCATCACGCTCACGTATACTGCCTTTTATGATCACTACTTCATCCACTTTTAGTTGCTCTTTGACTCGATTGAAGCGCTCGGCATAGCAGCTGACTTCTAATCTTGAAGTACCATCATCTAAAGTAATCACATTACGATTACCGAAGTTTGCCATATCGATGACCAACCCAGCAAAGTAGCAGCTACCGTTATAGCCAGTATCCGTTAGCTTGTTTAAGCGTAACCCTGAAGTGTAGTGCTTAAGCTCTTCTAAATACTCATTTATAGGATGACCAGTTAAGTACAGTCCTAAAGTGTTTTTTTCAGCTTTTAGTCGGTGCTTATCGCCCCAGATTAGATCGCTGGTCATCACTAACGGTGGGGCGGCGACTACGCCATCCATCTCACCGAACAGATCCATCATGCCGATCTCACGATTCTGGCGATCCTGTTCAGCTGCTTGTACGGCGCTAGGCAATTGACTCATCAGCGCCCCTCGAATCTCGTAGGCTTCCTCTGCTGGCAAGTCTGGGCGTAAGGTCGCTGCAAAATCATCAAAACAGCCAGCACTTACTAAAGCTTCAAGGGTACGCTTATTAACTTTTTTGATATCAACTCGTCGGCAAAAATCATACAAATCTTTAAAATAACCCTCGCGGCGGCGAGCTTCCACAATAGAGTCAACTGCCCCTTCACCAACGCCTTTGATAGCGCCTAAACCATAAATAATGTTGGTCGGAGTATCAGCAACAAAGTGCCATTCACTACGGTTAACCGAAGGGTTAACTACAGTAAGATTGAAGTTCTCGCGGCAGTCATTGATAAAGAACACTACGTTGTCAGTGTTGTTCATATCTGAAGTCAATACCGCTGCCATAAACTCGGCAGGGTAGTATTGCTTGAGATAAGCAGTCTGATAAGCCAGCACCCCATAAGCAGCAGAATGCGAGCGGTTAAAACCGTAGCCGGCAAACTTCTCCATTAGGTCAAACACCCCACCTGAGGTCACCTCATCGATACCTTGTGCGGTGGCGCCCGTTAAGAAGATATCACGCTGCTTGGCCATCTCTTCAGGTTTTTTCTTACCCATCGCTCGGCGTAACATATCAGCACCGCCTAAGCTATAGCCGGCCATGACTTGCGATATCTGCATTACTTGTTCTTGATAGACGATAACGCCGTTAGTATTCTCTAAAATAGGCTCTAGATTAGGGTGATCATAGATGACCTCTTCGCGGCCATGCTTACGATCAATATACATGTCAACCATACCGGCATCTAGTGGGCCGGGACGATAAAGCGCACACATGGCGATCACGTCTTCGATGTTAGTCGGCTGCAATTTAGCTAAGTACTTTTTCATGCCCATACTTTCTAACTGGAATACGGCCGTAGTTTTGGCATCTTGCAGTAGTTTGTAAGCTTTACTGTCATCTAGCGGCAAGTCCTCTAGGATCAGCTCCTCTAAGCCTTCATTGACTCGGCGCTTGTTAATATTCTTAACAGCAGCGTCGATTACTGTTAAGTTACGTAGCCCTAAAAAGTCGAATTTTACTAAGCCTACAGCCTCAACATCATCTTTATCGAATTGGCTAACCCGTGATCCGTCATCATCACAGTAGATAGCGCTAAAATCGGTTATTTTATTTGGCGCAATAAGGACCCCACCAGCATGCTTACCAACGTTACGGCAGATACCTTCAAGCTTAATGGCCATTTCCCAAATTTCAATAGCGTCTTCATAATCCATATTGTCTGGATTGGAGATAAGATCTTTTAGCTGTGGCTCTTGCTCTAAAGCTTGACTGAGAGTGATACCTGGGGTTTTAGGTATTAGCTTGGACATTTTGCTGGCTAGAAAATAGGACTTACTTTGCGCCCGTGCCACATCACGAACTACCGCTTTGGCCGCCATAGTACCGAAAGTAATGATCTGCGAAACCGCGTCACGACCATAAGTTTGAGCGACATAATCAATCACTCGATCACGCCCATCAATACAAAAGTCAATATCGAAATCGGGCATAGATACCCGTTCAGGATTCAAAAAGCGCTCGAATAATAAATCGTAATGGATCGGATCAAGATCGGTAATATTCAGCGCATACGCCACTAACGAGCCAGCACCGGAACCTCGGCCGGGGCCTACTGGGACACCATTGGCTTTTGCCCAACGAATAAAGTCCATAACGATCAAGAAATAACCCGGGAAGCCCATCGATAAAATGACATCCAGCTCATATTCTAAGCGCTCATCGTATTTTTGTTTAATATTATCCCAAGTATCACTGCGGGCCTCAACTGGGAACAGCTTAGCTAAGCGCTGAGTAAGACCACGCTGCGATTCAGCTCTAAAAAAAGATTCAGTAGTCTCGCCTTCAGGCACTGGAAACTCAGGGAGTACGTTAATGCCTAATACTAGCGTCACGTTACAGCGAGTCGCTAACTGCAAAGTATTGTCAATCACTTGCGGAATATCTGCAAATAACTGCTGCATTTGCTCTTGCGTCTTTAGATACTGCTCATCTGAATAAGTCTGCGGGCGATTAAGGTCGGCCAACACATAAGAGCCAGCGATACAGACACGAGCTTCATGGGCATCGAAGTCATCTTGCTCTAAAAAGCGCACATCATTATGGGCAATAATAGGAATATGATGTTTAGCACCAGCATGAATAGTCGCTTGGATAAAAGCATCTTCACCGCTACGGTTAGTCCGTTTAATCGCAAAATACAAGCGATCAGCAAACGCCGCTTGCCAGTCTATTAATAGCTCATCCGCTCTTTCTGGCATGGAGCCTACTAAAGCTTGTCCGACATCTGACTTTTCGGTAAACAGCACGATGACCCCAGCAGCGTACTTGATAACCTCACTACGTTTAACAATAGGGGTGCCGTGATTGGCAGGGTCAGCACGACCTTCAGTAAAACCTGAGGATACAATGCGAGTAATATTCTGATAGCCTTCATCGTTCATCGCTAATAGCACTAGACGCGACTCTTCATCGTCCATAATGATTTCGCTACCAATGATCGGCTTAATACCAGCACTCAAGCAAGCGCGATAGAATTTAACAGTCGCATACAAGTTTGATAAATCAGTCAAGGCTAATGCTAGCTGATTATCGGCGGCTGCCGCTTTGACTAATGGCTTGATACGTACGATAGAATCGGTAATCGAATATTCACTGTGAATGCCAAGGTGTACAAATGCCATAGAATACTCTTGCTAAAGGGTTAAAAAAGGCTAAAGTTAATGACTGCTATCAGTTTTACACTAACTGCAAATAAAGGCTATTTATCAGTGTTTTAGCTGTCTGTAAAGACCGCCATACGCTAATAATACCCTTAGTCGTTCTGATTGATGTTGCTCGATAACGGACTTAATCTTAGCGGCTAATAATAGCATTATTTGCGCCTAACAGCCACCAATTCAAGGCGCACAGTGTCAGATCAGCAAGCTCAATCTTAGCTTAAGAGTCAGCCTAAGTATTAGCTTAAGTATCAGCTTAAGTATCAGCCTGAATATTAGTACCGATATGACGTTGAGGTAGTGCAGGTAGTGAATTGGCCAAGGCGACTTTGCTGCTAGAGTAATAGTGATGTCTATTATCTGCTTTACGGCTAGTAGTCCATTAGTGATTTGATAGTAAGCTAATGTTGATAAACTGTTTTTAACGATGATAGAGAGTAGTCAATAACACTGGGAGTAAAAAATGTTTACTATTCGCCAAGCAAATAGCAGCGATAGTCTTGCTATTGCCAAAGTACAGTTAGTTAGCTGGAGTGCTGCTTATGGCGAGCTGTTGCCAAGCGCTTATATCAAGGAGCAAGATAGCTTAGCAGCCAAAGTGGAGATGTGGCAAAAAGTCATAGCGCATCCTGAAGCGAGCACTTGGGTAGCTCAAGATAAAAATGATGAAGATTGTGAGCATGGCGTAGGGTTTATCAGTTGTTTTAACAAAGATAGTGAGTGGGAAATAACCACTCTATACATCTTACCTGACTATCAAGGCCAAGGCATTGGTAGCCAATTAATGAACAGCGCTTTAGACCATATCCTAGCGGCTAATAGTCGAGCTAAGCTGTATTTATGGGTACTAGCAACTAACGTTAAGGCTAGCAGTTTTTATCAACAGCATGGCTTTGTAGCTAGTGCACACAGTAGCGAAGAATGGTATAAGGGCAGTAAAATAGTAGATATAAAAATGGTTAGATCAATGCCTAATAGCGAATCTTGAAAGCCTTTAGTTAATTGCCGTGATAGCTTTTGTTAGTACTAGTTACAAAAAAACCCTCGCTATCATCATAATATCGAGGGCTTAAATAGCAACGATAGCTTATCTAGGAAGCCCTACTGCGGATCTAACAATTCAATCCAGTGCTTCACTGGTACCGAAGACTTCGTGCCTAAGTGTAGCTGACAACCAATATTAGCAGTGACTATCTGCTCAGGATTGCCAACAGTCAAGTCTCGTAACTTATTAGAGAGTAGTTGCTGGCTCATCTCAGGCTGTAGGATCGAGTAAGTACCGGCAGAACCGCAGCATAAATGTCCATTTTGGGTGCGGGTCAGCTCAACACCGGCTTGCTGCAAAATTTGCTCGACTAAGCCGCCTAACTGCTGAGCATGTTGCAGTGAGCAAGGGCAGTGTACGGCTGTTTTACGGCCTAAGCCTTGTAACTGCAGCTGGCTTAAATCTTCTTTTACTAATACCTCGCCTAGATCTTTGGCCAGCTCGCCTACTCGCTGTGCTTTGGCAGCATAAGCACTGTCGTGGCTTAGTTTTTCGCCATACTCTTTGACCATCGAGCCGCAGCCAGAAGCGCTGATGACAATGGCTTCTACTCCTGCCTCAATATAAGGCCACCAAGCGTCAATATTACGGCGCATAAAGGCCAGCCCTTCTTCATGAGCGGACAGATGATAACTCACCGCACCGCAGCAGCCAGCTTCAGGGGCAGTGAGTAAGCTGATGCCTAATTTATCTAGCACTCGTGCGGCTACAATATTGGTGTTCGGAGTGGCTACAGGTTGAGCGCAGCCTGCTAATACTAACATTTGGCGAGTGTGCTGTTGTACGGGTAAGGACAGCTTAAGCTGTCGCTCTGGTACTTTGGTTTTTAAACTACGGGGCAAGAATGCTCGCAGCATCTGACCAATTCGCAGAAAGAACCCAAAGCGGTTGGGGTAGGGCAGAACTTTACGAATCAGCCAACGCAGCGCCTTTTGATCCATCGGTCGCGGCAGCTGATCTTCCATAATGTCACGACCTATTTCAGCTAAGCGACCGTATTTCACCCCAGAAGGACAAGTAGTCTCGCAACTACGGCAGCTTAAACAGCGATCTAAATGGGTCTGGGTTTTTTCACTGACCTCACCAGTTTCTAGCATTTGTTTGATCAAATAAATACGTCCACGGGGACCATCGCGCTCATCGCCTAGCTCTTGATAAGTAGGGCAAGTGGCATTACAAAATCCACAGTGTACGCAGCTACGCAAAATAGAGTCGGCTTGTTGGATATCTGGATGCTCTAGGTACTTCACATTAATTTGGGTACGCATGATGTCCTCTTATGCTATTTAGCTATTACACTTAACGAGTAGGTTAATTTATTACATCCAACTATAGAGACGACCGGGGTTAAAAATACCACTCGGATCGAAGGCTTGTTTTAGGCGCTGGTGTAGCTTACGCAGTGCTTCAGGCTGAGTATGAAAGACCTCTTGCAAGCGATCACCACCCCGATAGACACTGACTTGCCCACCAGCACGGTTAGCTAATGCTTTTAACTCGGCAGCTACAAAATCCCCACGCAGCCAACGCTGACTGCCACCCCAATCAATTAGCCAATCTTCCTTGGCCAATAGGTGCTCGGCATTACTATTAACTGAAAACCGCCATAAAGGCTTGTCACCAGCGAAGTAACTCAATTGTTGCTCACGTAACTGAGTCCATAGATCATCGCTGTCTTCTAGTTCAGTGCCCTGCCATTGACTAACAGTACTGGCAACGGCACTGCTTGCCCCTTCTAAGCGTAAATATAACTGGCCGTCAATCCAACAAGCTGCTGTTAGCGGCTTAGATTGACCTGCCAAGCGATTCATCTCGGTAATGGCTTGGGCAGCATCTATTTCGCGCTTAAGGGTTACAGTAGCGGCGGGCTTAGGCATCACTTTTAGACTGACCTCACTAATAACCCCTAAAGTACCCATAGCCCCAGCCTGCAGGCGTGACACATCATATCCGGCGACGTTTTTCATCACTTGCCCGCCAAAGCGCAGCTCTTCTGCACGGCCATTGATTAAGCGAATACCTAAGACATGATCTCTTACTGAGCCGTTCCAAGGTCGTCCTGGGCCGGATGAATGGCAAGCTAAGGTACCGCCTAAAGTAGCTCGTCCATCAAAGGTAGGCGGCTCAAATGCCAGTCGTTGGTTATGCTCAGCTAAAGCGGCATTAATCTCCACTAACGGTGTACCTGCACGCGCCGTAAGCACTAGCTCAATCGGCTCGTAGCTGACAATACCGCTATGTCCAGCTAGACTAAGTGGCTCACCTTGAGACTGACGACCCATAAAATCCTTACTGCCACCGCCAGTGATGGTTAACGCAGTGCGATTAGCACTAGCTTGTTTGACTTGCTCTATTAGCTGCTGACTGATATCACTCATGCTGGCGCTCCCTGTGATTGATGCTGATGCGCTGGCTCGTTTTTATCTCTATCGAGTGCTCGATACTCTTGACAATGTTTAAGCACAGGAATACCTTTACCCGGATTAAGAGTGCCAATAGGATCGAAGGCATGTTTGATAGCATGAAACTGGATTAACTCTTGCTCGTTGAACTGTACTCTCATCTGGCGAATCTTTTCTATGCCAACGCCATGTTCACCAGTAATACAGCCCCCCACAGCTACGCATAGCTCTAGTATACGACCGCCAAACTCTTCGGTCTTTTCAAAATCACCTGGTACATTGGCATCGAATAAGATTAATGGGTGCAAATTACCATCGCCGGCATGAAAGACGTTGGCCACTCGTAAGCCATAGTGTTCTGACATTTTTTGCATTTCAGTTAGCACATAGGCAAGTTGGCTACGGGGAATAGTGCCATCCATGCAGTAGTAATCGGCTGATATTCGTCCTACCGCTGGAAACGCTGACTTACGACCTTTCCATAATAAAGCACGCTCCGCCTCACTTTGAGACACCCGAGTTGAGGTGGCACCAAGCTCAATAAATAGCTGCTCGACTTCATTTATTTGCTCAGCAACTTCAGCGGCGCTACCATCCAATTCGCATAGCAGCAGCGCTTTGGATTCAGTAGGGTAGCCGGCATGTACAAAAGCCTCGGCAGCTATAATAGCTAAGCTGTCCATCATCTCAAGTCCGGCTGGAATAATACCTTTGGCAATTACGCTACCTACGGCGTCCCCTGCAGTCTGCACGTTATCAAAAGCGGCCATAATCACTTGCGCTTTTTCGGGGCTAGGTAATAGCTTGACGGTGACTTCAGTAACTATCCCTAATAGTCCCTCAGAACCAGTAATCAGAGCCATCAGATCGAAGCCATTACTGTCCAGACCTTCACTACCAATAGTGATTAAATCGCCTTCAACGGTAACCATTTCCACTTTTAATAAGTTATGAACGGTTAGTCCATATTTAAGGCAATGGACCCCGCCCGAGTTTTCGGCCACATTACCACCTATAGTACAAGCGATTTGTGAAGAAGGGTCTGGACCATAGTACAAGCCAAAAGCGCTTGCAGCTTCGCTAATAGCTAAGTTACGTACGCCTGGTTGCAAACGTGCGCTACGGGCAAGGGGATCGATACCGAGAATATGCTTAAAGCGAGACAGTACTAGCAGCACCCCATCAGGGTTGGGCATCGCTCCAGCACAAAGGCCAGTGCCAGCACCACGAGCTACCACTGGAATCTGATAGCGATAGCAAAGTCGCATCACTTGCTGTATCTGCTCGACGGTATCTGGTAACACTACTATTAACGGCATATCGCAATAAACAGACAAGCCATCACATTCAAAAGGCCGCTGGGTTTCTTCGTCGCTAATCACATACTCAGGCTTAATAAAGGCACTAAACATCTGTACTAATTCGGCTTTATTAGGTCTTTGGCTCTGGTTCATACTGCTCTCCCTAGCTTATGTTAACTGGGTTGATGATAATTATTTTGCGGTCTGGCATTCGTGGTCTTGCCCTTAACCGAGCTTAGATTGCTGGTCAACAAAAATACTTCTAGCTGTCATTTATTGTTAACTGAAAATCGACCAAAAACCAAGCGTTTTTAGTCGATAATACAAATTTACCTAGAAGCACATTACGTACGATTAATAGCCGACTACTGCCGCATCAACAATGCGTGGATCTGATGAGCCGTAAATACCTGTTGGGGTTAGCATAATAGATTGAGTAGAGCCCATAGCTTGTTGCGCACTAACTTTATGTCCCATCGACTGCAGCTTATTTATAGTATCGACATTGAGCGCTTTTTCGATACGAATCTCATCGGGTAGCCATTGGTCATGAATACGCGGAGCATGAGTGGCTTCGGCGATATTCATATCATGGTCGATGACATTAGAGATGATTTGAGTAACAGTAGTAATAATACGACTGCCACCAGGACTACCGGTGACGATATAAGGCTTGCTGTCTTTGAATACTAAAGTAGGACTCATAGAAGACAGCGGGCGCTTGCCAGCTTCAACGCTATTGGCCTCACCACCAATCAATCCATAAGCATTGGGCACCCCAGACTTGGCAGAGAAATCATCCATCTCGTTATTCAACAAAATCCCTGTACCTTCAGCGACTAAGCCGGTGCCATAAGAGAAGTTAAGGGTATAAGTATTGGCTACTGCATTGCCGTCTTTATCAACGACAGAGAAATGGGTTGTCTGATCGCTTTCATAAGGGAGCGGATTATTGGCCTTAATAGTTGCTGCTGGCGTGGCTTTATTGGGATCGATTAACTGGCGTAACTTATCGGCATAAGGTCTAGCGGTAAGACCACTACTAGGAACATCAATAAAGTCAGAATCGCCTAAATACTCTGAGCGATCGGCATAAGCTAACTGCATTGCTTCGGCCATTAAATGAATAGTTTGGGCACTATTTTGCCCATAGTCTTTTAGGGGATAACCCTCTAAAATATTTAAGATCTGCACGATGTGAATACCGCCAGAGGAGGGTGGTGGCATAGAGACAATATCATAACCGCGATAGTTGCCGGTGACCGGCTGGCGAGCAATGGCTTGATAATCTGCTAAGTCTTGCAAGCTCATACTACCCCCTGCCTCATTGACTGCCTTGACGAGCTTACGGGCGGTATCGCCTTTATAAAAACCATCATTGCCTTGTGCCGCAATGAGTTTGAGAGACTGAGCTAGCTCCGGCTGACGCAAACGCTCACCGGGCTGATAAGTGCTACCATCAGGTTTAAAGAATATCTTGCTAGTGCTTGGCCACTTTTGCATACGATCTTTTAGGGCTTCTAGAGATTCGGATAAGCCAGGGGTCACTTCAATACCATCGGCTGCCAAGGCAATCGCTGGTGCCATCACTTTTCCGCGGCTCATAGTGCCGTGATCCTCTAATGCTTTTAGTAGCCCAGCCACGGTTCCTGGGACACCTACTGCTAGTCCATGATAGCGGGACAAGTCGCTGACCGCATTACTGTCTTTATCCAAATACATATCACGGGTAGCACTACTAGGTGCTTTTTCACGGTAATCAAGCGCTATAGTTTTGCCCTGCTTGGCATCATAAATCATCATAAAGCCCCCACCGCCGATATTGCCAGCACGAGGCAGAGTTACCGCTAACGCAAAGCCTACGGCTACTGCAGCATCAACGGCATTACCGCCTTGTTTGAGTATCTGTAAGCCAATATCAGAGGCTAAGGCTTCTTGGCTGGCGACCATACCGTTCTTAGCCCAAAGCGGATGCTCGATAGCATCGTTTGAATAAATAGCTTGGTCCGCTTTAGCGGTAGCTGGTCTGGTAACAGGCATAGTCTTGAGGCTATTAGGAGCGGCACGTGTGACACGCTTAGTCTCGGACACTACCGTTGGAGCCTCAGTCATAATAGCTAGGTTAATAGCACTAGTATTTATAGCACTGTTGTTTATAGTGCTATGGATTGGCACAGCAGCATTAGCTGATACCGATATTAAAAAAGAGCTACTGATAACAAAAATAGCAGCTTTTATGGAGGCTAGATTCTGTTGAGACTGTAAGCTTGGTTTTTGCATCGCAAAGTCCTTTTTACGAGAGGGATAGGCAGGTCAATTTATCTGCTAGAATTGTCCGTTATATATAACCAGCTTAACACTTCAAAAGCTAGTGGTTTAATAGTAATATTAATGAGTGAAAGCTTAGACTATAGTTTGTTATAAAATTTTATCCTGGTCGTCACCTTATTAATACTATCTGGAGATCATTATGAAAAAACTATTCGCAACCGCTATGGGTTTAGCCGTTATGTTTAGCGTAACCCAAGTACGAGCCGCCCCTTCAATTGAAGAGTTCATACAAGAAGAAGCCCCAGCTTCTAGTTATTATAATTGTGCTTATAAGATGCAGATTGCCAATAAAAAGTGTCTAGTAACTTTAACTAATGTCAAATCATCGATAGATAGTCGAGCGAAAAAGATTTTTGGTAGCCGCGCAGATTTAGAGCTGCTGACTATTAAATGGCCAGATGGTGATGTTGGTCGCTATTTAGATATCGGCGGTGATGAGGTTTATAAGTTAATTAATCTAGGCGATAGTAGGAGCTATCATTACAAAACTGATAATAATGATGGGTTTAGTTTAAATTTTTATAACGGTCTAGTTATTCAAGACCAAAATAATAAAGAGCACATTCGCTTATGGTGAGTTACTCCTATGAGCTCATGGCAGTCAAAGCTAACACGGCCTAACAAAAAGCATTATCTAGTAAAGATTATGCTTTTTTTATGGATAGAAGTTTATACATCAGACTATTTACCTCTATAAGCTCAATAATTGGCTGTGTTTATCCACCATGAAAACCCTAGTTCAGCTAGTTGCAATGCAGCTTGCCATGCTCCTTGCTCTACCACTGGTAATAGCAGTCAATATATAAGTATTTTTGTATTGCTTATTAATTACTAATATGTAATTTTATGTGTTATAAATAGCAATATAGACGCTATTTTTATTAATTTTTACCAATGCACAGCTCATTAGTGAGCATTGAATATTCGACCTTATTAAGCAAAAATAGCAAGCAAAAACAGTAATCAAAAATAGCTATCAGCATGAATAAAGGGATTTTTATGTCATTGCCTACGCATTACCTCCAGCGTCGTTATAAGGGGCAGCTCAGGAAGTCAGCTGACCCTCATAATAAAAAACCTGCAGTAATAACCGCCGCCTATCTGTTAGTGTTCGGTAGCGCCGCTGTAGTGCTGTCAGGTTGTCAGACTAGCCCAACGCCCTCGAAGAACGCTAGCCAAGCGATGATTGATTTTAATAAAGTCGATAGCGCACAAGGAAGCGCATTTAATGCTCAGCTGTTAGCCAATGATCAACGCTATCAGCAGCTATTTGATCAGACTAAATACCCTAATAGCGAATCCCAAGCCAAATCACGTTTGCTTAGCGCCATCCGCCAGCATCTAGCAGGCGAACAAGTGGCGGTAGCGCAAGCCCATTATCAGGTAGTACCTTTTACCAAAGCCGACAGTATCGATGCTGGATCTAGTAGTTTACTGCGAACCATGATCGAGCTTTATGCTTATAAAAACCAAAACTCAGCTGACTATAGTGATAGTGATACTGATGCACAAGTCGCTGAGGCTAGGGCAGAGCTTGAGGCAGCGCAATCAAATAGCTGTAATGACAATAGTAACGATGACGCTTATGAAGTCTGTGTTGTAGACTCTGATATTGACTATGCAGCAGAGGCTTATACTGACGATGAAGCGGTAGAAGCAGCACAAGCAGCTGTCGCTGCTGCGGTAGCGGCAATAAATAGTGATGAAGCAGAGTCATACGATGCTGATGGTTTTAACCAATATGGCTATGATCAAGACGGTTACGATCGAGAGGGTTATGACCAAGATGGCTACAATACAGACGGTTATGATTATCAAGGTTATGACTACGATGGCTATGATGTAAATGGTTTTGACAATCGCGGCTTGGATGAGTACGGCTATGATAAAGACGGCGTTTATGGCGATAACTCAGATGAGGAGGACAGCAGTGCCAGCTCGTCAAGACTAGGGAGGCTAAATCCAAAGGGTCTGCTAAGAGATTATGAGGCGATGCAAAACCAGAAACAGCAAGCGGCTACGCAAGGTGGCGCTGCTGCGTACGATCCATTCGCTGGCATGATCGGCATAGCTTTAGGTATGTTGCAACGTACGCCAGAGCAAGTAGAGGCGATGAATGCATATCAGTATAAGCATTTAACCTTCAATAGTGTTAGCCACTATCAGCCTAAGCAAAAACAGCTGCAAAGTGTTTATAGCTATGACTATAGCACCCCAACGCTTAGCTCCTCAGTGCAGATACCACTAGCGATCGATTTTAACAACAGCCGTATCACTATTGACCCCTCAGCTCTACTGCCTTTAGTAGCCTTAGTCAACCCTGAACATACGCCTTTGCCTGAACAAATGAGCAGCCATACTGTGAATTTTGGCTTACCGGAAACGATTACCTCACAGCTACCTTCTGCAGTGATTTATGATGCTGTGATCGCTGCTATACCAGATAGTATGGCTGAGTTGTCGGCCGAAAACTTCAGTGCGGTCGATATCCGTGACGATGCTTTTGCTAAAGAAGTCGGGGCTGAACGCGCCGTAAAAGTCTATTTCGGTAGTCAACAAAGCGGTGAGATGATCGGTAAGATGCTCAAATATGTCAGCCGCTCTTTAGCCCGCTATGTCGAGGCTAACCCTGATAAATATACTGATGATGCGGCGCTGAAAAAAGCCATTAATAAAATCCAACTCTATAATAAGGGCTACCAAAGCGCTGATGTTGGCGCCTTACTACAGCTGATAGAAGCTATAGGTCCTATCTCCTTTAATCAGGTCAACTATTACTATTTAGACCGGGCAGATCGACTATTGGCCAAACAGCAGACTATAAACATCGGCGGCGATTTGATGGGTGCACGCACTGCGGTCCTCAATCAAATTCGCTATGACCAAGCTAGCTTTAACCAACATGCCTTAACGCCATTATTAGCCCAGTCGTTTGGCCCCAACTCGCAACCAGCTATGGATGGTAATGCTTGGTTAACTAGCCAGCGCCAACGCACAGAGCAACTGAGACAAGCGCGCTATGCTCGCTATAGCTATGATGACGACAGTACCTATGAAACTACCCAAGACTATATAGACGCTGTTGATGCCGTAAAGACTGAAGATGCGGATATCTCTCTTGATAGTCAATGATTCTAACTAGCAAAGGTAGGGGCTACCTAATTAACAGCAGCTCCCGGTCATCTGTTACGTCTAACACTATGCTTTAAGGATAAAAAATGAACATAGCACCTGCATCTACTCTCGCTCGTTTGCAATCAATTAAAACCACTAGCCTAGTGCTAACAGGAGCATTAGTAAGCGCCGGCTTGTTATTGGCAGGGTGCCAGTCCACTGCTTTGAGCCAAGCTAATATAGCCACTAATAACACGCCCAGCGCTGCAAAAACGGCTCTAGCAACGGCGCTACAGCAGCAGCGTCGCCAGTCTTTTAGCTATCATAGCAATGTCGAAATAAGTAATGAGGCGCAATTTAGCGCTGGCAATACAACGCCAGCGGCTATACAACCCTTAGCGAAAACAGGCTATATCGATGACTACTGTGAGGATACTCATGACCAAGCTTATGCCGATCTATTAGTGCAAGCTCAAGCGCAGCAGTTAGATATTTCTACTAGCGCTTATGAGACTCAGCGCCAAGCGCTAAAGCAGAACTATTTAGCTTGTAATGAGGCTTATTTGGCTTGGGATGCCAATCAGTATCCTGAAGATGATAGCAGTTATGGCGATTATAGTGATGAAGGTGAAAGCACAGCCTATAGCATAGATAGTCGTGACGCAGCGGTAGCGCTAAAAGCGGGTGCTAAGCTTAACAGCGAAACCTCTGGCGCGGCTGGCGCGACTATCGTTGAGACTAGCCGTATTAAGGGCGCTAAAAATCAAGCTACAAGCAGTAGCAGCACTATTGCTGCAGCTAGTACTAGCCGAGGCGCAGTAGTATCGCCTTATTATCAGCAGCTGTTCGATAACTACGAGGATATGGCCTCAGTAACGGATAATAAAAAAGCGCAACTACTAGATGCCTATTTACTCAAACCGTTATCGATTAACGCTCAAGGCGTCTATCAGCCATTAGCTGGCAGATTCACTATGCTCGGCAGTGTGCAGTATCAAGGGCGCAATAATCAAACTAGTATGAATCAGCCGGTTTATATCGATTTTAAGGGCGGCAATATCTATCTTTGGGCTGATAATTTTGCACTGTTTAATTCAGAGCTGTTGGATAATAAATTAGGCACTAAATGGCAGAACAAATGGTTGAAGTTAGCGCTGGACGATGGCAGTTTGCCCAAAGGTTTTGGCAGTGCGGTTATCAAAGCCCATCTCAAGGCTTTGGATAATAACTACGCCAATGCTGACGCTAGCCAGTTCGACTTTATAGCGCCGAATAGTTTGACGGCTCTATCCCCTAAATTATCCACCCAGCAACTGAACCCGATGCTACAAAGCGCTCAAATTATTAGGCGCACCCGTAGTCTTGACAGCTATAAACAGTCTTATAGCGACTATGCCGAGAGCTTTTATCATGATATCACTCAACAGTATCCGCAACTAATCACCCCAAGCCAAGATGATGAGCTGAGTAATGCATCAGCAGAGGATCAGACCTTTACTAGTAAGGTGCTAGTTGAGCAGCTATTGGCACTGATGAAAAAAGCTAGCAATGAGCCAGAGCAACAACAGCCAGTGGAGTCAGAGACACTAGTAAGCTTGCCAATACAAGACCTGTATGGCCTCGATAATCGCGGTCAGTTGCAGTGGCATCATAACCGTAGCTATGCGCCAGTGGATAGTCAAGCTAAGCTTGGCAGTCAGATCAGCACTGACATTCTGCAGCGCTATCTGCCATTAAGAGGCCAAGAGCCTATGTTTCCAAACTTGCCCGCTGATGCGCAGTTACCTAATGCTAGTAACAGCGTTGATATAAGACAATATAGTACTGAGCTTGCTGACTATTACCGTAACGGTGGCGGTACTACGATAGGGAAGATGCTATTTAGCGCCTTGCCAATGTATAAGAGTATCTATGCGACAAAAGCTGAGGGACTAAATGCTGAATAAAGCTTAGGAGCTATACAGGAGCAATAGAGGTAACAATGCTGATAGGAACACGGACAGGAAGAGGAAGAGGAACAGGAACAGCGGGGATGACACTGTCAACAGTAGCATGCCCCCAAACTATTTAACAATAATGGTGTAGCTTAAAGGCTTATCTTGCAGATCATAACTCTTGATAGCTTGTATTTTAAAGGCATTACGATCGTAAAAGTCTATCTCTTGCGCGGCTCTTAATTCCAGCATGTCCATCATGGCATTGTAATTGCCACCAACCGGGTTACCGAACAGCTTTTTGGCAATATAGCCTAAGTAAGATTTGTTATAACCTGATATTTCAAACTTAGTGTAGTAAGGGTCTATAGAGCGATCGATCAGCAAGTTATCGCTGATCGCAATGGTTGAGGGGCAGTTAAAGCAACCCGGAATAAACTGAATATTTTCAACATCGACTTGGCTAAGTAAGTCTTTGGTTGTATTGGTCTTACTGTTATAAGTGACATTTGACTTAGTTATATAACGACAACTTGCGCTATTGATGATCCTAATGGAGCGGATTTTGTTACCTTTAGTGACTTCAACATCCAGCTGGCAAGCACCAGCGCCAGCATTACTGTAGCCATTCCAATTTTGCTTCTTTAGACCCAGCTTATACTGACTATTTAAGACTTCTACATCTTTACCTAAAGAGCTGGGAGCAATAAAACTACTATAGTTTGCCGCATAGACAGGGACAGCTGCTACTGTGCTAGTGATGACTAGTAATACAATTTTTTTCATAATGCATGCTCAGTAGTAAAATTATTAGCGTCTCATTCATTAATGCTCGATAGGTTCTAATACTTAACGTGTCCTAACGCTCAACACACGCTAATATTGCTATAGAAATAAGCTGTGAAAAATAAGGGTTCAAAAGCAATAGCATAGCGTTAAAAAAAATTATAAAATTGTTGCAATCAACAGTTGTTGAGAGCATAATTTCGCTATTATATCTATGGTGAACGTATGTACACAATAACCTTTAATCCCAAAATAAGCCACTATAAGCACAATTGCAATAATAAAACAACCGCTGCTTGGCATTACTTGGTTCTCAGCATAGCCAGTGTTGGGGTCAGTATAAGTGCTCAGGCTATCACTCCTGAGCAGTATCAACAGCAACGCACTGAGGCCTTGAAGCAGCAGCAGTTGAGCACTCCTACTGTTACTATTGACACTCGGCCTTTTGAAGTTACCTCACCACTAGCCGCTACCAATGAGCAAAATACTGACTTAGCAGCTATGCCATGTTTTGATATTAATAATATCTATTTGATTGGTGAATTAAGCGAAAAATTCACTTTTGCATTAACCCCTTTTACGACAGGCAAGGCTTCTATAATAGGCAGTTGTCTGGCCTTAAATGATATCAATCAGCTAGTCACTAAGGTACAAAACCGTATCATTGAGCAGGGTTATGTCACTACTCGGGTGCTAATTGATAACCAAAATCTTAAATCCGGTAATCTATATCTGACAGTTATCCCTGGTCGTATTGATCAAATAACGCCGATAGATGTCAAAGCCAGTCGACCAATATATATCGATAATAGCGGTAATCCTGCTAACTTTGCTCCAGCTATGCCGATGCAATCTGGCGATCTATTAAACGTGCGGGATATTGAACAGGCGCTGGAGAACTTTAAGCGGGTACCGACTGCCGATGCTGATTTTTCTATTAGTCCTAGCAGCCGTATAAGTACACCGGGCTATAGTGATATTCAAGTCAAATGGCAACAAAATAAGCGCTGGCGCTTATCTGCAACTGTCGATGACTCCGGTCAAGAGAGCACTGGCATCTATCAAGGTAACGTTACTTTGTCACTAGACAACCCAACTTGGCACAACGACTTGTTATATCTGTCTTATAACCATGATCTTGATGGTGGGAACGACAAGAATGATGGTAGTTGGGGTTATAACGTCGGATATGTATTACCCATTGATAATACTCAACTGACACTCACACACAGCGGTTATAACTATGATCAGACGGTTGCCGGTGCCAATCAAGATTATGTCTACAGCGGTGAGTCTTATAACACGGAAGCATTAGTCAGCCAGCTAGTACACCGTGACAGTCACAGTAAGACTTATCTAAAAGCGGGCGGCTTCGCCAAGCAACAAAACAACTATATTGATGATACCGAAGTTGAAGTACAACGCCGCCGTACTGCAGGCTATAAGCTGGGGGTAGGTTATGAAACTAGTATTGGAAAGAGCCAATGGCTTGGCGATATTATCTATCAGCGTGGTACAGGAGCCTTCGATGCGATAGATCCCCCTGAAGCCTTGTTTAATGAAGGTAGTGCTCGTGCTGGGATTGTGAAAGTCGATGTCGATATGAGTCGTCCGCTGACTATTGGTAAGCAGGCTTTACGATACCAAACTACCTTAAAGGGGCAGTATGCTACAGAGGCGTTAGTTCCCAGTGAACGCTTTGTCATTGGGGGTCGTTATAGTGTGCGCGGTTTCGATGGTGGGCGCAGCTTGAGTGGTGATCATGGCGCACTGATCCGCCAAGAGCTAAGTGCTTATCTAGGCGACAGACCCCATGCGGTCTATGCCGGTATCGATGCCGGGTATGTAAAGTTGGACAATACAGCACAAGATGATCTACTGCTAGGCAATCATTTAGTCGGCGGGGTAGTAGGCGTTAAAGGTTATGTCACTCCACTGCGCACTAGTTACGACTTGTTCGCCGGCTATCCATTAGCTCAGCCAGATAACTTCAGTGATAAAGACTGGGTCACCGGCTTTAGCTTGGGCTGGCAGTATTAAGTCTGTTCTATAAGCGTCACTATATAAACCACAGTTAATTTTAAAAATATTTATTTTGCAAAAAACATATCCAAGGACATCTTTATGAATAAGCAATGCTATCGAGTAGTATTTAACAAGGCCCGTGGCATGCTCATGGTGGTGTCCGAAGCCGCTAGATCGCAAGGTAAAACCAGTAATGCAAGCGAGGGTGGCAGCGATATCAGTCAAGTGGCTGGTGCTTCGCAGATTAACGGTCAAAGGTCTGGACAGCTCAATGCTTCTGGTAATGCAGGCAGCTATCAAGGTGGCAAATTAGACACTCTACGCTCACAGGTACTGTTGTCATTAGGTCTTGCCACTATCGTAGCAACAAGCGTCAGCCTCTCCGCTCATGCCGATAGCACTACTATAGTCGCTGATCGCAATGCGGCGGCCAATCAACAAGCGACAATACTGAATACCTCAAACGGTAAAACTCAAGTCAACATTCAATCGCCAAGCGCCGCTGGGGTATCGCGTAACGTTTTTAGCAAATTCGATGTTGGCGCTGATGGCGCTATTTTGAATAACAGTCGCGTCAATGCACAAACCCAGCTCGCCGGTTGGGTCGAGGGCAATCCTTATTTAGCACGCGGTGAGGCTCGGGTTATCCTTAATGAGGTCAATTCAAGCGATCCTAGCCGCTTGAGCGGGTTTACTGAGATTGCTGGTGGCCGTGCTGAGCTGATTATCGCTAACCCCGCTGGTATCACTTGCGCCGGTTGCGGCTTTATCAATGCCTCGCGCACTACCTTGACTACCGGTGAGGCGCTGATGGATCAAGGCCGCTTGATGGGCTTTGATATCAGTAAGGGTGCGGTTCGGGTTGAAGGTGAGGGCTTAAATACTAGCGGTGCTGACTACACCCAGATCCTCGCCAAAACCACGGAGATTAATGCGGCAGTCTATGCTAAGAGTTTAGATGTCATCACTGGTAGCAATCGAGTCAGCTATGAGACCGATGCGGCAGATACGGTTATTACTCCTAATAGTGCTGCAAGCAATCAAGCGACAGGCGTGGCGCTCGACGTTTCAGCGTTGGGAGCGATGTACGCCGGCAAGATCCGTCTGATCGGCACTGACAAAGGTATGGGGGTCACCAATGCAGGGAGCATCATCGCCTCCAATGTTGGCGGCTTGCAGCTCGATAGCAACGGTAATCTCGTTAATTCAGGTATGCTATCCTCAAAAGAAGAATTGAATGTCAAAAAAACAGGTAGCATCAATAATTCAGGCACCATCAGCAGCAGTCAAAAGACCATAACTTTAGACAGTCAAGACCTAACTAACTCAGGTCTTATTAGTAGCTTTGACAAAACTGAAGCGATCAATCAGCAACGTATTGAAAACTCTGGCACTATTAGTAGTGGACAGCTTAATATAAAGACTGCCACTTTAGATAATACGGGTCTTATTGAGCAAACAGGTACGGGTAAGCTAGCAGTACAAAGCCAAAAGCTCATTAATCAAGATCAGGCGATCATTGGGCAAGCGCTTTATGAAAATCAACCTATCGCGACGACGCCAAGTGTCAATACAGCGCCTAGTACGGCTAATACGGGCACACAAACCCAAGTTGTAGATAATACTGCGAACCCATCACCTAACCCTGATGTGCCCGCAACCTCTCCTATACTCACTCCTGTAACCGCTAATGGCTCAATCACAGCCACTACTATTAACAACACAACGAGCAATGCGCGAATCAGTGCTACTGGTGTGGTGAATGTACAAGCAAATGATATTAGTAATTTAAAAAAATCGAGCATAGCCGTCGATACGCTCATTACTGATAACCAGCAATTAAATAATCGTTTGAACAATGATAACAGCCGTATTCAGGTGAGTAACGCTGACTGGAATTTAGCGAAACTTGACAATAGACAAGGTCAGATAATCAGTCAACAAGGTTTTAATATAACCAGTCAGCAAGGGATTGATAACACAGCGGGTATTTTAGCGAGTCAAAAAAATATTACGCTTATCACGCAAGCTAATATCAATAATACTCAAGGTCTAATGCAAGGTCTAACGGTTACGACTAAAGCTAATCAGCTGGACAACACCCAAGGCAAAATTTATGCAGAGGATACGCTTGGTGTGACGCTAAGCGGTAAGCTGGATAACACCCAAGGCCTTATAAGTGCTAAGCAAGATGTCGATATTGATAGTCAATCGCTCATCTCACAGAACAAGGCACTAGTTCGTAGCGCTAAAGCGATAGATATAAAGGTTAAAGATCGAGTAGATAATTTAGACAACTCAACTATAGCTGCGGGTACTACACTCTTTATTCAAGCAAAAGACACCGTGCAAGATGCGACATCTAAAATGATTGCTGGTATGAGTGAGGATGGCACTTTATCAGCTGATGAATATGATCTGAACATTACCAGTCAAAATAAACAAAGCAATCAAGGTCAGACGATTGCTACTGGTAGCTTAACACTAGTAGGTAGTGAGTTAGATTTAAACAAAGCCACATTGCAAGCTAAAAATATTCAACTCAATGCAAATACTGAGAACCTTGATCTAAGCTATGGCAAAGTCTTTGCCGATGATAAAATATCATTAGGTGCTGCTAAACGCATTAATTCAAGCTATAGCGAAGTATCTGCCAATCAGATCGATGGTTTGGCATCGAGTATTGATAATACCCAAGGTAGTCTGTACGCCAATTCAACAATTAGCCTCAAACAAGAAAATCCAAACGGCGCGCTCACTAATAATTCGGGCACCATCCGTAGCAAAGGCTTATTAGATATTGGCTTTGATACTGTAGAGAACGTCGGTAAAAACTCATTATTATTATCTGATAAAGCGATAAATATTACCGCGCAGCAAATTAGCAATAGCGATCAGCTGGAGGGTAAAAACTTCACAGGTGGCATACAAGCGCCAAGTATTACTATCAATGCTAAAACCTTAAATAATAACCAAGGGTACATCAGTGGTACTACTAATAATTTATCACTCTCACAAGACCTGCAAAATACCAAAGGGTATATCTACGGTAAAGACGCATTAACTATAGGTACTGATGCGCAAACCTTAGCACTGTCTAACGCAGAAGGTGAGCTTAAAAGCGATAAAGACATAACGCTAATCGCTGATAAATTTAGCAATGCTCAAGGCTCTGTTATCAGTCAAGGCGATGCAAGCATCACACTCAAGCAAGATTATACGCATCAAGCAGGCGATAATCTGCAAGTTAATAATCAGCTCTCTATTAAAACACTTGGTAGATTTAATAACCAAGCTGAGCTCAAAGCAGGTAATAAACTTACTCTACAAGCGAATAATATCACTAACGATAGTACTGGCACGATTGTAAGCGATAGCGTAGCGCTTAGAGCGACTGAGACTTTGCATAATAAAGGCCTAATCAATGCCAATGATTTGAATTTGCAGGCCAATTATCTTGATAATGACAGTGCTAAGATTTATGGTACAACCGTATTAATCAAAGCAAATACCGTAAATAACCAAGGGTCTCGCTCTAACCCTAAAGGCGCTATTATCGCCTCAAGAGGCAATATGGTGATCATTGCTGATACGATCAATAACCAAAGTGGCACTGTTACCAATAGTAAGGCACAAGATAATGCATGGATACTTAGTAATCAAAATCTAACCATTGGTGGCGCTATCGATGACAAGGGCGTGGTTACGGCTAATGCCAAAGAAGTTAACAATCTAAGTGGTCGTATCGAATCGTTTGGTGATATGTCAATCACTGCTGATAAATTGACTAATAAAAATCTATCGTTTAAGACTGAGATCCAAGACGTTGCAGGCAGTGAGAACCAAAAGACATTTATCATACCTAAAGCCACTGACAACAAAATACCTTTAGATAAATTAAAATGGGAGTCTTGGAGCCGTGCAGGTCAATATAGATATGCTGAGGACGATGATAATATTATTGAAGAGGGTCAGCTGGGTCAGTCGCCAATACCTAGTGCGACTACCTGTGATGATGGGCCTACTAGCGTCTGCACCTTAAATTATAAGAATAGTGATCCTGTTTGGGCGTACTTTGAGCTGACCCCGCCCAATAGAGAAGCGCCACCTGAGCCTACCCTTACTAAGCCTACGCCGCCTACAGGTCAAGAGAGCTGTAGTGATCCTGCCAGTGCAGCTTGCAGTGCGTACAATAGTGCGCTTGAGCAATATAAGCAGCAGCAAAAAGAGTATGATACTGCCTTGCAAGCTTATGGTGCTGAGCTTAACAGTTGGGAGGAGCAAGATAGTGAAAAGTATGAAGCACTAGATAATGCGGTACGCGCTTATAACGAAGGTTATGGACGTGTTGAGATTAGAGCTTGGACAAAAATTATAGTTAATGAGCGTCAAAGACAAAGCGTAGTGCTAGACTCAGCCCCAGCGCAGATCATTGCTGGTGGTAATATGACGCTGGATGCTGATTATGTCCTCAATGACAAAAGCCAAATTCTAGCAGGGGGTCGTATTGACTTTGATGAAAGTAACAGTACCCTTGAGCAGCTAGATGGTGAAGGCAAACTATTAGTTATTCAAAATGGTACTAGTCAGTTTAGTGAGTCACGGTGGCGCGGCGGGTTTAAGCGCTATCATCAACGTGATAATGATGACTCAATAGCCTTTACTGACTCTCAAGAGAGCACTATTAAGCTACCAGTAGCGCGATTTAAGGAGTTTGCTGATCTATCCCCATCCGTACAAGATACGATTGCCGTTGATAATCAAATCGATGGTAATAGCTCAGCAGTATCAGCTCTACAAGGCGGAGCTGCTCCCACCAACAATAGCTCAATTACGGTAGCTGTCTCCCCATCAGGCGATGAGATTCGAAGTGTCGATGGTGCGACAAGTCTGCCCAATAACAGCCTCTACACTATCGATGCCGATAGTACCAATAGCTACTTAGTAGAGACGGATCCTGCCTTTGCTAACTATAAAAACTGGCTAACCTCAGACTATATGCTACAGCGCCTAAAGCTTGACCCTAACATTACCCAAAAGCGTTTGGGGGATGGCTACTACGAGCAGCAGTATATCCGCGACCAGATCATGATGCTCACAGGTCGCTACTACTTAGGTGACTATAGTAATCAGGACGAGCAGTATAAAGGGCTTATGGATGCGGGCATCAGTGTTGCTCAAACGCTAAATATACGTCCAGGTATCGCCCTCACAGCAAGCCAAGTGGCTAATCTAACTAGTGACATCGTCTGGCTTGAGCAGCAACAAGTCACGCTTGCCGATGGTAGCACACAGACAGTGCTTGCCCCCAAAGTCTACGTACGAGCTAAGCAAGGCGCGATCAAAGGTGATGGTAGCTTTATTGCCGCAGCCCAAGTCAATATTAATCTCAAGGAAGACCTCAACAATCAAGGACTTATTGACGGTTATAAAACCCTTAACGTAAACGCTAACAACGTCAACAATACCAATGGCGGTCGCTTAAGTGGTGCTGATGCTAGAATCACCGCTGACGATAAAATTAGCAACATCGGCGCTACTATTTATGCCGATAATACGCTAGGGTTAAAAGCCAATACCATCACCAATGCCAGTAGTACCTATAGCACCAGCAATCAGCTTGGCGCAAGTAGTGCCACGCGCACAGGCATTGACCAAGTGGGATCAATTGGCGTAGGCGATGGCCTCAAAGGACAAGTGGATGAGAATGGTCAAGCCTTAACCACCTTATCCATTGCCGCCAAGAATGATGTTGTCTTTGCCGCAGGGGTCGCCAGTAACAAGAGTGGCAACACCCAAATCATCTCCGAGAAAGGCGACGTCAAATTCAATGCGATCAATACAGGCAATGAGGTTCGTGCCATTGGTGATGGCAATAACTACTACACTGATGGTCAGACCCAAGATAACGGTAGTAATGTTACTAGCTTTGGCAACTTAACCGTAGCAGGTAACAACGTCACAGGCGTTGCCACTACCCTAAACAGTCAAACAGGCACTACCAGTATCGTTGCCGACAATGACGTCACCTTCACAGAGGGCCGTGCCACCACAGACTTCTCAACCGCCAGTAAAATGAGCAGCAGTGGCTTCTTAAGTAAAAGAACCAGCCAAGAGCGCTTTAACAGTGAAAGCGATACCGCCATCAGTAGCAACATTGAGGGTGATAAAGTATTTATCCAAGCAGGACAAAACATCAGCCTCACAGGCACTAACGCCCTCAGTGACCGTGGTACTCAGCTTATTGCGACTAAGGGTGATGTCAGCATCTTAGCCGCCCAGAACACCTCAAGTAAAACTAATATCTCGCAAGAGAAAAAGTCAGGCATGTTTAGCACAGGTGGCGCCAGTATCACTATTGGTCGCCAGCAAACCGATGAAAGTAACACCAGCACCTCCTTGACCCATACTGCCAGCAATGTTGGCGCAATCGACGGCAACGTCATCATCACGGCAGGCGGTAAATACCAGCAAACAGGTAGTAACTTGATTGCTGGTATGGGCGCTGATAGCGACAAAGACATCAATTCCACGGAGCGTGGCAACACTATTGTCCGCGCCAAACAGATCAACATCGATAGTGTCAAAGATGTCTACACCAATCAAAGCGAAGAGACGTTTAAACAAAGCGGTCTAACGGTGTCAGTTTCAAACAGCCTGATTGACAGTGCTCAGAGCATTGACGCCCTAGTCGATGCTGGTGGCAATACCCAAAGCGTACGTATGAAAGGTATGGCAGGTGCTGCTGGGTTATTAAAGGTAAAAGCCTTAGCTGCCGAGGCCAATAGTGCGGGGTACGATCTACTCGATGGCAATCTCAAAGGCGTGGGCAACACCCGTATCCAAGCCACTATAGGCACTCAAAAGAGTCAATCAAACAGCTCAAGCTACACTGAGGTCAACCACGCCTCAAACATCACTACCAATAACCTAGCCCTTATTGCAACCGGCGGTGGCACCGATAGCAACATCAACATCAATGGCAGTAATCTTAACGTCACCAATGACGCGCTGTTCCAAGCGGATAACAACTTAAATATTAACGCCGTGGCACAAAACAGCAATACTCGTAGTGATAACTCAAGCTCAAGTGCGGCTATTGGGGGCTATGCATCAACAGGTAGCGGTGTCGGTATCACCGCCAGTGCCAGCAAAGGCAAAGGCTATGCCAACAGCGACTCAGTCACTTATGCCGATAGCCAAGTCAACGTCGGTGGTACCACTACCTTCGACATCGGTAATGATGTAAATATCAAAGGCGGGGTCATCAACACCAATAAAGCCCAAGGCCAAATCCTTGGCGACGTCAACATCGAATCGCTACAAGACACCGCAACCTACGACAGTAATCAAAAGAATATCGGCTTTACCCTTGATGTGGCTTTAGAGGGTGCAGGGTCTAGTCTATCTGTCAATGGTGGTAAGACTGACATTAATGCCGACTATAAAGCGGTGGGTCAGCAGTCGGGCATCTTCACAGGAGACGGTGGCTTTGATCTAGAAGTTGGTGGTAAAACCACGCTGATAGGTGGTGCGATTACCACCACAGA
Organism: Psychrobacter sp. BF1; assembly: GCF_019279065.1. Taxonomy (NCBI): domain Bacteria; kingdom Pseudomonadati; phylum Pseudomonadota; class Gammaproteobacteria; order Moraxellales; family Moraxellaceae; genus Psychrobacter; species Psychrobacter sp. BF1. The sequence continues at coordinate 104,551 of NZ_JAGYWV010000011.1, forward strand.
CAAAGCGCTAGAATTGGGTCTAAACAAGTATGTCAGTAAAGGCGGTATTACTACTCAAGACATAGAGAACACCAGTAGCTATGACGGAGATGCTATTCAAGTTGGCATCAGTCTTGGTATGACGGATAACAAGCCTCAAGGCAATACTAACGGTTTAGGTTATGGCACGGATAGTGATAATGATAGCAGTACTACCCGTGCGGGCATAACTGGTATCGCGGGTAACAGTGGCATCACCACTGACAATCGAGAGGAGTATGCAAGGGCGCTTGAGAATGGGTTTGATGAAACCCGAGTCAATGAGGAGCTGGGGGCGCAGGTAGAGATCACCCAAGCCTTTGATCAGGAGCGGCGTAAGATTAAGACGGAGCTTAATAAGAAGGAGCAGGGTTTAAGAGAAGAGGCTGAAGAACAAGATCAGTTAGGAAATACAGTTGATAGAGATAATTTGCTACTGCAAGCAGATAAAGTTCAAAAACAAGGGTTACTGTTTGACGCTGTCTCTGGCGCTATTTACGGACCGAATACTAATGGCGTTACAGGTTATGTGGCGAAAGCTGTCAGTCCAGCAGTATCGTTCAAGGTTGGACAGTATTATAAAGGGCTAGAAGCTGATCAAACGGATGGACTGACCAATGGACAGCAAGCGGGTCATATTCTAGCCCATGCTTTACTAGGAGCAGCTGTTAGCTACGCTACTGGCAATGATGCTTTAACGGGTGGTTTGTCAGCCAGTGCAGGTGAAGCCACCGCACCGCTATTATCTAATCTACTTTATCAGAAAAAATCAAGTGAACTATCTGCTGAACAAAAGGATGTTATTAGTAGCATTACTAGCTTAGTTGGTTTAACTGTAGGTGCGACTACAGGAAATGTCACAGATGCTGTAAATGCGGCTGAGACTAGCAAGGTTGCAGTTGAGGAAAATGCTTTAAATAAACTTCAAGATCAATGCTTGAATTGGACGAGGTGTATTGATGAATTTAGAGGGCAGGGAGCAACGTATCGCCCTACGGTGATGAGTAACGGCCAATGGCAATTAGTTGAGGTAGTAAATAAACAGGGAGATACTATTGGATACACTGCTTATAACAAGTTAACCAAAAAAACTGATTTTATAGTTCGTAAGAATGAAATTCAGGACTTTATGAACGCGACACCTATCCTTATCGCAAATATTGTAAATATGGGCAACCTCACGGAAGGTAATCCTAAAGCATTAAATCAAATGCAGATGTCAGTAATGGAAGGTAGTTTCTCTGGTTATCTAAAAGGTTGGCAAGACGGAATTCAAGATCCATATTTTGTTGCTTTCGTTGGTAGCGGTTTCATTGGTTCTGGTGCTGGGTCTATCGCCTCAAGACAAATTAGTCAAGCAGAAATACAACAAATGGCTCGAATGTCAGGAATGTTGAGGAATGTATCTAAAAATAAAGGTAACGTAGGTATGGGTACAGCAACGCGAGCAGAAGCTGAAGCTATGGGTAAAGCCTGGGTAGGATCAGGTTATCGAGTTAGTAAAAGTGATGCAAATGTCTTTGTAAGTAGTGATGGCATGAGAGTTTATAGAGCACCAACTACAAAAAGACCTTCTCAATATAACACAACTGGTGTACAAGCTAATTTTGAACAGATTGAAATAATTTATGACAGAAGTAAAGTGCCTATAGGTGCTAAGCCAACTGAGAAAAGATCTGTTATCGTAAACGCACATTTGAATATTAAGGACTAAAAAATGCTTACATTACAATATATATCATTCGAAGATCATCAAGACTTCGCTGATTTTGAATTAAAAGGTTATGATGGTTTTAATTTGATGATCAACTTACTATTAGGTGATGAGCTTGGAAGTGATATATATCATTTTAACTTAGTTAATGATTACGAAAAAAGTTCTGATAAGATTATTATTGAAAATAAAAATATTTACTTCAGAGAGAAAGGTATATTCGTAATGGAAGTATTTAATAAACATGATTTACTTTGTTTTATCAAGGACTTAGTAAAAAAAAGTACTCTTAATAAAGGCTTAGATGAACAATTGGTTAGTTTATCAAAATATTTTCACTGGGAATTTGATAACTATGTTCCGTATGTCGAGTAGTATATTTTAGTATGTGGTCTATATAGAGCTTGCAATATATAAAAAAAACTAGACTTAATCAAAAGCTACAATCTCTCATGAATCGTAGCTTTTTCCATTTCTTAACACCAATAAAGGCAAAGGGTTTGCTAACAGCGACTCAGTCACTTATGCCGATAGCCAAGTCAACGTCGGTGGCACCACTACCTTTAATATTGGTAACGATCTCAACGGTAAAGGCGTGGTCTTTAACACGGATAAAGTCCAAGGCGTTATCG
>NZ_JAGYWV010000012.1:0-97470 GCF_019279065.1 Psychrobacter sp. BF1
TTAATAATATCCAAGAGAAGATAGCGAAAGCACTTGTAGATAAAGGCATGAGCGAAAGTATCGCTAGTGGCACAGCAAGTGGTTTGGTTAGTTTGACGCTATTAGGTGCTGGCAGTGCAGCAGGACTTGACACCTCAAGTACAGTGACTGCTACTAATGTGGATGCGAATAATAGACAGTTGCATCCGAGTGAGATTAAAGCACTAAAATCACGTGCCAAAATACTAGCAAAAGGAAACAAGGATTCAGAAGAATACTGGTTAAATCTACTTTACGGTGCTGCCTACGCAAAAGTTGATGCTCAAGGTAATAAAAAGTATGCTCAGTATGAGCAAGGCATAAGAAATGGCATTAGTGCTTCCTATCAATTAGGGGCTGGGCTTGGAAACACTTATCTTGCAGATTATAATAAAGCTGAGGCTATAATTAATGAGATGTCTAATAATGCTAAAGGATCAGTTTATTTAAAAGATAGTAAAGGCAATAAAATAACTGATAATAAAGGTAACAACATTGGTTTCTTAAATGCTGATAGTAATCAGTATAACAATAATACTTTATTGACGAATACCTACCCGCCTTCACCTCCAAACGGCGGAACTTCCTTACGTAGTAATGATCCAAGAAGAAATTTAGGAACTGCGTTAGAGTCACAAACCAGAGCTGCTGCTAGTCAAGTAGCTAATGTAGGCTCTGGTGCTATAACACCGATACATCCTGAGGATTATGCACTCCTAGGATATGGAGCTGCTAAAACGGTTACAAATATTGCTAAAAATAGAGCTGCTAAAGGAGCTGTTGCCAAAGCGACTGAAAAAGGAATAGGAACAAATCAGAATTACCAGTTTAATATGATAGAGAATCCAGGTCCATTATCACAAGTATCTAATATTCCAAAAGATAATCCAGCGCTGAATTTCGCAGGTGGTAAATATAACTCTATTATTTTGGATAAAGATATAGTGTTGTATAGGGCTGGAAAAGGTGGTGGTGGGAAAAACGCGTTGGGTCAATGGTTTACTGAAAAACCTGTTAAGTCAATTGCTCAAGTACGAATCGATTTAGCAGTTAAACCTCAATGGATTGATAACAGTGGTGCTTTGACAGGGTCATCACCTATCGAATCTGTATACGCGATAAGAATACCTAAAGGGACTACAATTTATAAAGGTCCCGTTGCTAATCAAGGAGGGGTGTATGTGGGTGGTAGAAATGTTGAACAGATATATGTTGACAAACCGTGGACTATAAAAGGTGTAGAAGTAATTTCAGAAAATTCATTAGGAAAATAATATGAATAATAAAAATAGATTAATTGAATTAAATAATTATTTCATTGAATTAAGAAAAATTTTGATTCAAGAGAACGAGAATAATTTTATAAGGGGTATCGATGTAATTCTAAATAGAATACAGCATTCACTAAATTACGATGAAAATGCCAAAGCAACTATTGAAAGTGTTGGTGACACTTACAGCTTTATGAATTCTGGTAACGGTAGCTTTTCTGACTTTTTCATTTGGAGGGAAAATTTTGATGAAAGAGTTGAAGCAAATGAAGTACTAATAGAATTAAGAAACAAAATAACCTTTTTGATAGCAAGCGTTAATGATAATTGATTGAGGAGTTTTAAATATTAAGTCAAACCTTACCGCTAATAGGAGGCAGCCCGTAGATACCATGAGAAAAAGCAAGCCTAAAGACTCAATTAAAATGTAAAGAAGCATCGAAAGGTCGCTGACTTTTCAGCACTGCCTGGGCAATGGCTAATATCTTACGCATTAAAGCAACAATGACCACCATTTTCGGTTTGCCATGATTGACCAAACGACTGACAAAGCTTTGGTAAGCACCCTCTTTATATTTACCAAACGAGAACCCCATAGCAGGCATATAAAGCACTTTTCGGATTTCAGAGTGCCCAATCTTAGAGATACGAGGTTTCTTTTCAATAGAAGTTCCTGATTGATGAATCATAGAAGTGAGACCTGCAAAGCGTGTAGGTTTATTAAAGCTTAAGGCACTCAGAATCTTAAAGATATTCAATGAGATTATTTTACTTAACTGTAAAGCTATATTAGCTTTTGCTGAGGGACAAGGCACAAACCTAACCAATAAAGAACAGTAACTCATGCCCCGCATATTTCACGACCTTTAAAGAACCCAAATCTATAGGCCATCCTTCTTATATTTTCATTTGTCCATAGCAGGCACTTTAAAAGCCAAAGCCGTTGCCAAACAAGCAAGTGACTCTTTGCAGGGTGCATCAAGCTTCGGCAACACCCGTATCCAAGCCACTGTAGGCACTCAAAAGAGCCAATCAAACAGCTCAAGCGACACAGAGGTCAACCACGCCTCAAACATCACTACTAATAACCTAGCCCTTATTGCAACCGGCGGTGGCACCGATAGCAACATCAACATCAATGGCAGTAATCTTAACGTCACCAATGACGCGCTGTTCCAAGCGGATAACAACTTAAATATTAACGCCGTGGCACAAAACAGCAATACTCGTAGTGATAACTCAAGCTCAAGTGCGGCTATTGGGGGCTATGCATCAACAGGTAGCGGTGTCGGTATCACCGCCAGTGCCAGCAAAGGCTATGCCAACAGCGACTCAGTCACTTATGCCGATAGCCAAGTCAACGTCGGTGGCACCACCACCTTTAACATTGGTAATGATGTCAATATCAAAGGCGGGGTCATCAACACCAATAAAGCCCAAGGCCAAATCCTTGGCGACGTCAATATTGAATCGCTACAAGACACCGCAACCTACGACAGCAACCAAAAGAATATCGGCTTTACCGCTGATATCGCTCTAGAGGGCGCAGGCTCAAGTCTATCGTTGAATGGTGGCAAGACCAATATCAATGCTGACTATAAAGGCGTGGGTCAGCAGTCGGGTATCTTTACAGGCGATGGTGGCTTTGATCTCACCGTAGATGGTAAGACCGATCTTATTGGTGGCGCGATTACCACTACTGATGCAGCACTAGCAGCAGGACTGAACAACTATGTCAGTAAAGGCGGCATTACCACTCGAGATATAGAGAACACCAGTAGCCATAAGGGCAGTGCAATACAAGTTGGCATCAGTCTTGGTATGACGAATAACAAACCTCAAGGCAATACTAATGGTTTGGGCTATGGCACTGATAGCGACAGTGATAGCAGTACCACCCGTGCAGGTATTACAGGTATTGCGGGTAACAGTGGCATCACCACTGATAATCGAGAGGAGTATGCAGGGGCGCTTGAGAATGTATTTGATGAAACCCGAGTCAATGAGGAGCTGGGAGCGCAGGTTGAAATTACACAAGCTTTTGATCAAGAGCGTCGTAAGATTAAGACGGAGCTTAATAAGAAGGAGAAGGGTTTAAGAGAAGAGGCTGAAGAACAAGATCAGTTAGGAAATACAGTTGATAGAGATAATTTGCTACTGCAAGCAGATAAAGTTCAAAAACAAGGGTTACTGTTTGACGCTGTCTCTGGCGCTATTTACGGACCGAATACTAATGGCGTTACAGGTTATGTGGCGAAAGCTGCAAGTCCATTTATCACTAGTCAAATTGGAACCTATTTTAAAGCCAATGAAGCCATCAATAGTATAGATGGTGGTGATCGATCAGAACAAGGTAGTGCGGCTCATATTTTAGCTCAAGGTATTTTAGGTGCAGCTATCAGCTATGCGACAGGTAACGATGCATTGACGGGTGGTATCTCGGCTGGTTCAGGGGAAGCAACCGCACCTCTCTTATCTAAATTTCTCTATGGTAGTAGTGACCCTCCCCCTATGTCACGATAGTTGTCACCCCTAAAATAATCTAGAGGGGGCGACAAGGAATAAAGATGTCAAGATACAGTGAGGAGAGAAAACAAATCATATTAAGCAAACTATCGCCACCGATGAACAAGAGCGTAGCAGAAGTTGCCAGAATTGAAGGTATAGGATTACAGACCCTGTATAATTGGCGTAATAAAGCCCGCGACCAAGGACAGCCCATGCCTGGAAATAAGAACACCCCTGACAACTGGTCAAGTGAAGCCAAACTTGCCACCATCATAGAGACCAGCGGACTATCAGAGAGCGAGCTTAGCGAATACTGCCGTAGCAAAGGGCTATACGTTGAACAAATCAAAGCATGGCGAGCAGGAGCGCTATCAGGATTCAATAAAGCTCAGCAGCAAAGCCTAACCGATAAGCGTCAACATCAAGCAGACCTTAAAAAGATTAAAAAACTAGAGCGTGAGCTGAATCGTAAGGAAAAAGCCCTAGCCGAAACAGCGGCCTTACTGGTGCTCAGAAAAAAGCTAAATGCGCTCTGGGAGACGGACAAAAACGAGGACGACTAACCTCACTGCCACAGCGTAAGCAAATCATCACCCTTATTCAAGAAGCCAACGATTCAGGGGCAAGGCTACCGCCTGCTTGTGCCGAGGCCAGCATTAGTGTGCGTACCTATAGGCGGTGGTATCAAGAGGGGCAAATCCGTCATGACAAGCGTGCTGAAGCTTTGCGTCCTATGCCAAGTAATAAGCTCACGGGCGATGAAACAGCAGCCATTATCGCTGTCTGTAACGAGCCGCGCTTTGCAAGCCTACCACCGACGCAAATCGTCCCCTCCTTGCTCGATGAAGGTGTCTACCATGCTTCAGAATCCACCTTTTACCGAGTGCTTAAAGCACATAGTCAACTAAGTCATAGAGGACGTAGCCTTGCACCACGTGCCTATAGTGCACCGCAGTCATTTACCGCCACAGGACCCTGCCAAGTATTCTGTTGTATGATCACGAGTCAGGAGAGCTTGCCGCTCGTCTGTTACAACGCACTTTAATTAAAGAGAAGTGCCTGCATTCAGGGGTGGTTCTGCACTCTGAAATAGCCTTGATCAGGCAAGGGCCTGGGTGCTTGAGTTTACGCATTGGTACAATACTGAGCATAAGCACAGTCAGCTTCGCTTTGTGACGCCTAATGAGCGCCATACTGGTGATGATAAAGTTATCTTAGCGAAGCGTAAGCAGACGATGGAGGATGCTAAAACACTAAATCCTACGCGTTGGGGATCGCGCGAAGTGAGAAACTGTAAGCCCGTCCCTCCAACGACATTGAACCCGTTAAAAGAGCCTAAATCAATTGATGAAATGAGAGTCGCTTAGTTGGTAAATTGGTGACAACTATGTTGACAAACACCGAAACTGCAGAAAGATGGTATGAAAATAAGAATAGTGCTGGATATACGGAGTCGCATGATGCAGCAGAACAGAAATGGAGTGGTAATCCATGGGAGATAGATGAATGAAAATTTTCAAAAAGAATGATAGATATATTGTAGTTAATATGACAGGCAATAAAAATAATTATTTATCAATAAAATTTGGTGATAAGAAAAATAAAATTATATTTAGAAACCTAGAAAATAAAGTTGTGGATTGCAATATAGACTCAGATCTTATTTTGGTTCAGGTGGAAAAGGCTTTAAGTAGAATAAAAGACAAGTATAAATTAGAATTTTATATAACAGATATTGAGTTTGTATCTTCTGACAGTTTTTCAGTAGATATCTATGAAAAGATGGCTTTCACACTGCTGAGTAACATTATTGCTAATGACTATCCAGAATTATGTGTAACCGATATTTAGAATAAATCTGCCCGATCTCCTACTCCTGATATAGACGGTGCAACCACGATTACTGGAAAACCTGATGGCAATAAGCTTGGTGCAGCTGAAACTGGTGGTGCGATATTAGCGATTGGTGATGCTAAAGAAGGCAGCTATACCAATAATCCTGATGGTAGTATCACAGGTCCAAGTGGTGGAAGATTAACCAGTACGGGTAAGGTTGATAACAATGGTGAAGAAATCTCTCAGCGTGATAGTGGCGGTTTTTATATTATTGATAAAAATGGCATACAACAACCTGTTAATTCACCCAATGAGCATGGTAATACGTTAGGCAATCAGCCTACCGAAATTTACCAAAAGTATGATGCTGAGGGGAACTACCTGAAAACGGGTATTTCGCAAAATGCTAATACTAGATACACAGATGCTGAAATTGACGGCGGTGAGGTTCGTGTCATTGGTGAGCGTCCACGAAATAAAGCTGTACAGACAGAGCGAAATATAACCGAACGCAACCCAGGACCTGACAATAAAGAGTCATGGGCAGGAAAACGCGATCCCTCACATCCCAATTATGACCCTAACTATGTACCGCCACACATTAAAAATAATAACGATTGAGGTTAATAAATAAGGGAGATAAGTTATGTATATGATTCAAATTGGTGTTCATTCTGGTAGCAATCAGGCTGGTAAAGCAATAAGTCCCTATCATGTGCTACTAAACAAAATATTTTACCAGAAACAAGATACTAGTGATTATTTTAAAAACTTGCTCTTCTTATCCATTGTTTTTAGAGTTAGTGGTAAACATCAAGACTTTGAGTCTGAAGGAGCAGAATTTCTACAAAAGTCAGACGGTCGAAACGTCTATACCATTGATTTAGTCATTCCACAAGAGCGATGGCAAAACAAAACTGACTTAGAGTTACGTTCTTATATTGCTGAAGGAGTCAGAACCTGCTTTGAATTACTAAAGGAAAAAGTAATAGAAATTGATGAAGTCATAGATGAATATAAATTAGAGCGTGACTTTGAGCATGGTATGACGCAGTTTATGACTTTGCCACTACCTGAGCTTAAAGGCAGCACGTAGGCTGGGTGGAGCTTGCGACACCCAGCATTTTAAAGATGTTCAACGAGATTACTTTGCCTAACTGTAAAGCTGTATCTGACCCTGCCGAGGGACGAGGCATAAACCTAACCCTTAAAAATAGATTGCCCATGATCAGCATATTTCACGACTATTAAAAAACTCAAATCTACAGGCCATGTTTTTTATTTATCTCATTCTTATTTTTCTTTAACCCGCACAGGCATCAGTCAAACTGCCAGCATCTATGTTGGTAATGGTCTCAAGGGACAGACAGATGCTGATGGAAACCCACTCACCACCTTTGTCGCCAATGTCGGCGGCAACACCACCTTTGCGGCAGGTGCTTTGAAAGTAACCGCATTGGCAAAAGAGGCTAACAAAGCCGCACAAGGACTGGCTAACGGTGTTAATGCAGACAGCCTATCAGGACTTGGCAACACCCGCATTCAAGCCACTGTAGGCACTCAAAAGAGTCAGTCTAATAGCTCAAGCTATACTGAGGTCAACCAAGCCTCAAGCATCACTACCAACAATTTAGCACTGATTGCAACCGGCGCAGGAGTAGATAGCAACATTAATATCAATGGTAGCAATCTAGACGTTACTAACAACGCCCTATTCCAAGCCGACAACGACTTTAACCTAAACGGCGTGGCGCAAAACAGTAATACCCGTAGCACTAACAAAAGCTCAAGTACCGCGATTGGAGCTTATGCCGATACCTCAGGTAGTGGTGGTATCACTGCCAGTGCCAGTCGTGGTAAAGGCTATGCTAATAGCGATTCAGTGACTTATGCCAATGCTCAAGTCAATGTCGGTGGCACCACCACCTTTGATATTGGTAACGATCTCAACGGTAAAGGCGTGGTCTTTAACACGGATAAAGTCCAAGGCTTTATCGGCGGCAATGTGACCTTAGAGAGTCCACAAGATACTCACTCCTATGACAGTAATCAAAAGAGCGCAGGCTTTAACCTTGATGTTGACCTCATGGGTAACGGTAAAGGCTCCAGCCTCTCTGTCAATGGTGCTAAGACTGATATCAATGCGGATTCTAAAATTGTTGGGCAACAAACAGGCCTCTTCGCCAATGAAGCCGATCTAATCGTTGAAGGCAAAGGTAACTTCAAAGGCGCTGTGTTTACCACATCAGAGGAAGCACAAGCCAATGGCAAGAGCAATATCGTCTTTAAACAAGGCGTCACCTCAACCGACATCGTAAACACCACAAGTTATGACGGCGATGCGATCTCTGCTGGTTTAAGTATTGGTAAGATCAAAGATAAACCGCAAGCTGGTATGAATGGTCTTGGCTACGGCACAGACGGTGATAGCGACAGCAGTATCACCAAAGGCGGTGTTAGTGGTTATAACGACGAGCAAGGTATTCTTACTACGGACAATCGCCAAGCACTTGCGGGTAAGCTTGAGAGTGTGTTTGATGCCAATTAGGTTGCTGAGGAGCTGCAAGCGCAGAATCAGATTACTAAAGAGTTCGGCAAGGAAGCGCCAAAGGCGGTTGGGGACTTTGCGGTTAATAGACAACTAGCTCTTATTGGACAAGGCAAAGTAGACGAAGCGGATAAATGGGCAGTAGGTTATGTGGCTAAAGCGGTTAGTCCACAAATCTCCTATAAGATTGGTCAAGCGTTTAAAGAAAATGACTATATAAATAAGAAGAATAACAATACAGAACTAGCAGGTGAGGGCAGTCCAAAGCATCTATTAGCGCATACCATATTAGGAGCAGCAGTAAGCTATGCCACAGGCAATGATGCCTTGACAGGGGGATTATCAGCGGCGGCTGGAGAAGCCACCGCACCGCTATTGTCTAAATACCTGTATCAGACGGAAGACCCTAGTGAGCTAACCGCTGAGCAGAAGGATACTATCAGTAGTATTACCAGCATTACAGGCACGGTCATTGGTGCGAGCACAGGTAATGTGACTGATGCAGTGAATGCGGGTGAGACCGCTAAGGTGGCGGTTGAGGATAATGGACTAGAAAATGTATTACTTCCCCATGAAATAGATGAAATAACAAATGTATGGGGAACTAAAACTCGACCTATAACAAAGAAAGATTTTGATAAATTTGTAGAAAGTATGTCTGCTACACTAGGATTCGATGTAGAAGATGCTGCGATACATATTTTTAGACCTTTATTAGACAGTCCAGTAGGTGCAGCTGCTGGACTAACGGTTAAAATAACAAGCAGTGGCATTAAAATAACCAGTAAAAGTGGAAAAGTTACAAACTATACGGCTAAACAGCTTGCTCAGTTAAATGCGAGTCGAATCGCTAGCAAAAATGCGGCTTCTGACTTACCCTCTGCAAATATAGGTTCAAATCTTCCTGTAAAAGTGGCTACTTCCCCTACTAAAAATGCTACGAATGCAAATGCTCAAGCCGCGTTAAAATCAAAACTTTCAGCGCTTCAAACAGCTCAAAACACAGCAATTAAAAGTAGAACATTACCTGACGGGCGTATAAGATATTACGCACAAGAGAAGCCCGCAAGTACATCAGGTAATACTAGAGGAGCATCTTTTGTGACTGAGCATAACCCCAAAACAGGCTATGTTAGACAGTGGATGGAAAGTTACAATCATAAAGGTGAAGTTATCAGAGTGAATCCAAAATCAATGGACAGCAGGTAACTGGGCAACATTATCCATCGACAGGTAAGCAATTAGGTCACTAAGTTAAATTGTATTTATAATGTATAAATCTAAGGTGAAGATATGGATGAACTTATAAAAACTGAATTGCTAGAATTGAGAAAACAGATATTGGCCGACTACCAACCTACTAAGGTATCAATACAAGCTATGAAATTTTTGCTTGATTATTCTAACGAGATACCTTATGAACTTCAGAGTGATCTGCACAGCTTAATAGCAATGGATATGGATGAATTCATATTACCTCAAGAGGAATGTATTGAAATTATTGATAGACTAATCGCTTGGCGTTCATGATAAAAAGTAAAAATGGTTAATATTAATAAACTAGAGTTTGAAAAATTTAAAGATGACATGAGTATTTTATCTGAAGAGTCGTCTTCTCAACAATTAATTAACATTATTAAAAAATTTCTCATATCTAATGAGGAGTTTTTTTCAGAAAAACCGTATAGTATTTACTAAGATTTTTTGGTTCATTGAAAGCGCAAGAATAAACGCGATCCCTCACATCCCAATTATCACCCTAACTATGTACCGCCACACGTTAAGAATAATAACAATTGAGGTTACTAAATAAGAGACAGTGTTACCGGATAAGTATAATTTTGATAAAATAGGTGGTAAAGCTTTACGAATGGCTCCCTTCACTAAAAAGGACTTAAATAATCCTAAAGATAGATGGGCGTATGCAATGAAACAAATGGGATATAAGAATATTACACCTGAGATGATGCCAAGGGTAAAAAGATGAAGAAAATTAAAGTACTAAAAACTCTTTATTTTCTACTTACTATTATGGCTATATTAGGATTTTTAGGCACAAATTATTTAGAGTCATGGACAAGCTGGTATGTCGGATATGATATTTCAAAAGTAGACTTGGCATTTACTTACTACTTCAATTATGGAATGTATCCAATAGAATATTATTATCTTAAAACATTAAGAGTAATAATTTATTTAATCTGGGGGCTTTCCTTATATTTTATCATTTATAAGATTAAGATTAAGCTGTGGATAATAAACATCACATATCCTATTTTTATATTCCAAACTTGTCTAATATTCAGTATGTTAACTCTTACAATGGTCTTTTAGCTAATCCTCTTACATAAGCTGTTGCTATCTGTTGAGCCTCTGCTTACGCAAAATGGCATAAATGTCTCTTCGAAAGAGACTTATGAGATCAGAAAATATTTTAGTATCGAACCAAACTCTATAGCATAATTTAAGAGCTACAATACTCAAGGTATCGTAGTTCTTTTCATATTATAAAGAGAAATTATTCTAACTTCACGATAAATCAAATAGACGTTATTGAACCGCCCCGACTTTATCGGAGAATGATTTATTTGAGTCAGGCAGCAATGCCTGACAGGGTTAAATTATCATAATACCGCTTTTCAAACTCAAAGGGTGACACATATCCAATCGTGCTATGTAAACGGGTTTTATTAAACCTGAGAAGCGTTAAAAATCGATTAATTATCGATTTAGCTTCGCAAGACAAGAGCTGTGCTCGCAGTGCCACCCACTCAAGGGTTGCCAGTTCAACATCGTTCACACCAGTCCAGTTCTGCTCTAAATAATGAAGCACCTCAGACTTGTAAAGCCCATTGACCGTTTCAGCCAATGCATTGTCATAAGAATCACCCGTAGTGCCAACAGACGCGTCAGCCATGCTGTCTCATTAAACGCTCTACGGTGCAACGAGCAACCTTTAATCCATCAGTTTTCATCTGCTGCCAGATTTTACGCACACCATAGCGGCATTTGCTGTCCTGCCAGATGCGTATGATTTCACTAAGGTAGTAGTCATCATGCTTCTGACGTAGTGAACGCTTTTCAGGGCAACTCTCCATTTCTTTAGCACGGTGATAGGTTGACGGGGCAATCGGTAATACTCTACAGATGGCTAGGGCCCCATAAAGATGTTTATTGTCGTCGATGAATTGAATCATGATTTTAGTCAGCGGTCGAGCTCCGCTTGGGCGAAAAAAGCGGCAGCCTTACAGATAATTTCGTTGGCTTGCTTAAGCTCTTCATTCTCGCGTTCAAGCGCTTTGATGCGCTCTTTGTCACTTTGCGCTTGCACTAAGGCAGAAATAGTTTTATCGATGTGTTTTTTATGCCATGATCGTAAGGTTTCAGGCGTGCAGCCAATCTTAGGGGCAATGGCTTGAATGGCTGACCAGGTGGAGGGATAGTCGTTTGCTGCTTCAATCAGCATACGAACGGCGCGTTCTTTAATCTCGGGAGTGTAGGTTTGTCTTTTCATTGTCGTATTCTCTCAGAATATTAAGTCTCCGACAATCTCGGGGTGGTTCACACAGGTCATAATTTTTTAAAAGAGAGCAAGTAATGAATATATTCGATGAAAATGGATCTAATTCTCTGAATCAAATATCAGAGATTGAAAATTTATTGCTTTATAAATTTCCTATTAAATATGTTGAATTGGTTCAAAAATATGACGCTTTACAATTAGAAGACAATATTTTTGACTTTATTAATATTTATGGCACTAAGGATGATAGAGATATTAATTTTATTAGTTTGAAGAAAAACCATGAAAACGGTAATATTCTTGATTTCCAAAAAAATGTTTGTGAAATTGATAATTATGGAATAAAGCATCTTATTGTATTCGGAATATGTGGCAATGGTGATTATGTATGCTTCGATTACAGGCATAATCCCATGACAGATAATTCAAAAGTAGTTTTAGTCTATCACGATAATTTCGTGGATTATGAAGATTGCAATAGTCACATGGTGATTAATCATGTTGCACACTCTTTTGAAGAGTTTATGGAGATGTTACACGAATAGTAAGTTATTTAAGGGTTGAAACCAAAGGATTTATTAGTCTAATAAATATACTGGTCAAATGAAACAAGCCTCCAAAGATATGTGGGAGTCGATTAAAGATGATCCTGTAGCTAAAAGTAAGTTTAGTAGCAAGCAATTATCGCAAATTCAATCTGGATCAAAACAAATAGATGGTTATACTTGGCATCATAATCCACAGTCCTCACCTAGTAACATACAGTTGATTCCATATGACATTCACAAGTCAAAGTCTGTTCCACACACTGGTCAAAATCCATTAAAAGATGGTAAATAGATTATGAAAACAATTAAAGCCCGATGGTTCGATCCCGCAGTTTCGCTATCAATGATTTTAGAGTCTGAAAAAAAAATTGGTTATAAATTCCCAGAATCTTACATAGATATTGTGTCTAAATATGATGCGCTAACTCCTATTGAAGATACTTTTAAATTTATTAATATATATATGGTAATGGAGATGAAAGAGATGTTAATTTCTGTAGCTATAATACTCAAAGTGAACGAGCTAACATTTTGAACGAACAGTATATTTCTGAAGCTGAACATTTTGGTACACCAAACTTAGTAACTTTTGCAATATGTGGCAATGGTGATTATGTATGCTTTGATTACAGGCATAACCCCATCACAGATAATCCAAAAGTGGTTTTAGTCTATCACGATGATTTCGTGGATTATGAAGATGGCAGTAGTCACATGGTGATTAATCATGTAGCAGACTCTTTTGAAGAGTTTATGGAGATGTTACACGAATAGTAAGTTATTTAAGGGTTGAAACCAAAGGACTTGTTAGTCTAATAAATATACGGGTCAAATGAAACAAGCCTCCAAAGATATGTGGGAGTCGATTAAAGATAATCCTGTAGCTAAAAGGAATTTTTCTCAAGAACAATTGAATGACTTAAAATCTGGTAAAAGTAAAGTTGAAGGTTTTACTTGGCACCATAATGCACAATCATCACCTAATACAATGCAACTAGTGCCAGAGAAGTTCCATGATAGAAAAACTGCTCCACACTCAGGACAAAACTCACTAAAAAAGGGGAAGTAAATATGAATTTCGGAGTTTATAGAGATAAGGGAAAAAACAATATTGATGCAATAGAAGCCTTAGAGAGTTTTCTTAATTATAGTCTTCCAGATGCCTATAGAGAAATTATTAAAAATCATGATGGATTGAGAGTGATAAAAGATATCTTTGACTTTATTAATGTTTATGGTCAATCTGATGAAAGAGATGTTAACTTTTTGAGTCTAAAAGAAGAAGAGTCAGAAAATATTTATGAATCTCAGTATGTTTCTAATCCTTTGCATTATGGAACTCCGAACCTAGTTGCATTTGGTATATGTGCTAACGGCGATAATATATGCTTTGATTATAGAGATAATCCAAAAGGTAATAGTCCCAAGGTTGTTCTTGTTTACCATGATGATTATCAGGAAGAAGACGATGGAAGCAGTTATGCGACTATTAATCATGTAGCAGACTCTTTTGAAGAGTTTATGGATATGTTGCACGAATAGTAAGTTATTTAAGGGTTAAAACCAAAGGATTTGTTAGTCTAATAAATATACTGGACAAATAATTAATCCAATAAAAGGCGAGTATTAACTCGCCCTTTATGCATTTTAATAAAGCACTTTACACCCAAAATTCCGATGGTAGTATCAAAGGGTCAGGTAATGGATGGGCAACCAACACCGATAAGTTTACAGAACAGCAATTAAAAGACATGAGATCTAGTAAGAAAAAAATAGAAAGATACACTTGGCATCATAATGCTCAATCTTCTCTCAGTAATATGCAACTTGTGCCTTTTGAGATTCATAAATCACGAGCAGTCCCACATACGGGACAGAACTCAATGAAAAATGGGAGATAATTATGCAGTTAAAAATTTATAGAGATAACGGTATTCTCCCTAAGGAAGTTTTTGGTACTGTAGAAAAAAAATTAAATTATTTGTTTCCAAGGTTATACAAGAAAATAGTTATAAAACATGACGGAATGCGTCTATATAATAACATTTTTGATTTTACTAATGTATATGGGGAAGTAGATGAAAGAGATGTTAACTTTTTAAGTTTTGATAATAGTGAGGTCGAAAATATTCTTGCTGAACAATATGTATCAGACCCTAAGTATGCAGGAGTACCTCACTTAGTAGCATTTGCAATTTGTGCCAATGGTGATTATGTTTGTCTTGACTATCGAGACGATCCAACAGGTGATAATCCTAAAGTAGTATTAATGTATCATGATGATCACATAGAAAATGAAGATGGTACTACTTCTATGGTAGTTAATCATGTAGCAGACTCTTTTGAAGAGTTTATGGATATGTTGCACGAATAATAAGTTATTTAAGTGTTGAAACCAAAGGGTTTGTTAGTCTAATAAATATAATGGACAAATAATTAGTCCAATAAAGGGCGAGTATTAACTCGCCCTTTATGCATTTTAATAAATCACTTTACACCTAAAACCTTGATGGCAGTATCATAGGTCCAAGTGGTGGAAGATTAACCAGTACGGGTAAGGTTGATAACAATGGTGAAGAAATCTATCAGCGTGATAGTGGCGGTTTTTATATTATTGATAAAAATGGCATACAACAACCTGTTAATTCACCCAATGATCATGGTAATACTTTAGGCAATCAGCCTACCGAAATTTATCAAAAGTATGATGCTGAGGGGAACTACCTGAAAACGGGCATTTCGCAAAACGCTAATACTAGATACACAGATGCTGAAATTGATGGTGGAAGAGTTAGAGTAATCGGCGAGCGTCCGCGAAATGAAGCTGCTCAAATAGAGCGCAATATAACTGAACGCAACCCAGGACCTGACAATAAAGAGTCATGGGCGGGAAAACGTGATCCCTCTCATCCCAACTACGACCCTAACTATGTGCCACCACATATAAAAAACAATGCTGACGATTAAGGAGTATAACAATGTATATGATTCAATTTGGTGCTCAATGTGGCAGTACTCAAGCTGACAAAGCAATAGGTTCTTATCATATTTTGTTAAACAAAATATTTTACCAAAAGCAAGACGGGAGTGATTATTTTAAAACTTTACTCTTTTTATCCATTGTTTTTAGAGTGAGTGGTAAACATCAAGACTTTGGATCGGAAGGTGCAGAATTTTTGCAAAAGTCAGCCAGTAGAAATGTTTACACCATCGACTTCGCCATTCCACAAGAGCGCTGGCAGAATAAAACCGATGTAGAGTTACGTTCTTACATTGCCGAAGGGGTCAGATCCTGTTTTGATTTGTTAAAGCAAAAAGTTCTGGAGCTTGATGAAGTCAATAATATAGATAAATTAGAACGAGACTTTGAGCATGGTATGACGCAGTTTATGACTTTGCCACTACCTGAGCTTAAAGGTAAGTGATAAGGATTAGACAATGACTAAAATAGAACTATATAACATTCTAATAGATAATGGTTGGATAATACGCAAAGGCATTGATGACTGTGCTTATAAGCAATTACCAGATAGACAAATTCAAGTCATACCTGGTATTAAAAAATTAATAGAAAAATATCAGGTAATCATGATGCCAAGTGTAAGTACTAAAGACTTTAGCATTTTGGTTGAATACATTTTTGAGAATAAAAAACCGAGAAGAATAGTACATTCTGGTATTATTAGAAATAAACAACAATCTATCTATACTAACAATCCAACAATAGAAGTTATCGAAAAATATCTTAAAGAAATTGAAATGTGGGCACAGGAGCAGGATATTGAAGCAGGTTTACTGAGATACAGTGAGATTCCATTTGATACAAAAGGAATTTATCCGCTATATCATCTAGCGGCTTTAGCCATTACAGGGCAGACAGCACAGCTAGATGAATATTTAGAAAACTTTAAGCAAGGTAATAAAATGACATTTTCTGTTTATATCAAACAAGACTTTATTGAACGAGCATTAGAAGCTAGTAAAGAGTATCAATAGATACTCTTAAATATACTTAGAAGTGATCTTGAAAGAGGTAATAATACACATTAAGTATTATTGCCTTCTTACTTGTTTGAGATGATAGTTTTGAATTGATTTAAAAGCCTAGCCTTTCAAAACTGATGGGGATAATTTAACTACGAATGCTGATTTAATGAAACAAGGTGGATCACCGTATGTACTGAAAAATGGTCAGTATGAGCAAGTTCAGCTTCACCATTCACGCGAAGATGGTCGCGGTGCTTTATTCGAAACTTCTAAATCAACTCATTCAAGTCTCACTAATCAAACTGGTAGACAAGCGGTGCATCCATATTCACCTCAGAGTCATCCAGATTATCCAGTTAATCGCAATACTTTTGACAAAGATAAAGGTCAGTATTGGAAAGATCGCTTAAACCAATTGCAAGGAAAATAATATGAACTCATTCAACATAGTAGAAAAGTTACTATCTAAGCAGGATTATCCTGTAATAGAAAAGAAAATTGAACGTGTCCAAGAAACAAAAGCCATTCTTATAGAGTTTGGCGTTCAAAAAAATAGTGGTTTTTTTAAATTGTATACAAAATATTTTTTAAGGTCTTTAAACTGCCGTTATGGCGCAAGTGAAATAGTTGATCCTCTACCGACAAGAAGTTTCATTCCTAGAGTAAAATTCGCACATGAAGTTTGGGATATACCTGAGAATTACATTTTATTTAGTACAGGTGAAGGTGAAGGCGGTTATTTATATAATATAGAAGATGACAGTGTATGGGATTTCCAGATGGGTCAGCAACAGCAGCTAGCTAATGGCACATTGCCACACTGGGATAGCTTCTATGAATTTATGATTTGGTATTTGACCGATGAAGAAAAGGCCTAATGTCCAGTAATTTTTATTACAAACCCAAAAATTCACATAACCTATATTATTTCTATGATTGGCGGCATTGTATCGTAAAAGGTTTAGATCTAACCATTCAAGGTTGTTTCAGCATACTTTATGCTGATGGAGTATTTTTAGAGTCTATCTTTGCGATTTTAGTCTATTATGATAGTGCAGGTGTAGAGGGCTGTTGGTGGTATTATCCTGATTTAAGCAGTCCTTATCCTGACGATGTTTTTGATGGAGTTTGTTTTGAAATAGGATTCGATAGCCCAGATACAAAAGTTTATGTAAAAGAACAGGTTAGTTTTGATTATGCCAAGAAAGCTTGTAAACGATTTATAGAGCTTCACCCAGAACATGAAGACTTTTTAACAAACATAATTGATAATTGGAAGCCTTTGAACATTAATACCCGTTAAATGAAATCTAGCAAATAAATAATTAGCACGTAGGTTGAAAGGAGCTAGCGACTCCCAACATTTTAAAAAATAAAATAGCATAGCACTGATCAAATATAAAATCATATCTGCCCCTACCGAGGTTGAGCGAGGAGAAAACAAAGCACTGCTTTGTCCGAGTGCAAGGCGAAAGCTGTGCTTGAGTTAGGCACAAAGCCAACTATTAAAGATGAATAACCCACGCCCCGCATATTTCACAACCATTAAAGCACTCAAATCTACAGGCCAAGCTTGTTATCTTTTATCTAATGTATTCTGCAACAGTGGCTACTTTAAGTGCCATACGGTAGCTTGCGATTTTCTTAATCATGGTAAACTCCTCATCCCAGAGTTTTCAAGCTAGTTATCCCATTGAGCTTATCGCTACAGATTCTTCAGCATAGACTCTTTAGCACAGTATAATCTCGTCAAAGTGGACTTTAAGTAGGTATGCGCGGATAGCCAGACAGGCTACCATAGCCTATAATTAGTCAATACTTCTAAGGTGACGATCATAAGGTGACTGGGTAGGTAGATACCTGCTTATTTACAGGATATCTATACCGAACTATGCCAAGCCCGCCATAAAATAACTGTTATACAATAATATCGATATAAGGCACATCGCTATGGAACAAAGACACAACCCTGCGGAACTAACCCAAAACCCGGTGGAATACAGACCGGTATTCATGCCCAAAGTCAATAGTGATAATTTGGTAAAAACCGACATGGTTAGGTTTGAGCGGCATGTGGGATTCTCAAGCGCGCAAAAGAAAAAATCCATCCATGACCTGCATCAAGTTATTCGCAAAAAGTATGGCTTTAAACAAGTATTAGAGCTATCTAGCAAATCTGGTAATAAATTAAGTTTTGCGCTAAGTCCTTTTAGCTTACAGCTAGCCAATGAGTACGATGGTCAACAGTATAGTGTTGAGAATGCTTTGCAAAGCAGTAAGGTTTTTGAGCACGGTGGCCCCTATAGCGACTTGCTAAATGCTCCACCCAGACAAGCCAAAAAAGACGAGCGCTTAATAACTTCCGGTGAAATCATTGGTTATAACTATTTCGGTGTAGAGTGGGACATAGAGCCATTAACGGCGTTTTATGATTGGTTATATGTGAACGCCCTAAAACAAAATCCGCAGCTGCATGAGCAGATTATGCAATATCAAGGCTTTACTGATCTTGAGTTCAATCCCAAAAAATCTATCCATAGTGCTGCTTATGCGCTGGCTATGTTTGTAGCACTCAATAAGCGCGAATTGCTCGATAATATTGAAGACCCAAAAGTGTTTCTTAACTTATATACTGAATTTCAACTCAGCAATACCATCCCTCTTTTGGAAGAGGGTTGGTTCTGATAGTTCGAACAGCTACCGCAGCTGCAAGCTCACTTCTATAACTAAGCCTTTGAGGCCATCTTGACGGTTGCGAGCGTCGATTTGGCCTTCATGAGCTGCCACAATGGCTTGGGCAATAGCTAAGCCTAAACCATAACCGCCGACAGGGCTGCTAGTCTTAGCTTTACCTAGGCTGTTGCTGTTAGCAGTGTCTTGGGTATTCTTTGGGCGTTGTCTAGATACATCTAAGCGTACAAAAGGTTGAAATATACGCTGCAAGTCAGCTTCAGCTATACCGCCACCTTGGTCAATGATACTAGTCTTTAGAATCGGGGCTTGATTGGGCTGTCTAATGCATTGGATCTCAGCACAGACTAAGGTCTGTGGTGCTGAATGGATAAAGGCATTGCGAATGATGTTCTCAAAAGCACTGTGCAGTTGATCTCTGTTACCTAGTACCATAAGAGCACTGTTATAGCTGCCTTTAGCCATACTAGAAGTCAGCGCTTTATTGTCGAGCTGATAGCTCGCCGCCTGGCAGCGCCATTCGATGTGCTTATCTTGAAATTCAAAGCAAACGTCCTGACCAATCTCATCCAGTAGTGCCAGCATGTCTACCGATTCGTAGTCTTCAGGATGCGCGTTATAGCGTTGTAACTGTAGCGACTGAATATGAATAATCTGCCCAATCAACTCATTCATGCGCCCTGATTCCTTTTGAATACGATCAAGGTAATGGGTGGCCTCTGGCGCATAATCGCGAGTGAGCTCAGTGGCAACATCCAATCGAGCCAATGGTGAGCGCAGCTCATGGGAGATGTCACTGAGCATTTGCTTACGAGACAGCTCACTATCGGCCAATCTAGTCGAGAGCTTAGCCACATCTTTAGCTAGTGCGCCTAACTCATCGTCACCCAACTTAGATAATTGATCATCGGCCAAATAGTCCCCGTCACTCATCCGATGCACGGCGACTTGAACTCGGCGTATGCGATTGGATAAAGTGCGGCTCAACCAATAGCAAGCTAGCAGACTAAAGATAAAGATAATGCCAACTCGTACTGGCCAATAAGTTCGCTGTAAGGTTATTAAATCTAGAAAGGGTAGGCGCGGTTGTAATTGTACGGTGTAGTTTTTGCCATCAGTGCTAGCTACCG
This sequence comes from Psychrobacter sp. BF1, assembly GCF_019279065.1. NCBI lineage: Bacteria > Pseudomonadati > Pseudomonadota > Gammaproteobacteria > Moraxellales > Moraxellaceae > Psychrobacter > Psychrobacter sp. BF1. The sequence goes on from NZ_JAGYWV010000012.1 coordinate 20,061, forward strand.
ATATATCTGCCAGTTCTGGATAGTTATTGACGTCCGCCACTACATTTTGGAATAAGTTATTGGCTGGAAAGTTGGGCCGAGTGAGTGGGCTATGCTCCTTATCATCTAAGCGTAGAATACGACTGCCTGCGTATTTAAAGCGCGGCGATACAATTGCCCCTTGTTCATCGAGTATACGTATCTGATCCCTTAGTCCGCGCTCTTTACGATAAGTTTCGACAATAGCATCATAGTTACCGTCTTTTAAATGCTGCACGATATCCTGTCGAATACCCAATAAATAGTCAACTTGTATTGCCATACGAGACTCTAAAGCGCGAGTATTCATCCATCTCTCCATACTTATAGAGATAGCAGAAGTCACTAGTAGCATCAGTAGTAAACTTAAAAACAGTCGCCAAAACAGCGATACAGTAAAAGTGGGCATACGCCGAAGTGGCGAAAATATAGTCATTACAGTACCAGCTGATAGCCTTTACCACGAATGGCTTTGATAGGCTCATGGTGGAAAGGTTGTAGTTTTTTTCTTAATCGAGACACATGCACATCAAGGCTACGATCGAAAGGTTGTAGTTCACGCTGCAGTACGGTCTGCGACAGCCACTCTTTGCTAACTACTTCGCCTTTTTGCTTAAGCAGCGCCACTAGCAAATCAAACTCTGTACCCGTCACTTGTAGCTCGACACCATCAATTTTGCAGATGCGGTGTACTTGGTCAAGTAGTAGGCGATCATGGACTAGCGCGGTAATTTCTACTGCTGATATGCTGGCGCGCTTGACTACAGCATTAATACGAGCCAGTAGCTCCCGTGGATTGCAAGGCTTAGCAATATAATCATCAGCACCAAGCTCTAGGCCAATAATACGATCTATCTCATCACCTTTGGCGGTCAGCATGATCACTGGAATCTGACTAGTAATCGGTAATTGGCGCAGCACATTGAGCCCATCGATTTTGGGCATCATAATATCTAGCACTAATAAGTCATAGCGATGAGCGGGGTCAGGGGAGCGCAGGCGCTCTAGCACTTGCTCGCCATCATAGACGCAGTCGCAGCTAACCTCATGATTGTACAAATACTCTTGCAGCAATTGAGTTAGCTCTTCGTCATCGTCACCGAGTAATATATGAGTCATAAAACAGTCCTGAATTTTAGGGCATGTCATCAATGAAAAGATGAGGATAAAAATGAAATATATTGTGGTCAATCAAAGTAAATTTTGCAAAGAATATCCACGCATTGTTTATAGATATTCAAAGAACGATGGGAATATCGTGGTTTTTTGCCCATTAGATATTAGTCTTAGTCTACTAAATGTTGATAGGGTTAAACGATGACTCAAGCGATGAGGCTGTGTGCTGGCATGTCAAGGTTGCTATAACAGTGACAGATTATAATAAGGATAGCTCATTAGCTGTATCGTTATGTCTTTTAAGGCAGCTGCATGTTCTGAGTTAAAGCGCTCAAAGCGCTCAAAGCGCTTAAGCTATGTCTATCGAAGCAATAATAACGCTATCAGGCTAACAAGCTTACAAGAAATTAGGGCTAAGCCGTGACAATCGTTACCTTTCTTAAAGTTTCATAAATCTATGTAACATCATAATCGCTTATGATTTCAGCTATCGATAGAGCGGTGCTTTATCGCAGTGTTTTGAGAGATCAGTCTTTGAGCTGTAACCACTGATTTTAACTATGGCCTTTAGCCTTTGCTTTTAACTAAAGCCAATCTACAGTTAACTATTGCTAGTTAAACTGCATTCAACAGGAAATCATAATGAAAAATATAACCCTAAAAAATATCGCCTTAAACTCACTATTAGCGAGCGCCGCTTGTGTAGCCGTGATTAGCCCCGCCAATGCTGCGCCTAATAATACAGTAACTGCCACTAGTACCTCTGCGAACGCTAAGCAAATGCCGCAGCACAAAGCTGGTATGGCTAACTATAAAAGCGCGATGTCGCAGCTTAATTTGACTAGCGCTCAGCAAGCACAAATTACGGCTATGAGAGAAGCTAAAAAAGTTGAATATACTAATAATAGAGCACAAAACAAAGTCAAACGTGAACAGATGAGCGCGCAGACGCAAGCCTTAGTCAATGCCAATACGCTAGATACAGCAGCATTAAATCGTTTAGCAGATCAGCATGCTGCTCAAGCCAAACAGCGCTTTATTGATAGAGTGCAGAGCCAACAGGCATTCGCTAAAATCTTAACCGCTGAGCAGCGCACGCAGTTAGAGCAAATCAAAGCGCAACGCATGGCAGAAGGCGGTCATAAAGCTAGAGGCGGCTACAGCCGTAAAGGCGCTTAAATAGCCTACCCGCTAATGCCATTAATAAGTCTTAAGTCTGTTGAGCAATATGCAAATCTATAGCTCAGGGTTTTAAGTCTATAGCTATATCTATAACTCATAAAGAACGCCCTACTGTCGGCAAGATAGTAGGGTTTTTTTGGGTTTGTAGATCTAAGCTTGCTAATAATAAAGGGAATGTTTATTAAAATAAGTTGATTTAAAGCATCTATTGCAAAGCACTGAGCATCGCAGCTAATAAGTAGCTATGCTAGCAGCCTAGGCTGACATGCGCCTGCTAAGTTTATTCAGCAGTCTTTGATAGTGATGGCTAATATTGCTAGTATGTTTAGTTATAACGTCGATCTAAAGTAACGAGTAGGGCCGTGACTGAGGCATTTATTAAAGCAATAATTAAAATGATAAGCACAAAGCCGTATGATTGTTTTTTAGTAGAGTGTCAGCAATGCTCTAGCAGAACCACTAGCAGAGTCTCTAACAGCTGCATAAAGCATTCGATGAAGGGGTGATCGGCCTCGCTTGGCGAGTAGAAAATCATAATGGAAAACGGGTTTGGATCGATACTGATACTACCGATGGAGCAATACAGAACCTAGTACTATCGCCTTGCGTAGTATAGTGTTAACAGTAGTAGGGTGGTTACCCGTTGAGTGGCTGCTGTAATACCAAATCACTAGCCATTAGCCAATAATTGATATTATATAAAGTAGCGGTTATGCGCTTTAGTCACTGTAAGCCTGATTGGTTTTAGGTATTATCATATGTGCATTACCATATAGGTGCGTCGCGGTGCCTTTGTACAGCAATAGCTACTAAACGCTAAGTTTACTTCGCTTAATAATATCAGTATCGTGTATTTCAAAATTAGTTTATTAATAGTAGGAACCTGACATGATTGTCCGGCAAAAACCCAATGCTTTCAAAATACTTTTTACTCTGCGTGGCTCGGTAATCCCTCATATTTATCCTCAGGTGTTACTAATCACTTTGCTTAGCACCTTAATATCGGCTGTTCAGCATTTGATTCCCAGCTACTTCTCCTCTTACAGTGTGGCCCCTTTTACCTTATTAGGTATCGCATTATCTTTGTTTTTGGGCTTTCGTAATAATGCCAGTTATCAGCGCTGGTGGGAGGCTCGGGGGATATGGGGCCAGCTAGTCTATGAAGCACGTAGCCTGACTCGCCAAGTGCTCTCATTTATAGATGAGGACACTGAAACGGGACGCCATACTCAGCGCCGTATGATCAACCTGATTATTGCCTTTACTCATGCCTTACGTCATCGGCTGCGTAATACTGCACCTTGGCAGGACGTTGATCGTTTTGTGGAAGCCGAGTATCACGCCAGTATGCGCCAAGCTGGCAATCTGCCTGAGTACCTACTGCGTCTGCTTGGCCGGCAGCTCGGTTATAGTCGACGTCAGCAATTAACTTCAGACCTTATGATCCAAAATATGGATGAGCGTCTGACTTCTATGACTATTGTTCTGGCCGCTTGCGAGCGTATTCATAATACGCCATTGCCCTTTGCTTATATTCTATTGGTGCATCGCACTACTTATCTGTATTGTTTTATGTTGCCTTTTGGCTTAGCTGCTTCTTTGGGCTGGGCCACCCCATTAGTCTGTGGCGTCATTGCTTATACCTTTTTTGGTCTCGATGCCCTCAGTGAAGAGATTACCGATCCTTTTGGCATAGCTGCCAATCATTTGCCGTTGACTGCTATCTCACGCACTATAGAAATAAACCTGCTAGAAGCACTTGGAGAGAGCGATTTGCCCTCTGAGATAACGGCTAGAGATGGCTACTTCTTACAGTAAGTCGCTAGGCTAAGAATTTTAAAAATTTAAATAGTGCTTTACTGTTGTGGCTGCTAGCTTTTATATTTATCAGCAGGTGTTTGAAAATAAAGTTAATTAGCATCTGTTTAAAATAAAAACGGGTTAAGCGTGGCGACTAAGTCTTGATTATATGACTGTTAGTGGGTGCCAAGCAATAAGATAGTCAAGCGCTTGTAACCGTAACGATGCCTAAATAGCTACCCCAAATAACCGCCCGATCAACGATGTTGCTAGCATTGCTAACACGCCCCAAATCACTACTCGAGTAGTAGCAGGGATAATAGGCGCGCCGCCTAAGCGTGCCGAAATTACACCCAGTAAAATTAAGCCTACTAAAGTTATAGAGGCTAATGACCAGACAAGAGACTGGGTAGGTAAAGTTAAAATACCGATAATAGGTAGTATGGCACCAGCAGTGAATGCTAGCCCTGAGGCGACTGAGGCGTGAATCGGCTTGGCTGTACTAAGATCAGTTAAGCCGATCTCATCACGAGCATGCGCTTCAAGGGCATCATGTTCGGTTAACGCTACTGCAACTTGATGCGCTAGAGTATGATCGAGTCCTCGAGCTATATAGATTCTCGTCAGCTCAAGCAGTTCACGTTCAGCATTATGAGTCAGCTCATAGCGTTCCTGTTCTAAATCAGCTTTTTCAGTATCGGCTTGTGAGGACACTGAAATATACTCGCCAGCAGCCATCGATAAAGCGCCAGCTGTCAATGCGGCCAATCCAGTCAGTAGTAAAGTTTGGCTGCTAGGGTTTGCCGCTGCCACGCCGACTAATAAACTGGCAGTTGAAATAAGCCCATCATTCGCCCCCAAAACCGCTGCCCGTAACCAATGATTACGATTGCTAAGATGTGCTTCTTCATGAATAGAGTGATGCATAGATATCCTTAGACACTGCAAAGCTGAATTTAATTAGGGCAGTGTAGCCCATAACCTCATTGCAGACTAGTGAGCTGATCTTAGCGCCCCTAGCTGATAGCTGCTTAGTACAGACGACGGTCTCATTGAGTCAGTTGCTGAGTCAATTACAGAACTCATGGTAGAGGTCATGGTAGAGTCACAAAGTAGTCTTATTAACTTGCTTAACCAGTCGGCGTTTAATAAACCAGCCAACGATAATAACAACAGCCGCTATTAAAAATATTTTGGAGTAAGGGGCAAGAAAGGTCTCGATAACCGCATAGTTTCTGCCAAAGTGATAGCCAGCAAGGGTTAATAGGGTAGTCCAAATACTCGAACCCAAAGCAGTCAAGAGTAAAAAAGAGACCATTGGCATTTTGTTGATGCCAGCAGGAATAGATATTAGTGAGCGGATACCGGGTACCATACGCCCAAAAAATACCGCTTTTTTACCATGCTTATTAAACCAAGCACTTGATGACAATATATCATCAGGCTTAACAAACACATATTTACCATACTTTTTAGTAAAAGCCATTAAACGCTCTTCGCTGAATAATTTGCCTAAATAATATAGAGGTAACGATCCAAGGACGCTGCCTAAGGTACCAGCTAGGATAACTAGCAGCAGATTTAAATCGCCTTTGGCTACTGCAAAACCTGCGGCTGGCATGATCACTTCAGAAGGAATAGGTGGAAAAACGTTTTCGGCAAACATGGCAAATATAATGCCTAAGTAGCCAAATTTTGCCATGATAGTCAGCACCCAAGTGCTTATTTGGTCCATTGTATGAGCTCGTTAAATGACTGCTTGAAGGATAATACCTTAGCAGTGCGGGTGTTAAGAAAAGGTTAAAACGAGCGCTATGATAAATTTGATGTAGGCTGTAGCCTCATGTTCAACACGCTTTAGACTTATACTAAATAAAATTAAAGGCTAGAGCTGTTAAGAGATATTAATCGGTCACGCTGCTCGCAGCCTCTATGTGAGCCGTTGCTACAGGCTAGACTATACCATTTAATCGCTGCCGCATTATCTTGCGCCACTCCTTGGCCTTTTTCGTATAACCCGCCAAGATTGAACTGAGCGTGAACATTATTTTGGTTAGCAGCTTTTTGTAGCCATTTAGCAGCTTGGACATAGTCTTGGCTGACTCCTTCGCCTTTCAGATATAAAATACCAAGGTTGTACTGAGCATGATTGTTGTTTTGTTCAGCTGCCTTTTGGAACCATTGAGCAGCTTTAGCATCATCCTCAAGTACTCCTTCGCCTTTCTCATATAGAGCGCCAAGATTAAATTGAGCGTGGCTATTGTTTTGAGAAGCATATTTTTGCAACCATTCAACAGCTTTGACATAATCTTGCTCAACCCCTTCACCTTTTTTGTACATGATGCCTAGATTGTATTGGGCATGGCTGTTGTTTTGCTCAGCGGACTTTTGCAACCATTTAACCGCCTTAGAGTTATCTTGTAATACCCCTCTGCCTTTTTTATACAGCACACTAAGATTAAATTGAGCAACGGCATCGCCTTGATTGGCGGCTTCTCGATAGCGCTGTGCCGCTTCAGCATTATTCATCGAAACGCCATCATGGCTCAATACTTCAAGGTAATACTGAGCAATAGTATGAGCTCTATGATTAGCATCGTTTTGATTCCACAGAGTATCTTTAGTAGCATTATTAGGAACATCATTTTCATCAATCAGCTTAACGATGTACTGAGCAACGGGATGGCCTTGAGCGGCAGCTTTTTGATAGCAGGCAAAAGCCTTGGCTTCATCTTGAGCGCCTCCTCTTTCACTACCATAGATGACTGCAAGCTCAAATTGAGCTTCGCTATACCCTTGATCAGCAGCTTTTTGATACCATTCGATGGCTTTAGCATCATCTTGCAGCACACCTATACCCTTATCATACTTTTGCGCCAGATAAAACTGAGCAATAGCATGACCTTTACTAGCAGCCTTTTGCAACCATTCAACAGCGATATTATCATCCTGAATGACTCCGCTGCCGTTACTGTACATCATGCCAAGATTGAACTGAGCATCAGCATTATCTTTAGCGGCCAACAGCTTATTATAAGCGCCGTTTACGGCTGTGTCTGATATAGGCAGCTTGAGTGACTTTGCTAAAGCTAGAGTTTTATAAATGATAGTCTGTTTGGGTATTTGCCATTTCATTATTATTCCTTTGAGTAAATAGGTCATACTCTTAGTCTACTAATCAGTATCTAATAATATTACCCGATAAAAATTAAACATCAGCTTTTAGGAATGTGTAGCTTATAGCCGACACCGATTTCAGTTAACAAGTAATTGGGCCGAGACGGATTGTCTTCTAGTTTTTGTCGTAAATTTGACATAAAGATGCGCACATAATGCTCTTGATGAGCATGACCCTTGCCCCAGACTTCATTAAGTAACTGCTGGTGAGTGAGTACTTTTTCCGCATGGCGAATGAGCACGGTGAGTAGCCGATACTCAATAGGAGTCAAGTGCACATCTTCTCCATTTTTCCTCACTTGCCGTTGCACAAGATCGATACTGACATTGCCAAGCTGTAGCTGGATGGGCGCTTCACAACCTACTTGCCAGCGCCGCATATGAGCATTAACGCGAGCCACTAATTCACCCATACTAAAAGGTTTTACTAAGTAATCATCAGCCCCTAAATTTAGCGCTTTTATTTTATCCTGCTCATCACTGCGAGCGGACAATACTAAAATAGGCAACGATGACCACGATCTAATATCAGTAATGACGTCACAGCCATCACCATCAGGTAATCCTAAGTCTAATACCAGCAGATCAGGACGGCGAGAGGCAGCTTCTATTAAACCTCTATGCGAGCTATCGGCAGTAAAAACTTGATAGCCTTCTTGCTCCATAGCGGTCTTAATAAACCGAGCAATGTGGCTTTCATCTTCAATGATTAGTATGGTCTTCATGGATATATCGTTCGCTAATGGTATTGAGCCCCTAACATAACAGTTATGGTGCCAAATTTGCTGAATGTATTTGCCCAACCCCAATTAAACAGTTAGTAGTGTTAACAAGTCAGTGGCTAGGTATTAAGTTATTGCTCAATAGATGCTGGTCAGGCAGTGACTGCCAAGGCAGTACGATGACGAATTGAGCGCCATGAGGCTGTACATTATTAGCGAGTAGGGTACCTCCTAAGTGCTCAACTAAATCTCTACTCAATGCTAATCCCAGCCCCAAACCCGTTGTAGTACTTTCAGAGCTGCCACGGGTAAAACGCTCAAATATTTGTTCTTCCATGCCCTCAGGCAAACCCTCTCCAGTATCTGTGATGGTTATTTGATACTGTTGCTGCGGGTTAAGTGTTGCTTTAATGGCAATACTGCAGTCATCGGCGGTGTAATTGATGGCATTGGTGAGCAAGTTATTTAAAATACGCGATAGAATCAATTCATCAGTATAAATAAACTCAATATCATAAGGAATGTCTATCTGCACTTGCCGAGTTTTTAGATAATGCTCAAGATGGCGAAGATTACCGCCAACGATCTCCTCTAAGCTCACCCATTGCTTGTTGAGCTTCATACCGCCAGATTGTAATGAGACATAATCTAAAATGTTAATAACCAAGCGCTGGATCACATTTGCTTGCTGTTCGATATCGATGGCCAATTGCTGTTGCTCATCAATGGTCAAAGTTTGACTAATGAGCGAGGCGGCTAATCCGGATAGGACGGTAATAGGCGTTCGGATATCATGAGACAATGCTGATAACAAAGTACCACGTAGCCGTTCTGACTCAGCTTTTATAAGGGCGGTTTGCGCCACTTTTGCATAATATACGCGCTCTAATGCTAAGGTGATCTGAGCAACAGCGATATCGAGCGCTCGTTGTTGTTCAGGCTGATTAAAGGTGTTGACCTCGTCTGGCATCAGTGCCAGCACACCAAGTACTTGGTTGGAGGTAGAAAGCGCGCGGTAGTGCATAGGGTTAGCGGTCAGCGTATTAGTGGCTAGACCGGCGCTCTCATTATGGTCAAATACCCATCGGGTGACATTCCAGTTGAATTCTGCTGGGACCGTAGACTCTGATACGATAGTCAGCTTAGCTTCAGCATTAGGCATCACCACGATAGCTTGGCTTGCAATATGCTTAATAAGCCAAACGGTAGCTTGGTCGATGATCTCATCATTTTTACGTGCTGCGCTTAGACTTTGCGCCAAATAACTCATAGAGATCGCTTGCTGCTCACGCTGGCGTGCGGTTTGTGCCTGAAATCGTAGGCCAACTGCTAAATTGTTGATGATTAAAGATACCAACAGCATAACGGCAAAAGTCACTAAGTATTGGACGTCGCTGACATTAAAGGACAGCTTAGGCTCAACAAAGAATAAGTCAAAGCTTAGTACGCTCAAAAAGGAAGCTAGTATGCCAGGGGCACGACCAAAGCGTGCTGATATAAAAACAATCACTAATAAATACAGCATAACGACGTTGGCTAAGTCAAACCAGCGTGTCAGCGCTACGAGGCTAACGGTCACTAGACCGCACCCTAAAGCCGCCATTAGATAACCGTTACGATTGTCTATAGAAGATAAAGTGGCAAGATCCCATGAAGGCAGGCGATGTTCACCAGGTCGCTTGCTGGTCTTTTTGCTTTGATTGACTAAGATTAAATCTAAGTTCACGTCCTGATGCGAGATGAGCTTTACAAGCGATCTGCCACAGTGATAAGTTTTAGTCTGGTTTTGACCAATAATAATACGGCCAATATTGAACTGATGGGCATAGCTGGCCAAACCTTCGGCAACCGTAATAGCACTAATAGTTGCCGTTTTTGCTCCTAGCTCGTCAGCTAAGCGCAGTGCTTGTAATACTTGCTGCTTACTATGCGCCAACTTATGAATACTGCGAGGGGTCTCGACATGCACCACATACCACTGCGAATGTAAGCTGCTGGCGAGTCTGGCGGCATGACGAATAAGACGTTCACTGTGATCTCTAGTGCTAATGCCGACCAATAACTGATCGGCTGTATTCCAGATCGGTGCGATGCGGGACTGATTGCGATAATCTTGCATGTCAGCGTCGACTAAGTCTGCGGTTCTACGCAATGCCAGCTCACGCAGGGCCATCAGATTGCCCTTACGAAAGAAGTTTTTGATCGCATGTTTAGCTTGGCTTGGGATATATACTTTGCCTTCGTGAAGCCGAGCTAATAGCTCCTCTGCTGGCAAGTCAACTAACACCACCTCATTGGCCTGATCAAAGAACCAATCGGGTAAGGTTTCTTGAACCACTACGCCAGTAATTTGGTTAACCACATCGTTTAAGCTTTCTAGGTGCTGAACATTCAAAGTAGTATAGACCGTAATACCCGCTTTTAGCAGCTCTTCCACATCGTGCCAGCGCTTGGGATGGCGAGACCCTGAGACGTTACTATGCGCTAACTCGTCCACCAGTAAAATGTCCGGATGAATAGCCAACGCCGCATCGATATCGAACTCTTCTAAGATCTTGCCCCTATACTCAATCTTCTGCAAAGGCAGTAAGGTAAGCCCTTCTAGTAGCGCTGCTGTTTCGCTACGGCCATGAGTTTCTACAATACCTACTAATACATTGAGCCCATGAGCCTGCGCTTGATGAGCGGAGGACAGCATGTCATAAGTCTTACCTACGCCGGCAGATGAGCCAAAAAATATTTTTAATTTGCCTCTACTAAGAGCATTTTCTTGCTGCTTTATTTGCTGCAATAACTGTTCTGGAGTAGGCCGAATATCATGCATAGCAACCCTCATCAATGACGGATTTAAAGCGTCAATGTCTAATTAGTAATGTGCTCTAGTCATTGCATTGCAAAAACCATACAGCGAGATTGAGAGCCGTTTTTTGTAGCCTCTGTCGGCATCGGCACAGCAAGCCCAAAAGATTTAATCCAGTCTCGCATCATAAAGCGGTTGATAGTATTTTACTTAGCGTCAACTTTACTTAGCGTCGATCCTGTTATTCAGCTGAGGCAGCTGAGATCTCATCTAAGGCTAAGTTCACCGACAAGACATTCACCCGTGATTCTCCAAACAACTTAAACTGCTTACCTTCAGTATGATCATCGATAGCGGCCTGTACTTGTTCAGCACTTAGTCCCCGTACGCGCGCCACTCGGTTCACTTGCCATTGTGCTGCTGCAGGCGAGATATGGGGGTCTAGGCCACTGGCAGACATAGTCACTAAGTCGAGGGGAATAGGGGCTTGATTCTGTGGATCAGCAGCTTTTAGTTTTTGTACTTGTGCGGTGACAGAAGTCGCCAGCTCAGGATTTAAAGGCCCTAGATTGCTACCTGAAGATTGAGTAGCATCATAGCCTTCACCAGCGGCAGAAGGACGAGTCCATAGGTATTGCGCTTCATCAAACTGTTGTCCGATAAGTGCCGAGCCAATCAAGGTGCCGTTTTTTTCTATTAAGCTACCATTAGCCTGGTTTGGCATAGCCACTTGGGCAATAGCGGTCATAACTAAGGGATAGCATAATCCCAAAATGATGCTGAGCAGGATAAATAATAATATAGCAGGTTTAAGCATGGGCATATCAGTAGCAACATTATTTAATGGGTCTGTAGACTCAGTATCTGCCGCTGGCTGGTTATCTAGATAAGAATGGGTTTTCATAGCAGTATTCCTTAGAAATGATTATGCCAAGTGCATTAAATTAATGAGCATATCGATAAGCTTGATACCTATAAAGGGTAGGATTAGACCCCCTAAGCCGTATATCATTAGGTTTCGGCGCAACAGGTTAATAGCCGAGTCTGGTCGATAGGTGACCCCTCGTAGCGCTAATGGAATTAAGAACACGATGATCAAGGCATTAAAAATAACCGCCGATAAAATAGCGCTCTTTGGACTACCTAATTGCATAATATTTAGAACGTTAAGCGCAGGGTAAGTCCCGGCAAAGGCCGCAGGAATAATGGCGAAATACTTAGCAACGTCATTGGCTAAACTAAAGGTGGTCAGGGCACCACGTGTCATCAGCATCTGCTTACCGGTTTGCACCACTTCAATAAGCTTAGTTGGATTGGAGTCTAAGTCCACCATATTGGCCGCTTCTTTAGCCGCTTGAGTGCCACTATTCATAGCGACGGCCACATCAGCTTGGGCAAGTGCTGGCGCGTCATTGGTTCCATCGCCAGTCATGGCAACTAGCTTACCTTGGCGTTGGTAACTACGGATCAGCTCAAGCTTTTGTTCTGGTGTGGCTTCTGCCATGAAATCATCAACCCCAGCTTCAGCAGCGATAGCAGCAGCCGTTAAGGGATTGTCACCAGTGATCATTACTGTGGTGATGCCGATTTTACGCAGTTCAGCAAAGCGCTCCTTGATACCTGACTTAACCACGTCTTTGAGCTCAATGACGCCTAGTATTTGCTGACCTTCTGCGACCAGAAGCGGGGTGCTGCCACGGCGTGCTACATCTTCTACTTGTTGCTCTAAATTACTAGGGAGGCTGCCTCCTTGTTGTTGTACCCATTTTACAATAGCGTCAAAAGCCCCTTTGCGAATATGGCGTTGATCAATATCAGTGCCACTCATCCGAGTTTGTGCAGTAAATTCGATAGTCTCGAACGGCTTTGATTTCCAAACATTCTCATCTATCTCAAAACGGCTTTGCGCTAACTTGACGATACTACGACCTTCTGGGGTCTCATCGGTTAATGAGCTGATAAGCGCTACTTGCGCTAGCAAGCTCTCGCTAATACCGTTAGACGGCAGGAACAAGGAGGCTTGACGGTTACCATAAGTAATAGTGCCGGTCTTATCGAGTAATAGCACATCGACATCACCAGCGGCTTCTACGGCCCGCCCAGAGGTTGCAATCACATTGGCTTGCATCATGCGACTCATGCCAGCTACGCCTATTGCCGATAATAAGCCGCCGATGGTGGTAGGTATCAGACACACCAATAAGGCCACTAAAATGACTATAGAGATAGGTTCGCCCTGATTGGATACCAGCACCGCAAACTGGGAGAATGGCATCAAGGTTACGCATACCATTAAGAATATTAGCGTTAGCGCAACTAGCAAAATAGTCAGGGCAATCTCATTAGGCGTTTTGGTACGTTTAGCACCTTCTACTAAGGCGATCATCCGATCCAAAAATCCTTGACCAGGCGCTTGCGTGATACGGATTATCAACCAGTCGGACAGCACTTTGGTACCACCAGTGACCGCATTAAAATCGCCACCGCTTTCACGAATAACAGGCGCTGACTCCCCAGTAATGGCTGATTCATCGACCGAAGCAAGGCCTTCTATCACTTCGCCATCTGCTGGAATAGTTTCACCCATTTGTACTAAAACAATATCATCTTGATTGAGCTAAGTAGCTTGAACCTTAGTAGCCGCTGATAGTTTATCGCTACTAGCAAGCCTACGCGCTTGCACCTCTTGACGAGCCTGTTTTAAGCTCGATGCTTGGGCTTTACTGCGTCCTTCTGCCAAAGCTTCGGCAAAATTTGCGAACAGCAAGGTGAACCAAAGCCAAAAGGCAATCGCTACAGTAAAGCCAACCCCAGATTGTCCCTCAATTATCATATTGATGGCCAATATGCTCGTCAGCCATGACCCAATATAGACCACGAACATTACCGGATTGCGCCACTGCACTCGTGGATCAAGCTTAAGTAAGGCATCTTTTAGTGCCGGTTTTACTAGCGCAGGATCAAGAATGCCTTGAACCGGTTTTTTTGGTAAATCAGATTGATTAGGGTCTTGTTGCGGTGGCAAACTTATAGTCTGAGTATTAGAATCTAGTGAAATGCTCATGGTCTGTTTTCCTAACATAATCATAAAATTTGGTGCATTCACCCTTAGTTAGGGGAATGCTCGCTTGCCTAGCTTGTTAAACATAAAGCCACTAAGCCACTAGCTTCCTAACATCCAAATCTGCTCTATGATAGGTCCAAGAGCTAATGCTGGAATAAAAGTCAAGGCGCCGATCATCAGCACTGTGCCCACTAATAGGCCCACAAACAGCGGTGTCGTCGTTGGTAAAGTGCCGTTATTGACTTCAAGTCTTGGCTTATTAGCCAATGACCCTGCTAAAGCCAGTACTGGAATGATCACCCCAAAGCGTCCAAATATCATGGCCAACCCAAGCATAGAGTTATAAAACACTGAATCGCCCGCCAATCCTGCAAAAGCGGAGCCGTTGTTGTTAGCCGCTGAACTAAAGGCATACAGCACTTCACTAAAGCCATGCGCGCTAGGATTGAATATTCCTGCTTGACCGCTGCTAGTCATGACAGTAATAGCCGTGCCTAATAACACCGTCATCGGGCCTGCAAGCAAGCCTAGTACGACCATTTTTATCTCGAATGGCTCGATCTTTTTACCCAAATATTCTGGAGTGCGTCCAATCATTAGTCCTGAGACAAATACCGCCAATATGGCAAATAAAAGCATACCGTAAAGACCTGCTCCGACACCTTCAAACACTACTTCGCCTAACTGCATCTGCAACATCAACCCAAAGCTACCCATAGGCGTGAATGAATCATGCATAGCATTTACAGCACCACAAGAGGCGGCAGTAGTAATAGTGGCAAACAACGAGGAGGCCACGATACCAAAGCGCACTTCTTTGCCTTCCATATTGCCACTGACATCAGCAGCAGTTAAGCCTGAAACTTGTGAGGTTAACCAAGGGTTGCCAGCAAGTTCGCTACTCACAGTTAACGAGTACATACCTATGAATAACAAGCTCATAGCCGCTAATATTGCCAACCCTTGTTTGAGGTTACCGCTTATTTTACCCAGACAAAAACATAGCGAAGTTGGAATAACAAAAATAGCTAACATTTGAATTAGATTAGAAAAAGGGGTGGGGTTCTCAAAGGGGTGCGCAGAGTTAGCGTTAAAGAAGCCGCCGCCATTTGTACCTAACATCTTGATGGCTTCTTGTGATGCGACTGGTCCTAAAGCGATAGTCTGAGTATCACCTTGTAGGGTTTGCACATCGATATAGGCTGATAGGGTTTGTACTACCCCTTGGCTCATTAATAACAGCGCAATCACTGTGGCTATCGGTAGTAGGATATAGAGGTTACAACGCCATAAATCTATCCAAGCATTACCGATATGAGCACTTTTTTTGGCTATCAGGCCACGCATTAGTGCAAAAGCGACGGCAATCCCAGTGGCTGCTGATAAAAAGTTTTGTAGAGACATGCCCATCATCTGAGTCAAGTAGCTCATCGTGCTCTCACCACCATAAGCCTGCCAGTTGGTATTGGTCATAAAACTAATGGCAGTGTTCATAGCCAAATCCCAACTAACTGCGCTCATGTTAGCGGGGTTTAGCGGTAGATTGCCTTGCATAAGCTGCAATACAAACAATGCCAAAAAACCAATGATATTAAAAAGTACGATAGCAAGAGCATACTGTTTCCAAGTCATACCCTCAGCACGGTTACCTTGAGCATTACGCCCAAGCATACCCAGCGCCCCAAAAATTCGCGATTCAAAACGCGATACGGGCGCCTGCATTTTTTGCATGATATACCCTGATAAAAAATATCCTAGGGTGAATAAAATCAGCAGATAAATGATCAGTTGTGATGCGGCGTACATGGTCATCAGAAGGCCTCCGGTTTAATCAATACATATAGCAAATACACGAACAAACCGAGGGCAATAAACCCTGCAAACACTTCCATAGCACACTCCTAAAATCATAGTAGAGATCAGCTAATAGCTAGTTAGCAGGCAGCAACTATTAGGATCATAACTGGGCTAAAGATTAAGATGACTTTTTAGCTTATTAAGGGCTTATGAGTGCCCACTGATAGATGCTACAAGCTCACTAAAACCTTGCTGCTTAGTGATTAATTTAAGCGCTTAGTATGCTCACAGAGGTATAAAAGTGTTGTCAAGATGATCAAGCAGGATATAAAGAAAGTATAAAGATGAGGATGGAGGTCATTGGCAAGAAAAAATATTTGAGAAATTGTATACTTCTAGTCATCATCTAGCTTAGAAGCATTTTTGACGAAATATGTGACGAAATAAGTCAAGCGGCGAGTAACAAAGTTGTTTTTGACTTACTAGGCGATGATATAAGAACATAGAGGCTCGACTATACTGGATAGTACGACAGATCACCTTGCAAGCTTAGAGTTAGCTACTGTGCTTTGGGCTTTTATTGACTTGAAGAGCGTAAGTTATATAAGGTTAAGAATAGAAAATACCATTTCATGATTTCACTCGCTCACTAGGCTACTAAACCGCTCCAGCGAGCTTTAGTGTTAACAGCATGTTTTCTTCATAATAGTTATAAGGAATATTTTATGTCAAAAAAAGTAGTAGTGTTTGAATACGAGAAAGAAACTAAGAATAGTGTTCGCTACAAGGAAGTGCCTGATGAAGGTACGGCACCTATCGTAGGCACTCTATATGTTCAGAAGTGGTTTGCTGGAGATAGTAAATCTATTGAAATAACCATAGATAAAAAAGACTAGCTAAGCGACTTATTAGCCTCGTATTTTTTAGTTTATTCCATGGTTTTGGTAAAGCTATACGGATTTTCTAGAAGCGCCAAAATTGCTATTTTCTCGTTTCATAATGCCTTCACGTAATGGTGCTGATGAGTCGGTGAAGAACGCAAAAATTTCGGTAAAGACTTGAAATTCTTATGCTTTAATAACTAAATAGCTTTAACCTAGTAATGGCTATATATATTACTAACAATATATATAGTCGATCCAAAATGACATTAATACCTCTCATATTATAGAATAATTTTTCAAATTATTCTTTATCCAGCCGCGGTGCAGGAATTTTGCCTGTGCCCACTTCTTATATACTCAAATATAGCTTTTTGTCCTGCATTTCAGGCAAGTATCTACGGCACCTTTGCTTATCCTCGTTCTGGATTCAGATCACGAAGGTAAGGGGCAGCCATAGGATGAGATGACTCTGTCTATTAATTCTTTTTGCCTTTTACTGTAATTAAGAGATAGCTCTAAATAACTTTAAAGAAGAATAAACCTCTAGATATTAGCTGTGCTTATAACTCCTATTAATTTATAACGTTTGACTGAAATTATCGGGCCACCTATATTATAGATAAGCCAGTAAACGTAATGGATTAAAGAGTATTGGTAGCTTATAGCTAGATATTTATTATCTAAGCCATTAGTATTTTTAATAATTATTACTAGTCTTTAAGAGTTATTTCTAGAAGCAAGGGAATGTAACAAATGAAAATATACAGTCATGAAAAGCAAAAATTACATCATCCTAAAAGTTACTTCTCTCGCGGGCAAATGCGTGAACCACAAGAGAAGCCTGAGCGCTTGGTTGAGCTTTTAAAAGCACCAGAAGCTTTAGGTTTAACAGTCATTACCGCTAAAGATATAGGTATTGAGCCGATTCTAGCGGTGCATGATCTGGATTATGTTGATTTCTTAAAACATAGCTATGATCAATGGATGGCGGTAGATGAAGAAATGGGAGAAGAAGTTCAAACGACCATTTATATGGCAAATAATAATGATGGTCTTGGTATTTTGGCAAAAGCGGCTAAATATCAAGCTGATGGTAGTGCTCCCATCGGCAAGCACTCATGGACTTCTATCTACTGGTCCGCTCAAACCGCACTCAATGCGGCGGACTCGCTATTAAACGATGAGGATGATCAAAATAATATCCAAATATGTCTGACTAGACCTGCAGGTCATCATGCTCGTAAGAACGCAGCAGGTGGCTTTTGCTACTTAAACAACGCAGCAATCATCGCTCAGCATCTTCGTCAGAAATTCAAAAAAATCGCTATTATCGATACTGATATGCATCATGGTCAGGGTATTCAAGAAATATTCTACGACCGTAAAGATGTACTTTATACCTCTGTACATGGCAGTCCTATTAATTTCTACCCCGTAGTGGCTGGTCACGAACATGAAAGGGGTACAGGTGAAGGTTATGGTTATAACGTCAACTTCCCTATGCCCCATGGTACCGATGAAGTAGGTTTCTTTCATTATGTCGATCAATCTATCGAAACTTTAAAATTATTTAACCCAGATGTTATCGTCCATGTTTTAGGGTTCGACGTTTATAAAGATGATCCACAGGCGAAATGTCAGGTCAGTACTGAAGGTTTTAAAACTTTAGCAGAAAAACTACAAGCATTAGACAAGCCCATAATTGTCTTAGTTGAAGGAGGATATTGCATAGAAAAGCTTAATGAAAACCTACAGGCTTTTATATCTGGGTTTATCTCAAAATAAAAAATCATCACTTATCGGCAGTCAACGTTTAATCGTGACCTGAGTAAAGGATTTATTAGGGTAATTGCGCGACTAAGTCACAATAACAGGGATGTTTAATATGAGTGTTTCAATTATAAGAGCAATCAGCTACGCCGGGGTCTATGTCGGAGCAGTCATAGGTGCAGGCTATGCAAGTGGACAAGAGGTGCTGCAATTCTTCGCAGGTTACGGGTTTATCGGCATGTTGGGTGCGGTGATTACTATGATCATGCTGGCATGGTACGGTACCGTATTTATGGAATTGGGTCATCAACTCAAGACCAATAGTCACCGAGTTGTGCTCAACTATTTATGTGGTAAAAAAATAGGTTTTTTCGCTGATTATATCCTTTTGTTTTTTATGTTCGGGGTGATTAGTATTATGTTCTCAGGTGGTGGTGCAGCTATCCATCAATACTGGGGTTTACCGGCAGTTGCTGGCAAAATTATTATCGCTTTGATGACCCTATCAACAGTAATATTTGGGTTCACCTCTTCTGTTAGGGCCTTAGGCATAATTTCTCCATTGATGATTTTGGCAGTGGTGGTTATCTCGGTCATTACTTTTACTACGTACTCCGACCAATTGGCAACCGTAGACGCTACTATCCAGCTCCTTAATCCTGATACAGCCACGCCTTTTTGGTGGACATCAGCGATAGTTTATGTCTCTTATAATGTCATTCCAGGAGTCTCTACTTTTGCTTCAATTGGCAATAAAGAGCCAAATTTAAAAACAGTCAGAATGGCCGGTATAATCGGTGGTCTAACGCTAGGTGTCTGTTTGCTATTCATCATAATGGCGCTTCTATCTAACCTCGAAAACGTTATGAGCTATGAGCTGCCATTCTTAGAGATTGCGCGCAATATCGGTCCAACTACTGGATTGTTATTCAGCGTCGTACTAGTTGTAGCTGTATTTACAACAGCAGTATCTAACCTTTATGGCTTTGTTATTCGCTTCTTTGATTCTGATACCGAAACGTCGAAGTTCCGTCTATTGACTGTAGTGGTCGTAGTGCTATCTCTACTAGCTTCACTGTTCCCATTCAGTACTTTAGTAGGCACTTTATATCCAGCCTTAGGTATTTTAGGAATGTATGTTCTGCTCTGTGCTCTGTATAAAACCTTTAAAGGTCAGATATTTATGGCCGAACAACCAAAGTTATAATAGCCAGAAGAGTAAAAACATAGGGGTATGATATGCGATATAAAGTAATAGTTGTTGGTGCTGGCATGGTAGGAACATCCATTGCTTGGCACTTACAAAAGCATAACTCTCAGGTCTTATTGCTAGATAAAAGGCCACCTGGGTCAGAGACTTCGTATGGTAACGCTGGGTTGATTCAACGAGAAGCTATTCATGTGCATCCTTTTCCTAGGCATCTTACTGAACTGATCAGAGTATTACCGAATCAAAAGACCGATATACGTTACCACTGGTCTGCTGTGCTTCGTCATCATCAGGCTTTGCTAAAATACTGGCAGTTTTCGGCGCCAGCTGCTGTGCAACAAATAGAGGAAGAGTGGAAGACTCTGATCGAGCATTGCACTAACGAGCATCAGCATATGATTGCCGCCGCTGGTGCTGAAGCTTTGGTAAGGCGAGATGGTTGGCTGGAGATGCACCGCTCTAAAGATAAGTTTGGAATGGCAGTTGCCGCAGCAAAAAAATCTCAGGAACAAGGTATTGAGCACCAAGTATTGACTATTGATGCGCTAAAACGATTAGAGCCTAACGGTAATTTTGATGGCTTTATTGGTGCCATTCATTGGTCAAATTCTTGGCAAGTATCGAACCCAGGAGCTCTAGTAAAAGCTTATGCAAAAAGCTTTCAACAGATGAATGGGTCAGTAGTTGAGGATACCGTCAAAGCAATAAAGCCCGATAGCGACGGTTGGCAAGTAATTACTGATCAGCAAAGTTTCTATACTGATGAGTTAGTGATTGCTGCTGGTCCTTGGTCTAATCAATTGATAAAGCCTTTAGGCTATGATCTGCCTTTGTTTCCTATGCGCGGCTATCATCAGCACTTTAAAACCACTGTGCAGAATACTATCAATCACAGCTTAGTAGACATGGATAAAGGTTTTGTGATGGGGCCGATGCAACAAGGTATTCGCATTACAACTGGCGCTGAAATGACGTTGATGGAAGCGCCAAAGGATCTAGGACAATTACAAGCTGTACTGCATTTTGCAAAACAAATTCTACCTCTTAATGAGGTGGTAGAGCAGGAGGCATGGGCAGGATCACGACCTTGTATGCCTGATATGAAACCGGTGATTGGCGCAGCTGGTAAGCATGATCATTTATGGTTTGCTTTTGGTCACGGTCATCAAGGCTTTACTTTAGGGCCTATCACTGGCCGTATTGTCGAAGAGCTAATTCATAATAAGCCGTTAACAGTCGCTGTTGAGCCTTTTGATGCTAATCGATTTTCTAAAGCTTAATAAATAATTTTAATGATGCAGTTTTTAGCTTCTAAAGCTTTAACACAGTAGCTTTTGATACATTAATTTCTAATAGATTGATTTTTAATACAGTAATTTTTAATGCATTAATTTTAATATCATAAATTTTAACTCCATAAGGATAAATAAAAATGAAAAAACTTCATAGTAATGAGCGCATGAGTCAAATCGTTATTCATAATCAAACCATCTACTTATCAGGTCAAGTCGGGGCAATCGAAGAAGATGTAGCTGCTCAAACCTTAACTTGTCTAGATAAAGTTAAAGCACTGCTCGAAGAAGTAGGTAGCGATAAATCAAAAATTTTATCAGCCACTGTCTGGTTAAAGAGTATGGAAGATTTTGCAGCGATGAATAGCGTATGGGATAAGTGGTTCGACGATACCTTGCCACCCGCCCGAGCTTGTGGCGAATCCACGCTAGCGCACCCAGATTTATTAGTAGAAGTCACCGTGATCGCTGCTGAATAAAGTTATTGCTGATGAATAGAACTACCGATAAGAAAGCCTAACGCTAATTAAGAAAATAAAATTAAGGAAGTAACTATGAGTAAAGTTATCCATGGCGGTCAAGCGATTGTAGATAGTCTGCAATTACATGGGGTCAATCGCGCCTATGTCGTTCCAGGCGAAAGCTATTTATCGGTATTAGATGGGCTATACAACGCTGATATTCAGACAATAGTCTGTCGTCACGAAGCCGCTTGTACTTATATGGCAGATGCTCATGGTAAGTTCACTGGCCAGCCTGGCATTGCTATGGTCACACGTGGCCCTGGTGCTGCGCAAGCCTATACAGGTATTCATACTGCATGGCAAGATGGTGTGCCGCTAATACTGTTTGTCGGCCTCATCCCTGTAGCGGATAGAGACCGTGAGTCTTTCCAAGAGTTCGATCCTAACCAATGGTTCGCCAGTCAATGCAAACGTGTTCTGATACTGGATGAAGTATCGAGAGCGTCCGAGATAGTCGCCAAAGCCTTTCATGCTGCCTTAGAAGGTAGACCTGGTCCTGTAGTCGTAGGGCTACCGGAAGATATTATTCAACAGGAATTTCATGGACAATTACATCCCGTTATCCCTATTGCTCAAGGCTGTGTTGCTGATGACCAGTTGACGGTTATATTGGATGCACTGTCAGCCGCTGACAAGCCACTGATTTTTGCAGGGGGACAAAACTGGACAGCTGAAGCTTCAGCCCAGTTAACCCGGTTTGCAGAGGATAATCATATTCCTGTGATCCATGATTGGCGAGCCTCAGACAGAATTACTTTTGATTCTGTAGCGCATGCCGGTTATCTAGGTTATGGGCGCTCGGATCAATGTGCAGCATTGATTGAAACCGCTGATGTGCTGCTCACTATAGGCACCGTGTTAGGAGACGTTGCTAGTGATGGTTATAAGTTACGACAGTCTTTTGATAAGCCAAATTACATTGTCAATCTAGATACCAGTTTGCGCGGGCATAGTGGTTCGATCACAGCTCATATTGCCGCCAATCCTATCAGCTTTATTGATGCTATGAGCAAATCATCACTAGCAGATTCAGAGTCACGTAATAAGTGGTTTGAGTACTGCCATAAACAGCAAAGAAATGACTGTGCGTTTCCGCAAAAAACAGTAAAAAATGACAATATAGAAGCGCTAAATGACGATGAAGGCTACGCTAGTATGACTCAAGTTGTCGAAGCGCTTACTGAGCAGCTGCCTGTAGATGCTGTCTATAGTTTCGGTGCAGGCAATCACTGTTTATGGGCACAGCGTTATCTGCCGACTCATACTTTCCCCAGTCAGCTTAGTACCAGAAACGGCGCTATGGGTTATAGCTTACCAGCAGGTATTGTGGCGGCATTAGAATCCCCTGAGCGCTTATCTATCGTGGTTACTGGTGATGGTGAATTTATGATGAATGAAGCAGAGTTATCGACGTCGATACGTTATAACGCTCCGGTTCTAATCATTCTGATGGACAATCAACAGTTTGGCACTATCCGTCAACACCAAGAAGCCCATTATCCCGATAGAGTCTCAGGTACTCAGCTAGAAAACCCTGACTTTGCGGCGCTAGCCAATGCTTTTGGCGCCAAGGGTATAACCATTGCTAATAATAAAGGTATCAAAGACAAGGTTAATGAAGCGCTAATGATTGTCACTAAAGAGCGCAAAACGGTGTTGCTACACGTTATCACTGATCCGGAAGAGTTGATGCCATGAATAATGCATGCTACTTGCTGATGTTGTAAAACAAGGGCCAGCTGTGTTAGGGGCAGAGCTGTAGTACATAAAGTGGTTGAGGTAGAGGACGCTATCAGATTTGCTAACGATATGCCATTTGGACTAGGTGCCTGTATTATTTTCCTGTAGGATAAAAACAGTAATAAAAGACAGCTGAAAATTTCATAAAGTGTAGTAGATATAATTGCTACACTGGATGAGGCTTTCGGCAATTTTTTGTTGCCTATTGATTAATATACTAGGATATAAGTGCTGAAACTACTATGATGCAACAAAAGTTAGCAGATAGCCTGAATTGGACATTACTTCACGTACTGATTGCTATATATGAAGAGGGGGGGATTAGTGCTGCTGCTAATCGCTTAAATATCACTCAGTCAGCGGTCAGTCAAAATCTTAAGAAGCTCGAAGAGCAGCTCGATAGCAAGCTTGTCATCCGTAACACTAAGCCTTTACAGCTCACTCCCATTGGCCATTACTGTATCCAAGTTGCCCAAACTATATTTACAGAAATCACTTCTATTGAAGCCATGAAGGGTAGCAACTCGCACTTATTAGAAGGTGAGATTAAGCTACTGGTAGTTAGTCGAATTCATAACCCAAAATACAATGATTTTTTAGTATATTTCAAGAAAAAATATCCAAATATCACCTTAGATGTGACTGTGAAATCCAGTATGGATATTTTAAATAGTCTCAAACAAAAGACTCCTGCTGTTGGTATTTGTTTGGCTAGACATATCCCAGAAACCCTTAATCAGCAGTTGTTATTTACTCAACGTTATTACTTATACTGTGGGTATCATCATCCTTTATTTTCAGCGATCGACTTGAGTGTCGATAGTTTACTAAAAGAGGATTTTATAGCTTTTAGTAGTGAGGATATTGGCGATGTGCTTTCACCGATCACGGTATTTAAAGAAACCCATGATTTAACTGGTCGCATTAGTGCTTATACCAACAATTTAGATGAAGCAGTTCGTCTGATATACACCGGATATGGTATCGGCGCGCTACCTGACCAGTTTATTGCTGCCACTCATCTAGAATCTAAACTCAGGCGTCTACCGCCAAAAGAAGGTATTGCTGATATACCAGTTTATCTTTTCTGGCATAAGCATCGCGCTTTGTCTGCTATCGAATCCAAATTTATTGAAGAGATTTTAGATTTTGATATTTCTTTCTAATCCAACTGTAATACTGATAATATTCACTAAGTAAAACCCTTGTAAGCTTTATGTTGCAAGAGTTTTATTGTCGGTAGTTATATTGGTTGGTGCGCCTATTATGCCTAGTTTTTTATTAACAATAGCGCGTTAGAAATAGAGTAGAGTAAAAGTAGTCGGCCACACCTAAATCATGATTCGCCTGTTGTTTAATAAAGCTGTATGAAACAATAGTAAGGCATACAGTATTAATTATAGGTATAAAATTTCTAGAATAGAGATTTACTTTAATCAACACCTTTTAGTAGTGGCTCTGAATTAGTTGACCATTACCATAACTATAATTCGCAGTATTTCGGTAACCGCTAATATAGAAGACAAAGTAATATATCTGAGATATAAGAAAAACTATTCCTATCCTTACTAAGGCTCAGATATAGATATTGCATCAATATGTGAATATCCCAATTAACGCTATCTCTTAGCTTATGTAAAGATTACTTTCAATGCTGTTTTTCATATGTAGTAAGCGCGGGGCAACATCCTCTTCTAATTTTGTACGGCTCAAAACAAAATTGGGCGCTCCACAGTTAAAAGTCAGCAAGCCCTCAGTGGGATGCATTAAAGCTGTAGCAACCGCATTAACATCTTTTTGCCATTCGCTAATTGAAAAACAGTATCCATAATCCTCATAATCTTTAAAGGCTTTATCTAGTCCTCTCCTAATCTTTATCCAATCATCTTTGTATTTACTGCGAATAGCATCAAGAATAAACTCTTGCTCAGCTTGCGGCATGCTTGCTAAACAGGCCCTTCCCATTGAACTTAAGTGAATAGGCAGGTACGAGCCGACATTACGGCGCATAGTAGTAGTACCGTCACCTTGCACGACATTCAGATATACCATCGTTAGTCGATCACGAGTAGCCATGGCAACAGCACTATTAGCATATTCTGCTAACGCTTCCATATACGGCGTTACTAGGTTGTTGATAGAGATGTTTGCCATCATCGTATATCCAAATCCCAATACACCCGCAGACAGTTGGTATTTACTACTGTTAGTCGATTGCTTTAAATAACCCAGTTTAACTAAGGTATAAGTGAGGCGAGTAATTGTTCCTTTAGGTAAACCTGTTAATTGACTTAAGTCTTGATTGCCTAAATAAGGACGTTGTGGCGTGAAGCAGCGTAGCAGCTCTAGCCCTCGAGCTAAAGCTGTAACAAACTGCCGATCATTCTTATCGCGCATCTCTGCAATTGGCTCTAACAATTCGATGTGTGTTGTGTTATCAGTACATTCGTCTGCAAGGTTTTTGGTTGTCATATATTATCTTTATTCTCAAATAAGTTAATACAGATATGATGATCAACACACTTCTTATTGTGCATTTATCATCAAAATAAATTATTAAAGACAGTAGCCTGCACCTTTATGAATAGTGATTTAAAGGTGCATTTAAATGCTTAATACAGCTATTATAATCTATTTCGCTGTGTGGTATATCTTGAATAGTATTATGCCTTTTGTGGGTCATACTGTTGTTCTTTAATGAACAATGTCGGAATAAGACCACATAAGAAGTATGCTCCTGCCATTAGTAATAAGCCGGCACCAATAGAATTGTGCATGGCCATATAACCAATAGCTACAGGTGCAATAACTGAACCAAGTCTTCCAATATTGAATGCTCCACCGATGGCTGTACCTCGAATAGCAGTCGGAAAGCTTTCGGTCAAATAGGTGGCGTTTATAGCATAAGGAATACCATATAAGAATCCAAAGGTTATCATTAACCAACCAATATTTTCTGCAGTATGCATATAGACCAATACAGGTATAAATAGCGCCGTACCCATGGTGCCGAAAGCAAATACTATCTTGCGACCTATCTTATCAGCTACTAGGCCAGCAACCACTTTAGCAAACATCATAGTCAAATAAGTACCTGCCATATATAGTGCCATCTCCTTAAACTTGATACCCAATTCAGTTTCTAGATAAGAAGGTAGCCAGTTGCTGACGCCAAAATAACCGAATAATAAAAGCCCTGAACTCATAGACCATAAAATAAACATGATGCGATGCTTTGGATTTTCAAATATAGCTTTATATGGATTTTCAGGTTTCTGCAGCGAGTCCATTGCACCACTAAGTTTAAGGGCACGTGATTCTTTCCAAGACTGCGGCTCAGACACTAGAAAGTACATTGCTATCGAAAGAATAATTGGTATAAAGGTTAGAAGATACAGAGTTCGCCAGCCATAACTTGGAATAATCCAAGCTGAAATACTAGTGATAACTAAAGACCCTAATGTAAAGCCTGTCATCAGTGCTGCAAGTACTGTCGTTCTATGCTTGGTAGGCACCATCTCAGACATCAAGGTATTAGTCGCAATGTATAAGCTACCAAGACCTAAACAAGCGGTAAACCGTAATGCTATAAATTGCTCATAGCTTTGTACAAACCCACTAAAACCGGATAAAATAGAGAAGAGTGCAGTTGCAATCACGATAACCCGTACTCGTCCAAAACGATCACACGCCCAACCGCCAAAGAATCCACCGATGGCCATACCAAATAATGACCAACTGCCTAAAGCACCCGCTTGTACATTGGTCAATCCAAACTCTAGTTTTAGACTTGAAAGTGTAAAGGCAAGAATACCGATGTCAGCCCCATCACATAATAAGACTAAAAAACAAAATACAAAAGCCAGTTTCCAAGGTTGCTTCTGAACAGAATCTAAACTTGGATTTGAAGTTATAGCCGCACTTTTCACAATACATATCCTTATCGTTGTGAGAATAAAAAACTATCTTGATAGGGTCTTGGTTACGGTATTTACATCCTAGCAAATACAGATATTGCCTTGCTGTTCAAACAAAAAGCTATTCACTTACTTCTTTAATCATATTGCGGGCGATAATAATTTGCTGAATCTGAGTTGTGCCTTCATATAGACGATATAAACGCACATCACGGTAAAAACGCTCAATACCATAATCGGCAATATAACCCGCACCGCCATGAATTTGTACGGCTCTATCAGCAACGCGGCCACACATTTCAGTGGCAAACATCTTGGCACAGGAAGACTCAGTGACGACATTCTTCCCTTCGTCACGCAGGCGTGAGGCGTCTAATACCATAGATTTAGCTGCATAAATCTCTGCTTTTGAGTCAGCGAGCATCGCCTGAATAAGCTGAAAATTGGCAATTGGCTGTCCAAACTGCTTACGCTCAACAGCATAGTGCAAAGCATCATCTAGCATTCGAGTAGCGGCTCCGGTACTTGCTGCAGCAATATGTAAACGTCCTTTATCCAGTACTTTCATCGCAGTTTTGAAACCTACACCTTCAACACCACCAATCAAAGCATCAGCAGGCACGACACAATTATCAAAAATCACATCACAGGTATGAGCGCCTTTTTGCCCCATTTTTTTATCAATTTTACCCAAAGTAATACCAGGGGTATCGCTCTCAACGATAAAGGCTGAAATACCGCCCGATCTTTTATTTTTTGGATCAGTACGCGCCATTACAGTAAATACACCAGCTTGAGGAGCGTTGGTAATATAGCGTTTAGTACCGTTAATAATATAGGTATCACCATCTTTGATGGCAGTGGTCTTTAATGACGCGGCATCTGAGCCAGAATCCGGCTCAGTCAAACAGAATGAGCCGATGATTTCACCGCTGGCGAGTCTTGGTAGGTATTTCTGTTTTTGTGCTTCAGTACCATCAATGACTAGACCAGATGAGCCTATACCATTGTTTGTTCCAATTAGTGAACGAAAAGCAGGCGATGTGCGCCCTAATTCAAATGCTAGTGTGACCTCTTCCTCCATCGTAACGCCAAGCCCGCCATATTCTTCAGGAATAGTCAGCCCAAACAGTCCTAACTCACGCATTTGATTAATGATGTCATCTGGAAGACGGTCATTTTCGGCTACCCAATGTTCCATCGGTATTAATTGGTTATTAACGAATTGACGAATAGTATCGGTAATTTGGTTAAGAACTTCCTTATCTCTGATCATGTGACTCTTCCTTGTTTGGTTAATACTTAGACTAATAGCGGCTTCGTGACGGCCTTGAACAAACAGCATAATTGATAGTTTCTTAAATTACAATACTTTTGGTTTAAAATACCGCAATGCGGTATTTTAAAAAAAATGAAAGCGCAAATATTCTGATTTTTTCTAAAATTAACTCGTTTTTACTCTTCACAAAGGAAAATAAACAGTATATATTGGTCTTAAATATCGCTATGCGGTATTAATTATCATAAATATCAATATTTTTTAGGTCTTGCAGTACTTTACCTAAGGACATTGCTTAAGGGATAGCACCATGGAAGAGCCAATCGTTATTTGTGAGCAACAAGAAAATGGCGTTAGTGTAATAAGACTTAACCGTCCTAAAGTTCGCAATGCTTTAAACACTGAAGTACGCGAAAAAATGGCAGAGATTTTCAATAGGTTAAACGACGATGTGAATACTAAGGCTATTGTGCTGACAGGTGGCGATAAGGTGTTCGCAGCCGGTGCTGACATTAATGATTTTTTAACCGCAAAAACAGTCGATGTGTATTTACGCCATAGCGAACGTTATTGGGATGCTATCACTAATTGTCGTAAGCCGATCATAGCGGCAGTAAATGGCTATGCGCTTGGCGGTGGCTGTGAGCTCGCTATGCACGCCGATATTATTGTCGCTGGAAAGTCTGCTAAGTTTGGACAACCAGAGATCAAAATTGGACTGATGCCAGGAGCAGGGGGTACGCAGCGGCTCTTTCGAGTAATTGGCAAACATAAAGCCATGAAGATGATATTAACGGGCGACATGATAAGCGCTGATGACGCTGATCAAATGGGGCTGGTCTCTGAAGTCGTTGAGGATGAAGCGACTATCAAACGCGCCATCGAGATTGCAGAGCAACTAGCGCATTACTCGCCTATTGCCTTAGCCCAGATCAAAGAAGTTGCTAGTCTTGGCGTAGACATGCCCCTACAAGCCGCATTGGCTTTAGAGCGTAAAGCCTTTCAAATTTTATTCGATACTGAAGACCAAAAAGAAGGGGCAAAAGCCTTTTTGGAAAAACGTAGTGCTGAATACAAAGGACAGTAGCTTGTCAAATTATAGATAGGTAGAGCTAATTAACTCTGAAAACCACACTATTCGACAAGAGCATTTAAAGTAACGAGAGTATATAAAGGATTATTATGACCGTGAACACATTAGCCATTATTGGCACTGGTATTATGGGTATGGGAATCGCCCAAATCGCTGCTCAAGCGGGTATTCAAGTGCTCTTGTTTGATGCGAAGGCAGGAGCTGCTGAGCAAGGGCGACAATCTCTTCAAACCATGCTCGAAAAACTAACCGCTAAAGGTAAGTTTACCGATCAACAGCTACAGTCGACTTTAACTAATTTGACTGTAATCGAGGACCTGACCCAAATTGCGAAGGCTGACCTCGTAATCGAAGCAATCATAGAGAATTTAGAAATAAAAAAACAGCTTTTTAAACAGGTGGAAAGTATTGTCTCTGCTAATACGATTTTGGCAACCAATACCTCATCACTAGCGGTAACGGCGATTGCCTCTGATTGCGATCATCCAGAGCGCGTGGCAGGATTTCACTTTTTTAATCCAGTGCCGCTAATGAAAATCGTTGAAGTTATTCCCGGTATCTCCACTAAAGCTTCAGTGGTAGAAACGCTTAAAGAGTTAGCCAAGCGTATCGGACATTTAGGTGTGATAGCGAAAGATACTCCAGGTTTTATTGTCAATCATGGTGGTAGAGCTTATAGCACAGAAGCCTTAAAAATATTAGGCGAGGGGGTCGCAAGTTTCGAGGACATCGATTGCATCTTGCGTGAAGGAGCAGGCTTTCGAATGGGACCATTTGAGCTACTTGATCTCACCGGTATTGATGTGTCCCATCCCGTTATGGAGTCAATCTATAACCAGTTCTATCATGAAGACCGCTATCGCCCCCATCCGCTAACTCGTCAGATGCTAATGGGGAAAAAGCTTGGACGTAAAGTTGGTGAAGGCTTTTACCACTACTCACAAAATAAAAAACAAGACGGTCAAAAACAGACAGCAGATACCTCTAAACAATTACCTTATAAGACAGACTCTAACATCTCGAACATATCAGTTTGGATTGGGGCAGATTTAGCAGAAGACAAGCAACAGCTTGTTAATTACCTAAATGCCAACAATATCACGATTGATAAAAATGACGAACCACAATCTGACAGTTTGGTATTGCTGGCAATCTATGGCGAGGATACCACCAATGCTGCTATTCGCTATCAAGTAAATCCTAAACAAGCAGTCGCCATTGATATGCTGACTGAATTATCTAAGCATCGTACCCTGATGCCAAGTATCGTCACCCAAGATGATTTTGTGGCTCAAGCCTATACTTTATTTGGTAAAGGGTTAGATAACCGCTTAGTTGAAGATAAAGCAACCCCACAGGCAGCTGTTGATGCCACACTCATTACTGAAAGCACCGGCTTTGTGGCGCAACGAGTCATTGCAATGATCGTTAATCTTGGATGTGATATTGCCATGCAAGGTATTGCCACACCAAAGGATATCGATAATGCCGTAAAGCTAGGATTAGGCTATCCGTATGGTCCTATCTCATGGGGCAATGAGCTTGGTGCTCAGCGAATCTTACTTATCCTAGAACGCATTTATGGGTTAACTGGTGATCCACGTTATCGTCCTAGTCCATGGTTACAACGCCGTGCCAAACTAGGCATCTCATTGTTCACTAAGCAGAGCACCTATTCAGGCTAATGACTTAGTTATTTAACCATATTACTAAACCCTATCTTTTAATAAGACAAACTCTCAAAACACAACAAGGAACAGTTATGTTAAACGCCTATATTTATGATGGATTAAGAAGTCCTTTTGGTCGTCACGGTGGAGCATTAGCAACGGTTCGTCCTGATGACTTAATTGCCACAGTGATCAAGACCTTAGTTGCAAAGCACCAATTGCCTAATGATATTTTTGATGAAGTGTTGATCGGTAATACTAATCAAGCTGGTGAGGACTCACGCAATATCGCCCGTAATGCTGCGCTGTTAGCAGGCCTAGATGTCAAAACTCCTGGTCAAACCGTCAACCGTCTATGCGCTTCAGGATTATCGACTATCATTGATGCTGCTCGTAGTATTACTTGTAATGAGGGAGACATCATTTTAGCAGGGGGCGTTGAGTCAATGACCCGAGCACCCTTCGTATTTGCTAAGACCGAGCAGCCTTTTAGCCGTGAATTCAAAGTATTTGATACGACCATTGGCAGTCGCTTCCCCAACCCCATCATCGAAAAACAGTTCGGTAGCGATAGTATGCCGCAAACGGGTGATAACGTTGCTCAAAAATACGGCATTACTCGTGAAGAAGCGGATAAATTTGCAGCGGCATCGCAAGCTAAGTATCAAATGGCAAAACAAGCTGGGTTCTTTGATGATGAAATAACCCCAATTATGGTATCGCAAGGTAGAAAATTACCAGAAAAATCAATATCAGAAGATGAACATCCTCGTGCCAGCTCAACTGTTGAGGCACTACAAAAACTCAAGCCTTTAAATAACGAAGGTGTAGTCACAGCAGGCAACGCATCAGGTATTAATGATGGTGCAGCTGCTCTTATCATTGGCTCAAAGCAAGCAGAGGAAAAGCTAGGTTTTAAGCCTATTGCCAAGATTCTTTCATCCGGTGCTATGGGTGTTGAACCTAATATTATGGGTGTTGGTCCCGTTGAGGCGATTAAGCTGGCATTGAAACGTGCTGACTTGACGCTTGATGATATGTCTATTATTGAAATTAATGAAGCGTTTGCGTCGCAAGTGCTTGGCTGTCTAAAAGGTTTGGATCTTGATTTTGATGACAAACGTGTCAATCCTAATGGTGGAGCGATTGCTATTGGACATCCGCTTGGTGCCTCAGGCGCCAGAATCGCCTTAAGTACCGCTCGAGAACTACAGCGTACAGGTGAGAAATATGCGGTAGTCAGTTTATGCATTGGCATCGGGCAAGGGCTTGCCATGGTGATAGAACGAGTCTAACTCTTTCAATACTTGCACCATAATATTTATTATCAAGGACGACAATAATGACTACGATACTTAATCAACATGAGGACTATCAGCAAGCTCAAGAAGCTTATGGTTTTCCTTTGATTATTAAACAGCTACTAAACCGCGCAAAAATTGCCTCTAAAGAGCAAACCATCAGTTATGCAGATAAGGTTACTTATACCTATGCTGAATTTTTTAAGCGTATTAACCGCCTGGCAAACGTATTAAAAAATATGGGTTTGCAAGCAGGTGATGTGGTTGCTGTTATGGATTGGGACAGTCATCGTTACCTTGAAGCCTATTTTGCAGTACCGATGTCTGGAATGATTCTACAAACCGTCAATGTACGCTTGGCTGAAGATAAAGTGCTCTATACCATCAACCATTCCAAACCTAAAGCTTTGTTATTAAATGCTGAATTTGAGCCAATGGCTAAAAATTATCTTTATGAAGCTCCTTCTATTGAAAAAATTATTTGGCTGGATGACGCTCAATATAGTGAAGAGAATATAAAAACTCAGCAAGCTAGTATGCCAGATTATGTCGAAGGTGAGTACGAAGCAATGTTAGCCGAAGTCAGCGATGAGTTTGATTTTCCCGACTTTGATGAAAATACAATCGCCACGACCTTCTATACCAGTGGCACGACCGGAGATCCAAAAGGCGTCTTTTTTACCCATCGACAAATCGTATTACAAACTCTATCAAGTACGTTGGCATCTGCACTTAGTGCCGAGGGTCAAGGTGCTCGCTACAATGATGTCTATATGCCGATGACGCCCTTATTCCATGTGCATGCATGGTGTTGGCCTTATGGGGCAACCATGATAGGGCTCAAACAAGTATATCCAGGGCGCTATGTATCCGAAGTACTGGTTGACCTGATTGAACGGCACAAAGTGACCCTTTCACATGGCGTGCCAACTATTTTACAAATGTTAATCAAAGAAATGGCAACGCGAGGACGCAAGTTTAATGGTCTTAAGTTATCAGTAGGGGGCTCCAAACTAAATGAAGGTCTGGCTGAAGCCGCTATTGAAAGTGGCATAGAGTTTATCTCGGGGTTTGGAATGTCAGAGTCCTGTCCTGTCCTCGCCAGAATGGCATTCGGTGATCAGACAAATGATATGACGATAACTGAACAGATCAATTATC
Source organism: Psychrobacter sp. BF1 (assembly GCF_019279065.1). Lineage (NCBI taxonomy): Bacteria > Pseudomonadati > Pseudomonadota > Gammaproteobacteria > Moraxellales > Moraxellaceae > Psychrobacter > Psychrobacter sp. BF1. The sequence continues at coordinate 53,578 of NZ_JAGYWV010000012.1, forward strand.
GTTGTCTTTCTGGCTCACCCATTATGCTCGTTTCAATGGAACTATGGGATGCGAACGGCAAAGCTCTACCTATGGATGGTCAGTCGACAGGGGAGCTTGTGGTTCGAGCGCCTTGGCTAACCCAAAGTTATTTCAAAAATTCAGATGCTGGCGATGAGTTATGGCGCGGTGGTTGGATGCATACCCAAGATATTGCCTGCATTACCGCTGATGGCACTCTAAAAATTACTGATAGGCTCAAAGATGTTATTAAGTCAGGTGGCGAGTGGGTATCCTCGCTTGAAGTCGAAAATATTTTATCCTTTCATCCTTGTGTTGCTGAGGTGGCCGTCATTGGAGTAGCGGACGAAAAGTGGGGTGAACGCCCTCTAGCGTTAGTAGTTCTAAAGCCTGAGCATGTTGATATCAAAGCGGAGGAGATTTTAGCGTTAGGTCACCAAGCAGTTGAAAAAGGCTATTTACCAAAGTATGGCGTCCCAAGTGAAATAAAATTCTTAACAGAAATGCCAAAAACTAGTGTGGGCAAGCTCGATAAGAAAAAAATGCGGATGATGTACGCAGAAAAATTGATTTAATCCGCAAATTCCTATTGATAACGGCAACTCTATAGTCGAATGAGCTTACTAATAAATGAGCTTACTAATAATTGCAATGATTATGCGCATTGCCATGACTGAACGAGGCAACTATGAAAGCTTTAGCAAAATTACCAGAAATACAAGAGACGTTGAATAAAGATAGTGATCATCCTATGCATGGTTTTGCCGTTATTTACTCTCAACAAGTAGAGTGGGGTGATATGGATTCTTTCGGGCATGTCAATAATGTGGTCTATTATACCTATGCCCAAAACGCTCGTATTCACTACAACAGTCAATTAAATTTATTTAATGAAAAGACTTTCTCAGTCATGGCTGCGTCATCCTGTCAATATTTCAAGCCAGTGATCTACCCCGATATCTTGTGGATTGGGGTTCGAATCAAGAAAGTTGGCAATGCCAGCTTGATTCATGAATATACCTATTATAGTACGGCTATGAATACTATTGTCGCTAGCGGTGAGTCAGTATTGGTCTATCTTGACAAAGCCAGTGGACAAAAGAAAAATATCGATGATATGAAAAAAGCCGCAATTAGCGCTTTTGAAAGTGTCAGCTAGAGTAGAAAATACATGTTTTTGTACAAGGAAATCGTACTGGCATTTATGAGTTGAAAAAATAAAGTAGCGATATGAACTTAAAGAGCTTTAAAGGGATTTTTAAATAATACAAGGAATGTATAGATCATGCTTTATATCAAAAATTTGTCTTTTAGTTTAGCGGTTCTTGGCGTATGTACACAGGTACAAGCCATAGATCTGGTCACAAATGGAAGCACTACTCTAAGTATCGGCGGGTATGTTAAAGCTGAGGGTATCTATTATTCTCCAGATAAAGGTGACTCCGAGTTCAAAGGTAGTGCACGGCAGTCTCGTATTAACCTTAAAACTACCAAGCAGGTGGATGCTAAAAAATTAACGGGTTTTATTGAAGGAGATTTTTATGGTAATGCAGCAAATGGCGGTTCAGAATTGCGACTTCGCCACGCTTATGTTCAGATCAATGATTTAACCGTAGGAAAGACATGGAATGGACAGTTTTTGGCTGTCTATCCACTTTTGACTGAACAGCTTGATTTTCGGGGTACGGGGTTGGGAACCATCTCTGGTGGGGGCGCTGATATTCGTCCAGATTTGACGGTGCATTATACTCATAAAGGGCTTCGTTTTACCGCTCAACAACCTGTTTACGAGGAAGCTAACCTGCCTGATATGGTGGTTAGCTACAAAAACAACCTATCCGATCTTAGCTACAACTTAGCAGTTACTGCCCGTGAAACTAAAAACGGAAACGATTCAGATTTAGGCGTCGGTGCTTCTTTAGCGGGTAAACTCAAACTGGGTAATGACTCATTACATGCAAGCGTATTCAACGGTAAAGGGATGGGTGCCTATTCAACAATATGTGTTGGACGAGTGCTTGGGGCGACTGGGTCGTTAGATTGTGATGCTGAAAACGGCGAGCTTGTGTCGCAGACCGGTTTCACTGTAGGATATAGGCATAAATTTACAGAAAAGCTTCTTGGTAACATGCGTTATGGTGAGATTAATGTAGACGATGCAGCTGATACTTCTGTAAATGTAAAAAGTATAAATCTTATCTATAATTATTTACCAGATCTCGATTTTGGCATTGAATGGAGAGATCGAAGCAACAAGACCCTGTCACAAGTAAAAAAAGGTCAGCAAGTTGAAGTAATGGCCAAATACAGTTTCTAACCTAAATCAACTGCGCCTAAAAATTCAAACCCCAAGATTTGCAACACTGCCTAATTAAAGTTCTGAACAGAAAAAGTTGCTAGTGATATATATAATATAAGACATTAAGATCACAATGAATAAGAAACAGCTTAACTAGGCTGGCAAGTGGACTCATGCCAGCTGTTAAGTGTTTGAGTGTACAGCAACTAATAAACAGCTTAGTAAGATATGATAAAACTCGTGTAAAAAAACAGTATCAAAGATTTGGCGCATCAGGTTGCTTTACAGGATCAGCATCATCAAAAGCTTTAAGCGAGCGGCAATGCTCATCAATAGCAACGATATTAGGATAAGGTGTCAAATCTACTTTAAAGCGGCGGGCAGAGGAGACTTGGGGTATTAAATAGCAGTCTGCAAACGTTGGACTGTCGCCGTAGCAAAATTTCCCAGTTGATCTGTTTTCTGCTAATAGTTTCTCTAAAGCCGCAAAGCCCTCAGTCATCCAATGTTGGCACCAGAGCATCACCTCATCTTCGCCAACCGTTAACTCGTTGCGCAGATATTGCAAGATACGACGATTATTAAGGGGATGGATATCACAGCCAATCATAGCGCTAAGTGCTCGTATTTGCATACGCCCTGCAGCATCTTTAGGTAATAGAGGGTTGTGCGTATAAGTCTCCTCTAACCACTCCAAAATAGCAGGGCTTTGATATAGTAGTAAATCATCTGTCTGCAATACAGGCACTAAACCTTGTGGATTAATAGCTTTAAATGCTGTTTCTAACTGTTCATCTTGGGCCAAATTAACCGCGATATAGTCGTAATCCAAACCTTTGAGGTTCATGGCAATACGAGTACGGTAAGAGGTACTACTGCGAAAGTAATTAAAAAGCTTCATCATCATTATTCTCCATTTTGGGCAGGTATCAAACGCTCATCATTATGTATATAATCAGTCACGATCATAAACCTGCTAAACTTAACAAGATGTTATGAGTCGTCACAAGCAGGTTTTAAACCAATATGCTTAAACTGAATGCTTAGACTGATAAGCGGAAAAGTAAAATCTGGCTTATTTCAACTGTCAGATATAAGCATCAAGTCGTACCTTCATTTAACTGAGTAAAAAACAGGCAACTGAGCAAATAATGTCATCATCAGATAACGCTTCAACCTTAAGTAATCCTTTAACATCGAACAAGAGTCAAGGTGGTGTACAGTCCCTTGAGATTGGGTTATCGATATTAGATGTACTCATCGCCTATAACGAGCCTATGATGCTAAAAGCCATAGCTCAAGAGATGCAGATGCATCCAGCCAAATCGCATCGTTACTTGGTTAGCCTGATTCGTAAAGGCTATGCTCGTCAGCTCGATGATGGACGCTATGGGCTAGGCGAACGGATTAACGCTCTAGGCCAGACAAGTGTCGACCAAAACAACATCTTGCAGCGCTTGACTACGATGGCCAATGACATTAAAGAGGCTCTAAACTGCGGGGTACAAATTGCCAAGTGGTTTAGTGAAGGCCCTATTATTATTCAGTCCGTTGAACCAGATAGCCCAATCAGTATTATTACGCGTATCGGCTCACGTATGCCGCTTACAACTTCTGCCACAGGTCAGTTGTTTGCCAGCTATCAACCAGAGGCGATCATCAAACCATTAGTAATGGCAGAGTGGCAAGGGGAATCTGCTACCGTCAGCAGCGCTGAAATATTGGCTAAGTGGCTGCACTTTAAGCAGCTACAAGCTGATGTTCGCACCCAAGGTTATGCGACGGTCACCGGTGACATGCTAATAGGTATTAACGCTATTACTATTCCAGTATTATTGCCGAAATCGACTAACAATAAAGATGGCGCTACAGAGGCCCTTGTCAAAGATTTGCCATTAGACTATGCCATTACTATTATTGGTACTTCAGAGCAGCTGCCTATGAGTAAGCAGCATGAAGTGGCGGATAAAGTACGGGCGATAGCTCAACGCTATCAAATTGCTTAGCGAATATTGTGTTTAAAGGTTAAGGATTTAAAATTTAACTTTTGCTTTTTACCTTCTGTTATTCTCCAACAGGAAAATGCTCTTTTGCTTGGGTAAGTTCTTCGGCATGCAAAAAGTGCGTATGGGCAGGGGCACGTTTGGTCCGCGTCCATTCATCGAGCATATCTTGCTTGATTTCTTCAGTAATCATCGAGACTTTTTCTTCTGAAGTAATATCATCGTAGGTCAGTTCCATACGATGACCATTAGGATCGAAGAAATAAATAGAATGGAAGATACCATGATTGGTAACTCCGATAACGTCAATACCGCCGTCCTCTAGATGCTTCTTAGCAGTCATTAAAGTATCACGGTCTTTTACTTTCATCGCTAAATGCTGCACCCAGTCTGGAGTATTAGGATCAAAGCCCATCTCAGGTTGATTAGGCACTTCAAAAAATGCCAATACGTTGCCATTACCAGCATCTAAAAACACATGCATATAAGGATCAAAGGCTTTGGTCGAAGGCACATGGTCTTCAGCAAATGCCAAAATAAAGTCCATATTTAGGTGCTTTTTGTACCATTCGACGGTTTCTTTGGCGTCTTTGCAACGATAAGCAACGTGATGGATTTGTTCTATTTTAAAGGTCATTATCAATATCCTTTTGATAAATAATCAACAGAGTGCAGTTACAGCAACCGTAGGTTTATAATAATAAAAATACAGTGGCTGCTTCGCTTGCTTGAACTGCAATTTATAAAAATTTATTTATAAAGTAGAGCAGGGTTTTAAATTTATATTAGAGCCCTGCTTAGTCTGAAAAATTAAACTCTAAAGCGGGTAATACAGTACCGCGTACCTCACCGAAGCCCACACGAATGCCATCCTTCTCAGAATAACCTTTCATAATCACAGTGTCGCCATCTTCGATAAAGCTACGTGTCTCACCATTATTAAGTTTAACTGGTTTGGTTGCGTTCCAAGCCAGCTCCAGCATTGAGCCGAACGTATCTGGCGTTGGCCCTGAAATAGTACCAGAACCCATCATGTCACCAACTTCTACTTTGCAACCAGAGATGGTGTGATGCGTCAGCTGCTGAGTCATCGACCAATACATATATTTAAAGTTACTCTTACAGATAACAGTTGCGGTATCAGCGTCTGCAGTTAACAGCTCTACTGATAAGTTAATATCAAAGCTGTTATCGCCAGCTTTCTCACGTAAATAGGCTAACGGCTGTGGATCTTGAGTAGGAATTGAGGTTTTAAAAGGTTGTAGAGCGTCTAAAGTGACAATCCAAGGTGAAATCTCAGACGCAAAAGTTTTGGCGTTAAACGGACCTAAGGGTACGTATTCCCATTTTTGAATGTCACGAGCTGACCAATCGTTAAATAACACCATGCCAAAGATATGATCCCAGGCGTTTTCAATGGCGATAGGCTGACCGATTTTGTTAGGCTTCCCAACGATAAAAGCGGTCTCAAGCTCGAAGTCTAGGCGCTTACAAGGTGAGAAGATAGGACGCTCATCAGGACTGGGTTTTAGCTGACCTGAGGGACGGATAATATCGGTACCGCTAACGATGACAGTGCTGGCGCGACCGTTGTAAGCAACAGGCATCTCTTTCCAGTTGGGCAATAAGGCATTGTCAGGATCACGGAACATGGTGCCAACATTGGTGGCATGTTCTTTAGAAGAATAAAAGTCAGTATAGCCAGGTACGCGTACTGGCAAATGCAGGGTGACGTCTGCTTGCTTGAACAGTGCCTTGCTCATTAAGTCTTGATTGTCACTTAAGGCTTTGCTGCCGGTACAGAGTAGGGTTTGGATAGTTTTACGAGCTTTTGTCCAGTTGTTGCGACCAGATTCAATAAAGGGATTTAGCGTAGGCTGATCAAAATAGGGGCCACCTTCTAGGGTCAGTAGACCTTCAGTTTCAACAACTGATAAGTCCAATACTTGATCGCCAATGGCCACACCAGCACGGCGTTCGCCGTCTTCGGTTTCACTAAAGATGCCGTAAGGAAGGTTATGAATTGAGAAATCAGAATCGCTAGCGATATCGATAAATGAAGTGAGGTTTTTGTCAATCGTTGACATGAAATGCTCCTTGCTAAATGTTTATAAGTGGCTTAATTAATATAATATTTGCTTAGTCTGTATTATAACAATCAGCTCAATAAATTACGCTATGTTTAACTACTTACGAATAATGTAATTTATAACCAAGCATATTGCAAGGAGTTTTGGTAACTTAGCTGCTCTGTCATTCGATCTGTAATTCGATCTATAGTTCGCTCTGTACTTCGCTCTGTAATTCGATCTGTGGTTAGCGGTATGGTTTGCTATCGGGCTGGTATAAATCAGTGTTTTTTCTTTTGCGCATTAGTCTTTGAGGACTTCTACTATCGCATTAGCACCATAGTCAATATTACTGACATTGAGTCCGGCCACACATATGTGTGAGCTAGCTATTAGCTACTAGGTCGCTACTAAGTAGCTAATAGGCAGAAACCCTGTAGATGCCAAGCTCTGTTTGTAGGCGTTGGGCTTGCTCAGGCGTCAGTCCGGTAAAGCTAACCCTGCCGTTTTGTTGAGTGATATATAATAAATCCACGCACCAGTTATAGAGTAGACTGCGGTTAATATTGTGCTCAAGCTATTTGATGGGGCTGCTAATGTTGAAATAGTTACCAGCACTCTTAAAAGGGTATTTAATCCTATTAATTAACAAAAAAAGCGCTACTTAATTTAATAAGTAACGCCTTTTTTGTTGATTAGTGATCCTGATAACTTAGAACTGGTACTGTAAACCTACTTGTACCGCACTTTGTTTATTATCACGAGCAAAGGTAGTATCGCCATTTAAATAAGCATGTACTTTTTTATGGACCTTACTGCTCACGCTTAGACCCAAACGACCGTAGCTGTCATCATTATCTAACTGACCGATCTTGACATCGCGTCTTTGGCCGTCAGCTAAAGAAGTGGTTGTCAAACTATCAAGCATGCCATCCTCAATAACATTGACGTATGCAAGCTTACCTTGAAGCTTAGTAGGAGCACCTTTGAAATTGAAATTATACTGCATTTGATAGCCAAGCTCAGTATCGAACGCATCACTAGAGGTACTATTAACGGTTAAAGCAGTACGAGAATCAACGGCACCCGTGTTATAACCGTCAATATCTACTTTGCTGTAGTTAAGAGCTAAAAAAGCGCCGTGTTTAACCTTTTCGTTCATCAAGAAATTATAACCTAGTTCGTTATAGGCACTGAATACGTCAGCATCGGCACGGTCTTGATGGCTGTTGTTAATGATATTAATACCATCATGGGTGTCAAGTTTTACCGTTCTGTTGGTATCTAAGTTGTGCTTAGAATAGTTCAGCGAGGTGGTGTTCCACCAAGCAGAGTTCTTATTGCCAAGTAGAGAGTAGGCTTGGACGCCGTAGTTTGTATCTGTCTTGATACCGTTATCAATATCACTATTGTACTGATTGGCAGCTTGCAAACCTAAACCGACACGCCAGTTTGGATTGGAGGCATATTCACCGTAAACACCCACTTGGGCGCGGTGACCATTATCTATGTCATCTGCATCAACATAGCTTTGGGAACCGTCGACCCAAAAATTCATACCTGATTCAGATGGCTCAGATGTAGTTAATGCTACAGAGTTAGCGCGTTCAACTATCGCAGAATGCGAACCAGTTGCCGCTTCTTTCAACTGTAATCCCATCATATTTTGGAGATTGATAGCGCTTTTGTTCGATTGAATGATGTCGGCATTGGTCTGCTCAACAAGCAGACGAGTGATAATACGAGAGTAGTCTGCCATTCTTTGAGAGATATGATCTTTCCCAAAGGCTTCTGTGAGGTAATTCTCATTATCCTTACTAGGGTCATGCCAAGTATAGCCATCTTCTATTTTTGGGTTATCAGTCTGGGTATAGCCATCTAAGTCGTCACCAAGCTCCCAGTTTGTTGACTCAAAACCAACCACTTGCATTAGGCCATCAAACGAGTCTTGATCACTACAGCAACCAACGCCAGCGGGACGATAAGGCTTAGTTTGGCCTTCTGGGATAAGACCTGGATTCATTTTTAATTCTATGCCAAGCTCTTTAGCGATACGATGAGCATTATCACGTAAAGTGGTATTTTCAGGGACAGCGTTACCGTTTTTATCGTAGGAGTTACGACCTGAGTGCGCGTACATAAAGTCGCCAGTGATTAGACTATCTAGGTTGACCATACCCAATGCAGATGCTTTTTGCCCATCAGTCAAGTCGCGGGCAAACGCTTTAGAGCCTTTAAGACCGTCTTCCTCAGCACCAAAAGCGATAAATTGTAAATTATGCTCTAAATCAATACCACTAAGGTTCTTGGTTAACTCTGCTAACACACCAGAACCTGATGCATTATCATCAAGTGCTTCAAGCGTTTTGTAATTAGGATATGCGATTGCAGAATCGTAATGAGCGCCGACATATAAAGTTTTGTCAGTAGTGCCTTTTTGGGTAACTACCACGTTATGACTGGTAATATCTTGATCTTTAAAGATACCGCGTGTTGGCTTCACTTTAAAAGGGCGTATCTCAGCTTGATTGTCGCTAGCATTGCTGATAGTCATGCGATCTTGCATGTACTTAGCAGCCTCTAATTCCATATCGCCGCCTGTATACCTGCCAGCATGCTCACGAATAAGCGTATAGGCAGTTTCCTCTCCATAAGCACCGTATTTAGCATCAGCATTGATAGCGCTAATTTGAGCAGTTGCTTGTGAGCTTGCAAGCATAGTGAGTGCGGCAATAACTGAAAGCGTAAGTGGGGATAATTTAATAGTCAAAATTACATCTCCAAGACTCATAAAGTGTTTTAGTTGAGAGAAAAGTAAAAGATATAATTACTGATATTAAAATACTTTACAAGCGCTATTTTTACATTTTGAAATATTTCTGTAAGTTAATACCCATTCTATCGCCATGGTATTTGAAGACAAGATGGAGTGCAATCTTAGCGTTAAATATGATGTCAATAAAGGATTGCATAGGCGGCTTCTAACATTCTTCAACGGCCTCAAAGCCGTTATCACGTGGGCGACAACTTAAGGTTCAAGCCCCACTAAGGAATGGCATTATTACACTGTACGGAGCATATGTTCCTGAGCATGGTTATATTAAAAACTCGAAAGTAAGACACTTGTTTCACTATTTAAAATACCCTCGACCTCTCGCACTTGACGTAGCACTTCATCAAACTCACTTAGAGTTGGCGTGTTTATTTCAGCAATAAGGTCCCAAGCCCCATTTGTGGTGTGCAACTTTACTAGTTCTGGTATGCCTCGTAGTTTTCTGATGACTTGAGAGGTGGAGTGTCCAGATATTTCGATCATCATAAGAGCTTTTACAGTTCTTTGATCTAAAGTTTCGTTCACTCGAATAGTAAAGCCAAGAATCGCACCGTTAGATATCAGTCTATCGATCCGATTTTGTATCGTTGCACGAGATACTTTTAGCCTTTGGGCAAGATGTGAAATAGTCGCTCGACCATCTCCTCTCAACTCTGAGATAAGCTCACTATCCAAATTATCGTAAATATATCTTCTCATCAGATTTCTTACCTACTGTGCGTTGTGTTTATCAAAATGTACAGTGTGCGTTAGCAAAATGCAAAATAATTGTGCTTATTTAGTAATTTTTTTGCATTTTAACCAACACTCAGCCTTGCTAAGATATTTAACATCGTTCACAAAAACCGTCTAGGAGTAAAATATGTCGAATTTTATCGTATCGCCCAAGGAAGGAGTTCCATTCGTTAGTGTACAAGCGATGGCTAAAATGATTCATGATTATGGCATTGAGCAATGTATTACCGATCTAGTAGATGCTTTAGAGCAAGACTTCCTTCGTTGGGAGCAATTTGAAAAGTCTTCTCGCTTTGCTTCGCATTCCAAAAACGGTGTCATAGAGTTAATGCCAGTAAGTGATGGAGATATGTTTGCTTGTAAATATGTAAATGGTCATCCCATTAATACCAAACGCAATCTACAGACCGTGGCGGCTATGGGTATCTTGTCTGATGTTGAAACCGGATATCCTATTTTGCTTACAGAAATGTGTATCCTTACGGCATTACGTACTGCTGCTACATCCGCTATGTTGGCCAAACATTGTGCGCCAAAAGGTGCTAAAACATTGGCATTAATAGGAAACGGAGCGCAGTCTGAATTCCAAGCATTAGGTATGAAAGCCATAATAGGTATCTGCGAAGTTCGTTTGTATGATATTGATTCAGCGGCATCGCAGAAAACGGCTCATAACCTTTCAGACTCAGGTTTGAAAGTCATTGTTTGTCGCACATTAGAGGAAGCTGTTTTAGGTGCAGACATCATCACTACTTGTACAGCTGACAAAACAAATGCCATTATTTTACGAGACGATATAATCGAAAAAGGTGTTTATATTAATGCGATAGGCGGTGATTGTCCGGGCAAGACAGAGCTGGATAGCAATATATTAATGCGAGCAGATCATGTGATTGTGGAGTTTGAACCTCAGACACGCATTGAAGGTGAGATTCAAAAATTATCAAGCGACTTCCCTGTGACTGAATTCCATCGCATCTTGAAAGGCGAAGTACCAGCTCGAAAGTCAGCTGATGATCTGGTAGTGTTTGATGGCGTTGGTTTTGCATCAGAAGACTTTACCGCTTTAGTCTTTTTACGAGACTTAATCAAAGAGCAACAAGGATATGAAATTTTAGATTTGATACCTCAGCAAGCTGACCCTAAAAATCTATATTCGGTAGTGAAAGAACCTAGCATAGTAACCAATGAAGCGATGGCTGTGTCGTAACCATATAAAAAAAGATGAATGTAATTTTAAACTCAAACTATGTAAAAATTTATTTTCTTTAATAGAGACAAAATAATGACTGATTTGATGAAAAACATAACAATAGTAGAAGTTTATTCAGATATTGCAGGATATAAAAAAGGCGCCTCTCTAGGTATCGAGGCATTAAAAGCGTCATCAAAAGAACTCAATGCAAATTATTTTGAAAAATTGCAACTCGAAAGTATTGAAGATGATAGTAATCATGAAGGAGAGTCACAATTTTTGCATGCAAAATATGCTGATGTGATTGAACCGATCATATCTAAGCTAGCCCATAAAGTGAAAGATATAAGAAATCAGAATAAGTTTCCAATTATCTTAGCTGGAGATCATTCTAGTTGTGCAGGAACTATGCATGGTCTTAAGATGGCGCACCCTAATTCTGAAATTGGTGTGGTTTATATAGATGCCCATGCTGATTTTCATTCACCCTATACCAGTGGGTCAGGGAATATGCATGGGATGCCTTTGGCAATGGCTTGTGCCATTGATAATTTGGAATGTAAGCGCAATGAGCTCTCCGAAAAAGAAAAACAGTACTGGGAGAAATTAAAGTTTCTAGCTTCTGATGAACCATCAATCAAACCGGAGAATATAGTTTTTTGTGCCGTTAGAGATTACCAAGAAGAGGAGATGGCCTTAATTAAAAAACATAAAATCCCCTTATATTCAGTTGCTGAAATAACTCAAAAAGGCATTAGTTCTACAGTAGAGGAAATCTTCAAAAAACTGGAATACTGTGATCATATTTATGTCTCATTCGATGTTGATAGTGTTGATCCTTTATATGTTCCAGGAACAGGCACTCCTGCAAAGAATGGCCTTTCCTATGAGCAAGCAATGCAACTCAATATAGAATTAATTAAAAATGAGAAAGTATGCTGTTGGGAAATGGCAGAAATTAATCCTCTTTATAATAATTCAAAAGACGATTCGACTAGAATATTTAAAATTTTAGAAAAAGTTACTCAGTCTCTTTTAAATAATTATTAGTAAAAAACACCTAAAATGGAGCTAAAACATCCAACATAAAAATTTATTATATAAATTTTTATGTTGGTTAAAAAGGGACTGCGAGTAAAATAATATGGATATTAAATTAAATACCTCGGATCAAGTGGTTAGCAGTGCGAATACTAATATAAGTATAAAACAGTTTTTAAAATTTTTTATACCCTCTATGCTGGGTTTAATCATTTTTATACTTCCCATTCCCTATGTAGATGGTAAGTTTGTATCCTATACAGAAGGATTTGCCATTCCTATATCTGTCATGAAGGATTATATACAAGGTTATATGAGTGACTTTTTGCCACTATTGGTGGTAATTTCGATTATGGTTACTCTGGTTTTTACCTTATATACCAAAATCATGAAACCTTCGTTTATTTTAAATAATAAATTTTTAAATAATTTACTTAATGTCACAATGCCTTGGGTTACGCTCAGAATACTAGGGGCGTTTTTTGTTATAGTGACCTATTTTAAATATTCTTATGAAGTAATATATTCAGATAGTAGTGGCGGGTTAGTACTCTATGAGTTAATGCCAATACTTTTTATTGTGTTTTTTTTAGCTGGATTATTGCTACCGCTACTACTTGATTTTGGCTTATTAGAGTTTGTTGGGGTCTTATTAAGTAAAGTAATGCGACCGTTATTCGGTTTGCCAGGTAGATCATCTGTAGATTGCTTAGCATCATGGTTAGGTGATGGCACTATTGGCGTATTATTGACTGATAAACAATTGCAGGGTGGCTTCTATACTAAAAAAGAAGCGGCAGTTATTGCTACTAGTTTTTCCGCAGTTTCGATTACATTTTGTTTAGTAGTAATTTCTCAGGTTAAGCTGGAAAATTACTTTATCAATATGATTGGGGTAGTCGCGTTATGTGGCATTGTTTGTGCTTTTATATTACCAAAATTGTTCCCTTTATCTAAAATTGAAAATACCTATATAGTAGAAAATGATGATAAGGATCATGAAACTATTCCTGAAGGTAAAACATTATTTACCTACAGCTTACATAAAGCGGTGCAAAAAGCTGATGATAGTCCAAGCTTTTCTTCTTTCTTAAAAGATGGATCAAAAAATGTTTTGGATATGTGGATTGGAATATTACCTATAGTTATGGCAATTGGCACTATGGGATTGATTGTTGCAGAAGAAACCCCAGTATTTGATTACTTAGGCATGCCATTTATTCCATTGCTAGAGTTATTAAATATACCTTTTGCGCAAGAAATGTCAAAAACCATCATGGTGGGTTTTGCAGATATGTTTTTACCTGCTATCATCGGCTCTTCAATAGAATCAGAGTTAACTCGATTTGTAATAGCTTGCTTGTCAGTTTCTCAACTGATCTATATGTCAGAAGTAGGCGGATTGATTTTAGGAACAAAAATTCCAGTTAGCTTTTTTCAGTTATTAATAATATTTTTATTAAGAACCATTATTTCATTACCGATTATTGCATTATGTGCTCATATTATTTTTTGATAATATCAAACCTTAAATTTATCTTTGTAACACAATTCTTTTTAATGGGATTTTCTTAAAGTTATCGGCACTATATGTGGACAGAAAATTAATAGCAAAAACCACCTTTATAGGTGGTTTTTGCTATTAAGATTAAGCTGTTTGTAAGACTATCGTTTTGCAAAGCCAGTTGCCCTTTTGAGCGTAATACGCTCATTAACTGCTCAATGCAGAGGCACTGATGATCTATAGCTTAGCAGAGCAAAGAGTAAACAAGGCTGTTCTACCTTAGCGTTTTAAGAAAGCTGATCTTGTCATGCAATCTGACACTATTCGTGGCTTTGTTATAGTAACAGTAAGTGCCTACTTCGACATCAGCGTCTATTTTTAAGGGGCCAAAGCCGCCAAAAAGGCTTAGACCCGTTTGATTATTCACTCAGCGTTAGATTCTCCTACAAGCATTACTTCGCTTATTTAGCTCTTAAGGTATGCTTTAAATCCCTCTCAAAAACTCTGTAAATCATTGAAATAGCTGTGAAAATAGGTTTGTAAAAACTGTTTAAAGACAATGCTAGCAGGCGACAGCCCTCGAGATGAGCGCTGATAGATAAAGAATCGGCGCATTTTAACAGGTTGTGCTAGCGGCCGCATTTGTAACCCATTGGCGCTCACCCAATCGATAACCTCAGGCATATAGGGTAGGCATAAGGTGATGCCAAAGCCTTGGCGAGTCATCTCAAGGGCTGTGGACATAAAGTTCACTTTATAGCGCGCTTGCTGTATGTGATTAGCAACGGCTTCCTCCAGTTCCGCCGTTACTTGCTCGTTAATGGGACCATTTAGAGTAATCAGTGGAGTACCTAGGAGCTGCTGCCAAGTGATCTCGCTTTGCTTAGCCAGTTCATGATCATCAGGCATCACCACACAAAATGGCAACTGATATAACAAGTCGGCGCTGATGTCATCGTCCGCCTCCATATAACTGAGCTCTACGCCTACGCCCAAATCTACCTCAATGTTCTGAATGTACTCCAGCACATTCTCTGCTGAGCAATCTAATAATGACACGCTAATGTCAGGGTACGCTTTAGTAAATTGCGCCACCACTGCCGGCATGGATGAGGCGGCAAATTGTGATACCGCCAAACGTACTTGACCTTGTGCCAGGCTGGTCAAGCTGCTCGCTTCATTGACAAACAAGTGCATTTCGTTGAGGACTCTACGAGCTTGTGGCAGCAGATTTCGCCCCACCGTAGATAACGACAGCTGCCGAGTAGTGCGATCAAACAATACGATCTCAAGGTTGCTCTCTAATTCTTTAATCAATCCGCTGACTGCAGACTGGGTCAAATGCATCTGCTCACTGGCACGAGTGAAGCTGCCGTTGTCAGCGACTTTGATAAATGCATCTAACTGACGAATACTCACATTCATAAGGAAACCTGATAAATAAATCATTAAATACAATTAGTCTTATAAATCAAGCTAATCTAATATAAATGCATCGTCAATAAGAATTATTGATTACCGCTATTTTTTAGCATTATATTTTTATCGTTTTTATACCACCAATTGAAATTAAGGATAATGACAATGGCAGATTTATTTGAAAACCCAATGGGACTAAACGGGTTTGATTTTGTTGAATTCGCCTCACCTAAACCTGAAGCGGTATCCGCACTTTTTGAGCAGCTGGGCTTTGCTCATGTTGCCAATCATAGATCTAAAGATGTCGCTCTATACCGTCAAGGTGACATTAACCTCATACTAAACCGTGAACCCAAGAGCCCAGCCAGCTATTTTGTTGAAGAGCATGGAGCAGGGGCGACTAGCATGGGATTTCGCGTTAAAGATGCCAAGAAAGCTTACGAGTTAGCGATTGAGAACGGTGCCCAGCCAGTAGACGTACCAACTGGGGTAATGGAGCTTAGACTACCAGCTATCAAAGGTATCGGCGGCTCACTTATCTATTTGATTGATCGTTTTGAAGACGGTAAATCTATTTATGACGTCGATTTTGAGTTTCTTCCAGAAGTAGACAAGTACCCTGTGGGTCATGGTTTTAAAGTTATCGATCATCTCACGCACAACGTTTACCGTGGTCGCATGGCTTACTGGGCAAGCTTTTATGAGCGCATATTTAATTTCCGCGAAATTCGATTTTTTGATATCAAAGGTGAACATACCGGCTTGACTAGTAAAGCAATGACTGCTCCTGATGGCAAGATTCGTATTCCACTAAATGAAGAATCTAAGCAAGGCGGTGGACAAATAGAAGAGTATTTGATGCACTTTAATGGTGAAGGTATTCAGCATATTGCCTTAGCAAGTGATGATTTATTTGCCAGTATCGATAAACTTAGAGCGGCAGGTATTCCGTTAATGACTGCGCCAATAGATACTTATTATAAAATGCTTGATGAGCGTTTACCGGGTCATGGTGAGAATATCTCTGACCTACAGATGCGTGGTATCTTGCTAGATGGGACAACAGAAGGCGGTACACCGCGTCTGCTACTACAAATTTTCTCTGAGACCATTTTGGGTAGCCCCGTATTCTTTGAATTCATCCAGCGTAAAGGTGATTATGAAGATGGCTTCGGTGAAGGTAACTTTAAGGCGCTATTTGAATCGATAGAACGGGATCAAATTAGCCGCGGAGTTATTAGTGAAGTTGAAAGCACTACAGAGATCTAAACAGTAATACAGTAAATAGATCAGTAAGTAACCGGCAGGACAGCAAGGATTTTGTCCTGCCACTATGAATAGCAAGGTATCTTTATTGAGATTCCAGCAATCGAACATCAACAATAAGACAGCATTCATAAAATGTTGCTAATAAACAACCAGTCATAAATAACTGTAAAAATTTAAGATAACAATGAGTTCAATATAAAACTACCACCAATAACTCTAGTGAACACATTAGCATCAATACCTGTAGCGAGGATAGCACGGTACCAACTATAGTGAACTGACTTCAGAAGGACAGTAGGCATGGAACGCACAGCTTCTAATATTCAAAGCCCCAATTCTAATAATGGCAAGACTAACAGCACCAAGACTAGCAGCGACCAAATTAATAATGAAAAGCAACCCTATATATCACATCAAATTGATGTCAATGGTCACATTGATTATAGTGACGACGAACACGCCATATGGCAAACGCTGCTTGAGGGTCAAGCCAAGCAAATACCCAATCGCGCCTGCTCAGAGTATCTAATAGGGCTGGACAAACTAAACCTCCCTACCACCCAAATCCCACAACTTTATGATATCGACGCGGTACTACAAGACGCCACAGGTTGGCAGACTGCCGCTGTGCCTGCATTGATTAGCTTCGGTAAGTTTTTTAAACTCTTAGCAAATAAACGCTTTCCGGTAGCCACCTTTATCCGACGCTCTGAGGATATGAATTATATTGAAGAGCCTGATATTTTCCATGAAATCGTAGGCCACTGTCCACTGCTTACTCATCCTGCTTTTGCCGCCTTTAACGAGACTTATGGCAAGCTGGGGTTGAATGCTAGTAAAGAAGAGCGCATGTGTCTGGCGCGGTTGTACTGGTTTACCATTGAGTTTGGCTTGGTCGGGCAGAGCGGTGACCAAGGTAAGGCGTCGCGTAGGATTTATGGCGGCGGTATATTAAGCTCACCCTCTGAGACCATATATGCGCTAAGCGATGAGCCCCAACATCAACCAGAGTGCCGAGAGTTTGATTTGCTTGATGTCTTACGCACCCCTTATCGTATAGATCAAATTCAGCCTATTTACTATGCTATTGATCATCTAGACACTTTATTTGACATCGTCGATAGTGACATCATGAGTGTGGTCAAAAAAGCCTTGTCACTAGGTCTATTTGAGCCTACCTACCCAACAAAGAAGGCCTAGATAGTTTATTGGATAGATCAAACCATTTAATAAATTAGATCAGCTTAAATTAAAACAATCTAGCATAATCCAAAATAATTATAGGAGAATACCATGACCGAGTTATCACAATCTAGCTGTGAAGTCTGCCGTATCGGTGCACCAACAGTCAGCGCTGCAGAGGCAAGCGAGCTGTTACAACAGATTCCTGATTGGTCTTTGATTAATGTTGATGGCATCAATCAATTACAGCGTGAATATAAGTTCAAGAACTTCGTTAAGGCTATGGCATTTGCCAATCAACTGGCAGAGGTTGCCGAAGCGCAAGGGCATCACCCTGGAATTTTGGTGGAATGGGGCAAGGTTACCGTTACTTGGTGGTCGCACAGTATCAAAGGCCTACATAGTAATGACTTTATCATGGCAGCAAAAACCGACAAGTTGCTCGATAAATAACAACAACTCAATAAAACCTTTTAAAAATCTAAATCAAATTGGCAACATAAGGATGTGTTATGCCTCCACAAGTACTTACCGAGCTATCTGCTAAGGTAGCCTTTATCGTTGCTAGCGTTGTCATCGCGATTATGGGGGTTACCATGATCGGCTTTGGCTGGGTGCCACACCTATCATTGATGCTAGCTATTGCTGTCTTGCTAGCCCTAGGTATGTTCAAGGGCTTGAGCTTTGAGAAGATGCAGGAGCAGATGTCCTCAGGCGTCTCCAGTGGTATCGGTGCGATTTATCTATTGTTCTTTATTGGCTTGCTGGTCGCCGCTCTTATGATGTCAGGCGCTATTCCCACCATTATGTACTATGGTTTTGAGCTAATATCTCCGCAGTATTATTATATCTCCGCCTTTGTCTTGACCTCTATTATTGGGGTGGCGCTGGGCAGTAGTTTGACCACGGCAGCGACGATAGGTGTGGCCTTTATTGGGATGAGTAATGCCTTTGATGCCAACGTCGCTATTGCTGCAGGTGCTATAGTCTCAGGCGCATTCTTTGCTGATAAAATGTCCCCATTATCAGATACTTGTACCCTTGCTTCTTCTGTTGTGGGCATTGATTTGTTTGAGCATATTAGTAATATGATGTATACCACGGTACCTGCGTGGCTCATTACTGCGGGGCTGTTTTGGTTCTTCTCTGGGCAGGCGGGTAGCGGCGATTTAGCTCAAGTTACCCTGTTGCAGTCGCAGCTGCTTGATAGCGGCTTAGTACATGCTTATTCAGTACTACCATTTGTTGTATTGATGGTGTTAGCGTTATGCCGAGTAAATGCTATCTATACCATCATTTACACCATCGCTAGCGCTTTAATCATTACCTACTTTCATAGCACCCCTAGTATTGGACAATTAGGCAGCTACATGTTTAACGGCTATACTCCTGCCGAAAGCTTAGAGCTAGGCGAAGTCGGTGGCATGATCTCACGCGGTGGTATGCAGAGCATGTTCTTTACCCAGACTATTGTTATCTTGGCATTAAGTTTAGGTGGGCTGCTAAGCGCATTGGGTATCTTGCCGGCGCTCCTGTTAGGTATCAAAGATATGCTGACCACCTCAGGGCGTGCTATCTTTGCCGCCTCTATGGCAGCTTTAAGTATCAACGTCCTAATCGGGGAGCAGTATTTAAGTATCTTGTTATCAGGTACCGCTTTTCGCCCTACCTTTGAGCGCTTGAACCTGCATCCTAAAAATTTATCACGCACCATTGAAGATGCCGGTACTGTTATCAATCCTTTGGTACCTTGGAGTGTGTGTGGGGTGTTTATCAGCCAAGCTTTAGGCGTACCAGTGCTTGAGTATCTACCTTATGCATTCTTCTGTTATTTATCGCTACTACTGACGATATTATTTGGCTTTACTGGGTTTACTATTACTAAGATAGATCCAATAAAACAGCAAGTTAATGCTTTATAACGGTTAATCTTTTACCTTACTAAACCTGTCTTATTAAAATGTCACTCTCATCAAAAGAGCGGTATTAAAAGCAGTTAAGTAGTCTTAGTGAGACACGAGAGGTAGTTAAGGTACTCTAACTTTGACTGCCTTTTTTTGTGCTTTATTCGGTAGATTGATTTTCGTCAATTGACGCTTTTGATAGTTTTGATAGTTTTGATAGTTTTGATCAACTACGCTCAAAAATATACTGAATAGGTAATGTTTATTTCTGCCATTTAGCTTATTTTACAATGACTGTAGCTTATTGATAAAGAACTGGCTGCCGCTACTGAGTTGCCTAAGACGATACAACTTCCTCTTCAATAAACGGCTAATACTCAAGCAACTCAATAGAATAATGACGATCTATAAAGTTGCCTGTAGCTCCTTTAAGTCTTATTATTTGCTTTTCATCGCTAAATAATCTACTGCTAGCTGGCTAAGTGCTTTAGTACCTACTTTAAATGATGATTCATCTACATAAAAATATGGGGAATGGTTATAGGCCGCTTTACTTGCATCTTGCCCTACTGGGGTAGCGCCTAAGAAAATGAATAAACCAGGCACTTCTTGGGCGTAAAATGAGAAATCTTCAGATGCCGTTAGTTTGGGCACCTCAATGACATTGTCTTTACCTGCCACGTCTTTACCTGCTATGTCTCTAAGCGTTGGTAACATCTGCGCAGTAAGCGCCGGGTTGTTAATCGTAACGGGATAACCTTTGTTGATTTTGACGTCAGCTTTGGCGCCTGATGCCATGGCTATATGAGTAGCCGTTGTTTTTATCTTATCAAAAATTTGCTCGCGATTATCCATATCAAAGTTACGAATAGTACCAATCATATTGACACTATCTGGAATAATGTTATCGCGTACACCGCCGTCTATTTTACCAAAGGAGACAATGGCGGGCTCTTTAGTAATGTCAATCTGACGGCTTACTATATGATTAACACCAGTAACGATTTATGCCGCAGCTGAAATAGGATCAACCCCATTCCAAGGTGCTGAACCATGAGTTTGCTTACCGTTGACTGTTATATCAAAGGTATCAGCACTCGCCATAATAGGCCCGCTTCGGTAACCAATTTGACCACTATTTAAGCTCGACATAATATGTAATCCGAATGCAACTTCAGGCTTATACTTTTTAAATATACCTTGTTTAAGCATGAGCTCAGCACCGCCTTCTTCACCTTCAGGAGCACCTTCTTCGGCAGGCTGAAATACGAACATAATATTGCCGTGCAATTGATTTTTAACCGCAGCTAGTACTTCAGCCGTTCCCATTAGCATGGCAACATGAGTATCGTGTCCGCAGGCATGCATGACACCCACGTCTTCTCCCATGTACTTAGTCACTATGGTTGATTTAAAAGGCACATCTACTTTTTCGGTCACCGGTAATGCATCCATGTCTGCACGTAGCATCACTGTAGGACCGGGTTTAGCACCCTTCAAAAAACCAACAACACCTGTGTGCCCTATATCTGTTTCGACCTGCATGCCTAGTGATTTTAAATGCTTGGCAACAACAGCTGCTGTACGAGTTTCTCTATTGCTCAATTCGGGATGCTGGTGGATATCCCGCCGCCATTCAATAACCTTTTTTTCAACACTTTTAACTTCTTTGTCAATATTAATGGTGCTAGGGGCTGCAAATACGCTTTGCTTTCGGGGGTGAGAAAGCCTCAGGTGTTGGTCGCTTCGGACGCCATATCACTTTTGATGAGTTCACCACCTATCAGTGGGTATCGGTACAAACTGAGCAGCGTCCGTATCCCGTGTAAAATATTTTTATTTGCCCGTATAGTCTCAATAACTATCAATGTAGGAAATAAAAACCCATGACCGCTTGTGCCAATCAAGCTGCTCAGACAAGACCAATTAAACAAGCCCAATTAA
Source organism: Psychrobacter sp. BF1 (assembly GCF_019279065.1). NCBI lineage: Bacteria > Pseudomonadati > Pseudomonadota > Gammaproteobacteria > Moraxellales > Moraxellaceae > Psychrobacter > Psychrobacter sp. BF1. The sequence goes on from NZ_JAGYWV010000012.1 coordinate 74,975, forward strand.
ACAAGCCCAAAACAATAAAAACCTCTTAGGTCTACGATCAATAGTAGCTCTAAGAGGTTTCTTTATATCTAAAAACTTGTGATTTTACTTCTGATAACTTCAGAGTATTCTTTAATACTGAAGTTTACAGATTATGCTGATTCTGCTGCATTTAACAATACTGCTGACTATTTTTTGAGTGATTGCTTATACATTTGCATGAGTTTATCAAACTGTGCAGGTGTCAGGGTACTGCGTACGACTTTTATGCAGTCACGGCGCAGCTTCATATGGGCCATTTCAGTTTCGCTAATGCGGTGTATCAATGCAGTGGTAGTGGCATCGTCAGCGTCTGCAATCAGTGCGGTGCGCAACTGTCCACGCAAGGCTTTTTCATTGGCTTGTAGTCCCAAACGATTTTTCATAGCCATTTTACGATAATTAGCAAACACTGCAACTTGGGCAGGTGTTAACGCCAACGCCTCTGCTTGTCCCATGATATAGGGCATTAACTCTATAATAGGGAAGCTACTGTCGGCCGCGACACTAAGTCCTGTATCAGCAACGGGGGCTGCCAACACTTCAACTGAAGATTGCGCCAAAGCAGGTAGGCGAGCTTTATTATAAGTCGGGGTCGTACTCTGGCACGCAGTTAATGACCCGGCTAATAGTAAGGCGCTTACTGTAAATAATACTGAGGTTTTCAATGACTTTGAGGTATTGATTTGTGGCATGTTGCTCTCCTAATATTAACTGCACATATTGATGCTAAACAGAATAAACCCGTGTGTTTAGCAATCATCAAATATTATATAAAAAAATAATATATTATTTTATATAAAATATCTAGAGCTGTTCATCTTATAGGCCAATAATTTATAATAAATCCTATTAGGTTCGGGCTTATTGCTAGCTTTTAGGTAGCAGGCTAATCCATTACTCTCTTACTTTTGAGCGCTGATGAGCACCCAAAGAGTCTATACGCTGAACCACGCTATACCGTTTTTCATCTGACCATAGCTTATAATTAGACTTGCCTCTTAATACTCCTAACCTATATGATACTTCTCAATAAAAGCCGTCATAAGTCGATGTAGACCATCGCAGCGTGCCTTACCTATGACCTAGTTTTTAAGCCTGTCCTATAACCCTAAGCCTTTATCTCTGCGCCACCAACAATAAGACTATTCCATGACCAAAAACTTCTCGCAAACAGCAGCTTTCATCTGGTCAGTCGCTGACCTGCTACGTGGTGACTTTAAGCAATCTCAATACGGTCGCATCATCCTGCCCTTTACGCTTCTGCGCCGCTTAGAGTGTGTACTAGAAGACACCAAAGCCGCTGTAGTGGTTGAAAGTACGCGTATCGCTGAGATGGGTCTGCCAGAGGAGGCGCAAGAGAAGTTTTTAATACGTGCCAGCAAGCGCCCGTTCTATAATATCTCGCCGATGGATCTAAGCAAGATGGGTCAGAGTGATATTAAGGATAACTTAAGTACGTACGTGCAATCCTTCTCTAAAGATGCGCGTGAGATATTCGAGCATTTCAAGTTTGAAGAGTTTGTCGGTCAGTTAGCCGATGCCAACTTGCTGTATAAAGTCGTGCAGAAGTTCGCTAACACCGATCTCAGCCCGAAAGCAATCTCTAACCATAAGATGGGTTTTGTGTTTGAAGAGCTAATCCGTCGCTTTGCTGAAAGCTCGAACGAGACCGCAGGGGAGCATTTTACCCCGCGTGATATCGTGCGTCTGACGACCTCACTGGTGTTTATGGAAGATGATGACGCCTTAACCAAAGACGGCATCATTCGCACCATCTATGATCCGACAGCGGGTACAGGTGGTTTTTTATCCTCTGGTATGGAATACGTGTTAGAGCTGAACCCTGACGCGGTGATGCGTACCTATGGGCAAGAGCTAAACCCTGAGTCCTATGCGATCTGTAAAGCCGATATGCTGATTAAAGGGCAGGAGGTCAATAATATTAAGCTGGGCAACACCTTGTCTAGTGATCAGCTGGTTACTGAGACGTTTGATTACATGCTATCCAACCCGCCATTTGGGGTAGATTGGAAAAAGATATCAGGCGAGATCAATGCCGAGCATCAACAAAAAGGCTTTGACGGGCGCTTTGGGGCGGGCTTGCCGCGCGTGTCTGATGGGTCGCTATTATTCTTGATGCATCTGATCAGCAAGATGCGTCCGGTCGTCAGTCGTGACAGCAGCACTCACAATAGCCCCCAAAACAGTAATCAGGGCAGCCGTATCGGTATTATCCTAAATGGCTCGCCGCTATTCACGGGCGGCGCGGGTAGCGGGGAGAGTGAGATTCGCCGTTATATCCTACAGGCTGACTTATTAGAGGCCATCATCGCTCTGCCTAACGATATGTTCTACAACACGGGCATCGCGACCTATATCTGGATATTAAGCAACAAAAAAGCACCTGAGCGTCGTGGTAAAGTCCAACTAATCGACGGCAGTAATCTATACAGCAAGATGCGTAAGTCACTGGGCTCTAAGCGTAATGAGATGAGTGAAGACGATATTAGGACCATTACCAAGAGCTTCGGTAACTTTGAGGTGGTCGATGCACGCGTATTAGATAAGCCGGAAGAGGTAAAGTCGAACCGTGGGAGACAGTCTGCAAACCCTAAGAGTGAGCCTGCGAAAACCTTTGCCAGTAAAATCTTTGCCACCCATGAGTTTGGCTATCGTCGCTTAACCATTGAGCGTCCACTACGTCTATCTGCCCAGTTGTCTGATGAAGCTATCGACAGCCTACGTTATGCGCCTAAACCTTTCGATATGGTCATGCCAGCGCTATATGAGGCCTTTGGTAATAACTGGGCTGCTGGTAATGACAGTGACAGCGATAACAGTAATTACGGCGACTTATCAGCGGTCACGTTAGAGGCACGTGCAATGATTAAGGCCGACTTTAGCGAGCTAAAAGAAAGTCAAATCAAAGACGTGCTTAATACCAAAATATGGCAGTCACAACTTGCACTAATGACTAAAGCCAAAGCCTTACAAGCGGCGATCGGTGATAAACAATTTGATGACTTTAATGAGTTTGAGAAAGTGTTTAAGCAGGCGTTAAAAGATACTGATGTCAGTCTTGATATAAGTTTAGACGTGAAGGAAAAGAAACAGCTGCTAGATGCCATTACTTGGAAAAACCCTGAAGCAGAGCCCGTCATTAAGAAAACGGTCAAGGTTGCCAATCCGCTCTATGGTGCGTTTAGCTACCAGCCAAGCGGTTCAAACAAGTCAGCCAAAATCGTTGAGTTCCAACCCGACAGCGATCTGCGCGATTATGAAAACGTGCCGCTGAATCCTGAGGTGACGACCACTGAGCTGATTGAAAGTTACTTCGCTCGTGAAGTGCAGCCTCATGTACCTGATGCGTGGATTAATGCGGATAAGACCGATGCTATCGATGAAGAGGTCGGCATCGTGGGCTTTGAGATACCGTTTAACCGTCATTTCTATGTGTACGAGCCGCCGCGTGCTTTGGCTGAGATTGATGCAGACTTGGATGCTGTCAGTACGGAAATCATGCAGTTGTTGGGTGAGGTGCATTCGTAATGGCGAAGTATCAGCAGTATGCAAAGTATAAGGATTCAGGGGTTGAGTGGTTGGGTGAAGTTCCGGAGCATTGGGGTCTGCCTAAGTTGATTCATCAGACGTCGAGAATTGGCGATGGCTTGCATTCGACCCCCCAGTATCAGGATAAGACGGGATATTACTTTATCAATGGAAATAATTTGGTCGACGGTTATATAGTAGTTGGAGAAACATCTAAAGAAGTACCTGAAGAAGAGTATAAAAAGCACTATATTCATTTAGATAAGTCTAGCGTTTTACTTTCTATTAACGGCACTATTGGCAATGTTGCTCGCTATAATAATGAAAGGGTAATTCTAGGTAAAAGTGCTGCATATATGAATTGTTCTGATGATTTGCTACCTGAATATCTAATGCTGTATTTACAAAGTAGCCAAGCACTTTATTATTTTAATCTGGAGGTTACAGGAACTACTATTTTCAATTTGTCGCTAAATTCTATTCGCCAGATGAAGGTCTGCTTACCAGCCAAACAAGAACAAACCCAAATAGCTAACTTCCTCGACCATGAAACCGCCAAAATCGATACCCTAATCGAAAAACAGAAAACCCTGATCCAACTGTTAAAAGAGAAGCGCCAAGCGGTTATCAGTCATGCCGTGACTAAAGGCTTAAATCCTGATGCGCCGATGAAAGATTCTGGGGTAGAGTGGTTGGGGGCGGTTCCTGCGCATTGGGAGGTGAAAAGGTTTAAAACGATTTTCAAAATAAGAAAACGAATTGCTGGCGAGCTAGGACATGATGTTTTATCAATTACACAAAAAGGCATTAAAGTAAAAGATATAGAAAGTGGTGAAGGTCAGCTCTCAATGGATTACTCAAAGTACCAGTTAGTATCTAAAGGCGATTATGCAATGAATCATATGGATTTATTAACAGGCTTTGTTGATATATCTAAATATGACGGTGTAACGAGTCCAGACTATAGAGTGTTTACTTTAGAGGAAGCTAATTCAGTGCCTGAGTATTTTTTAGCATTTCTGCAAATGGGGTACATTAATAAGCTGTTTTTCCCCTTTGGACAGGGTGCAGCTCATATTGGTCGATGGAGATTACCAACGGAAGCTTTTAAAGAATTCTTGGCTCCTGTGCCACCCGAAAATGAGCAACAGGTCATAGCTGATTTTATCTTTAATAGTTTAGAGCAGATGGATATATTAGAAAAGAAATCTAGAAAAGCTATTAGTCTCATGCAAGAACGCCGCACCGCTTTAATATCCGCTGCTGTTACGGGTAAGATTGATGTTCGGGGTTGGGTTGCGCCTGAGTAGAGATAATAAAAAGCCCCTAGTCTTAGAGTCCAACCACATGGATTGGTAAAACTAGGGGAGTTGTTGCTTTTAATTGTACTCGTTAGCGAAGAGATAAAACAATAAGCATCATTAATTTGAATCTTGTTCATCAATAAGCGCTTGCGCCAGTTCAGGTATTCTATCAGCATATCTTAGACATTGAGCGTATTCGCCACTACTAAAGGTCTCATCAAGCCGATAATCGGCTTTGTGGCGCTTAGTCAAAAAATCAGTGAATTGCATTGCTAGTCTTTTAGCTGCCTTACTATCCGTCAGCTCTGCTATCTCCTCAAATACGCGAAAGACTCTATCATGAGATCCTGTATTGCTAAATGAGCCGTTTCTACCCATGTCGTACTGTGGAAAATTGTTATTAATAACTTCTAGCATAGTGGAATAGATGAAATAGTAATGGCGATTGATACAAGCTCTTTGCAGGGCCTCTTCTGTTATCGCTTTGGGATTTGGAAACAGACTATCTACCGCTTGCTTTAAATCCTCTATCGTTACGCTCAAACCAATATCCCTCGTTGGGCAAGAAGGTCGTCATTGGATAAATTGTCATCTGCGGCGGGTAAGAAATTATAGACTATGCGTTTGTAGTCTTTAAAAGATAAGTCGCTGTTAATCAAATCTTCAGTGTATTTATCATGAATAATAAAGCAGTCGTCAATATCGAGATTTGGTATTTCCTGATTTATAATTAGGAATGTACCCACTTCGTTGTGCTGGATAATCATACTAATCTGACTATTGCCTAAATAATATGAGTTTGATGCTCTAGCTGCTATAGATGAGACTTGTATAAGGGTATCAATCGTAACACTTGCTGGCTCTAAGATAGATATTTTTTCATCAATAGTCTTTAAACTGCTATAGCCTAAACATAACAACTCTTTAGACTTATCGTTAGGATCTTTAAACAAAGATAATCCTTGTGACAAGGCGTCTTTGTCTAGTGTTATAGACGCATCTACAATCAGTCTATTTAAAGCGTATGTATTAAAATTATCTTCTTGCAGGTTTAGTAAAGCTAAAGCAATAGCTTCTTTAAATTGCCCAGCTTCTGATAAAAGTATCGCATAATTATCACGAGCAACTATCTTATCTAATCGATATGATTTTTCGGCATATTCAACTGCTTGGTAAAGCTTACCTTGTAAACGATAGACTAGAGCTTCCATCAAAAAACCCTCAGCAGGATTGCTTTTACGCAATGCTTGAGCATCTCTTAAACAACGACTGAATCTAATATTGTCAGGATTGATCATCCCTTCAAAAGATATTAGATAGTCATAGACCTCGTTAAGTTTAGACTGTGCTTGATGTGCGGTCATATGTTTGGTATTTACCTATATTAGTATTACTATAATAGCATCGGTATTTACCTTAGTAAATGCGAATGCTGTCAGCAGCAACCACACTAATATCTATTTATCGCTAGTTCAGTTATTCTCACAAGCTTATCAAGTAAATGTGACGGTTTTACATTCACCGCTTGGACGATGATTGTAACTTTAAAAAAGTAAGATAATCTATTTTATAAGATACTTCCAATAAATAATGAAAGAGTCAAAACTAACGGACTGAACATGACCAACGCCCACAACGTCACCTACGAATCCGTCTTCCAAGCCGATATCGTCAAGCAAATGCAGGTACACGGTTGGCAGTTGGCAGTCCTAGAGATTATCAGAAAGAGACGGCGCTATATGAGCAAGATGTGCTGGACGTTGTGCAGACCACCTAGTCGCAGGAATGGCAGAAGTTTTACCGTACTCAGCCTATCGACTCTGAGCGCCACTTTATTAGCTCATTGGTTAAATATATCAATAAGGCTAAGCAATTACTTTGGATTGAGATTATGAAAGCACAGCTTATAAAACAAAACCTTACCATAAAAGCGTTAGTTTTAAGCCTAACGCTAGGCATGTCGCTATCCGCGCAGGCAAGTAGCATGATAACGGCCGAAGCGTTGGCGAATCAAGGCTCAGCCTCGGCTCAGTATAATCTGGCGACAATGTATAACGATGGCGATGGTGCTGAGCAAGATAATGTTAAAGCCTTTACATGGTATAAAAAAGCCGCTGAGCAAGGTCACATAGCAGCTCAAAATCATCTAGGTAGCTTGTATCAATATGGCTTAGGGGTCGAGCAGGATTCTAAAAAAGCGGTTAAGTGGTATCGCAAAGCCGCCGAACAAGGTAGTGCACTGGCACAAGAAAACCTCGCGTCTATGTACGAGATGGGTGATGGCGTTGAACAAGATGATCGTCAAGCGGCCCAGTGGTATCAAAAGTCCGCTGAGCAAGGTGAACCATTTGCGCAGTATAGCATTGGCGTGAAGTATGAAGAAGGTCTCGGCGTGGCTCAGGACTATACCCAAGCCGCCGAGTGGTACCAAAAAGCCGCCTTTCAAGGAGAGATGTGGGCGCAAAACAATCTCGGCACTATGTACTATGATGGTACCGGTGTGCCACAAGCTTTTGACGAAGCCTACTCTTGGTTTCGACAATCCGCTGAGCAGGGACATCCGCCCGCTCAGTATAACTTAGGCTTGATGTATGGCTTTGGTCAAAGCGTTGAGCAGGATTATAGTACAGCGGTAGAGTGGTATAAAAAAGCGGCCGATCAAGACAGTGCTCAGGGTCAGAACGCCTTAGGCTGGTCTTATTATAAGGGCGAAGGCGTGGCGCAGGACTATGATAAAGCATACCAGTTGCTACAAAAAGCGGCTATTCAAGGTGAGGCAGTCGCTCAAAACAACTTGGGAGTGCTCTACGAAGAGGGTCTTAGCGTACCTCAAGACTATGTTCAAGCTATGCGGTGGTATAAAAAATCAGCAGAGCAAGGCGATGTACTCGCTCAGACTAATATTGGCGCACTTTATGAAGCGGGTAGAGGCGTGCCACAAGATTATATCGAAGCGGTAAAATGGTATCAAAAGTCGGCAGATCAAGATAATGGTTGGGGTCAAGCAGGTCTAGGTTGGGCTTATTACGCAGGTCAAGGCATCACTCAAGACTATACCAAAGCGCTTGAGCTACTACACAAATCCGTAGAGCAAGAGGTGGCTATAGGTCAAAATAACTTAGGCGTGCTATATGTAGAAGGCAAAGCGGTACCAAAAGATCAGGCCAAAGCTTTTGAGTTATTTAGTAAAGCCGCGGCTCAAGGAGAAATGCTCGGTCAGCGTAATCTAGCTATGATGTATATGATGGGTGAAGGTAATATTCAAGATGAACAACAGGCCATCAAATGGTTTGGTATCGCCTGTGATAACGGGGATTCAATGAGCTGTGATTGGCATGAAGCGGTTAAGATGATATCCGATAATACAGCTGCCGCATTAAACGAAGCAACCGCCGCCATAGAGCCATCAGCGGAGCCAGCAGCACAAAAGGTATCAGATAAATAATGCTTAGGCGCTATTTACGCCGCATCGATACTCAAAGCTTAAAACCACTTTGCGAAAAATAATAATACTATAAACGGACTTAATATGACCAACGCCCATAACGTCACCTACGAATCTGTCTTTCAAGCCGATATCGTCAGCCAACTGCAAGCGCATGGCTGGCAATTAGGTAGTCCTAGTGGCTATCAGGCAGACACCGCGCTGTATGAGCAAGACGTGCTGGACTTTGTGCAGACCACCCAGCCGCTAGAGTGGCAGAAGTTTTGTAAGACTTTTCCTATCGACTCCGAGCGTCATTTTATCACTGCCCTAGTCAAGCAGCTGAGCAAAGCCGATGAGCACTCAACCGATAAAGCCTCACGTACCTATGGCACGTTGGGGGTATTGCGTCACGAGTTAAAAATTCGTAATGCGCGTTTTAGCTTGTGTCAGTTTAAGCCTGAGCATGATCTCAATCCTGAAATCATGGCACGCTATAAGGCCAATATTTGTCGTATCGTCCCTGAGGTAGTCTACAGCCCGCATGCCAGCTTACAGGGCAGTGCTGACGGTAAGGTGGCTAAGCGTAACCGCATCGACATCGTGCTATTTGTGAATGGCTTACCTGTCACCACGATGGAGCTAAAGTCCGAATTTAAGCAGTCCGTTCACAATGCCATTACTCAGTACAAGAAGACACGCCTGCCCAAAGACCCGGATACGGGGAGGCCTGAACCGCTGCTGACCTTTAAACGTGGCGCATTAGTACACTTTGCCGTTAGTCAATATGAAGTCTATATGACGACGAAATTAGCAGGGGATAGCACCTACTTCTTACCCTTTAACAAAGGCACAGCAGATGGCGGCGCGGGTAACGATGTGCCCAGTGATAGCAGCCGTTATGCTACCGATTATCTATGGAATGAAGTACTGACCCCAGACCATCTATTGGCTATTCTCGGTCACTTTATGCATTTGCAGATCGAAGAAGAAGAGGATGTGATTGGTCGCAAGTCCAAACGCGAGACCATGATGTTCCCACGCTATCATCAGTGGGACGTGGTGACTAAGCTGGTCAATGCCGCCGTTACTGAGGGTGCTGGTCAAAAGTATTTAATTCAGCACAGCGCAGGCTCGGGCAAGTCCAACTCTATCGCATGGACTGCCCATCAGCTCTCGACTTTATACAACAGCGATGGCGAGAAGCAGTTTCACTCGGTGATTGTGATTACCGACCGGACCGTGTTGGACGACCAGCTGCAAGACACGATATATCAGTTTGAGCATGCTGATGGGGTGGTGGGCAAGATTAATCGAAAAGAGGGGCACGGCTCAAAGTCTGAGCAGCTGGCGAGCGCACTGGTCAACTCACAGCCCATTATCATTGTGACCATTCAAACCTTTCCATTTGTACTCAAAGCGATTGAAGACTCAAGCGTTCTAAAGTCGCGGCGATATGCCATCATCGCCGATGAAGCCCACTCATCCCAGACAGGCTCAACCGCACGCCAGCTTAAAGAAGTATTGGTCTCTGGTGATATAGAGACTGATGCTGAGAGTAGTGCAGATGAGGATAAGCCGCTATCTAGCGAAGATATGCTCGATGCCACCCTTGCTGCCCGCCGTAGCAGTCCGAACCTAAGCTACTATGCCTTTACGGCCACGCCTAAGCCTAAGACTATTGAGCTGTTCGGACGCTTGCCTAATCCTGACTTGCCCGCCTCCAAAGATAACCTGCCAGCCGCTTATCATGTCTATTCCATGCGCCAAGCGATTGAAGAAGGCTTTATCTTAGATGTACTAAAAAACTACACCAACTATAAAGTGGTCTATCAGCTCAAGCAAAAGCTGGCTGCCAAAGATGATGAAGTCGATGCCCGCCGCGCCAAGATCAAACTCAATAATTGGGTGCGCGTGCATGAGCATAATATCGCCCAAAAAGTAAAAATCATCATTGAGCATTTCAATGACAATATTAAAGGCTTGCTCGGTGGCCAAGCCAAAGCCATGGTGGTGACAGGATCCCGTAAAGAAGCGGTACGCTACAAGCTAGCGTTTGATAACTATATCGCTGAATATGGTTATAAAAATATCAATGCTATGGTAGCGTTCTCAGGTGAGGTTACCTTTACCGATAATGACCCTGATAGCGGTGCCTTACTGGGTGAGAAATTCACTGAGCACAATATGAATATTGGCCTAAAAGGCCGTGATTTACGTAAAGCCTTTGATAGTGATGACTATCAAGTGATGCTAGTGGCTAATAAGTTCCAAACAGGCTTTGATCAGCCTAAGCTGTGCGCTATGTATGTTGATAAGAAGCTGACAGGGGTGGACTGCGTACAGACCCTTTCACGGCTTAACCGTACTTATAAGGGCAAAGCTGAGAGTGGCACCTTTGTGCTCGACTTCTTTAATGACCCGCAAGATATCCTTGAGGCCTTCCAGCCTTATTATGAGACAGCAAGCTTAGCCGACGTGTCCGATCCTGATCAGGTGTTTGATCTCTATGAGAAGCTACGCGCTAGTGGCATCTTCTTATGGAATGAGGTTGAGCAGTTTGTCGAAGCGTTCTATAGCAAGAACAAATCCAACGCGGCCCTAAGTAATATCTGCAAGCCCGCGGTCGAACGTTGGCAAAAGCGCTATAAGCTGGCACGTGAGCAAGCACAAAATGCCAAAGCGATGCTTGAGCGCACCAAGGCGACGGGCGATGTGGTGCTGATTACCAATGCCGAGAATGACTACAAAGGCTTTAAAACCGAGCAGGATGCGCTACAGATATTCAAAAAAGATTTAGGCACATTTACCCGTCAATATGAGTTTATGTCGCAAATCGTGGACTATGACGATAAAGATTTAGAAAAGCTTAGCCTATATGCGCGCAACCTACAGCCGCTGTTACGCGAAAGCTTGGACGATGAAGATGAGGTAGATCTCACTAATATCGTCATGAGTCATTACCGAGTCTCCAAGCTACACCAGCAGGACTTAAAGTTGCAAGAGGGCAAGTCTGAGTATCAGTTAGATGGTGGCAGTGGCGCAGGTACAGCAATACCCAAGGATAAGCAAGAAGCGCTACTGTCTCAGATTATTGATAGCTTAAATGAGGTGTTTGCTGGTGAGGATTTTACCGATAAAGACAAAGTGAACTTTATGAATACTATTTGGGATAAGGTCACTGAGAACCAGATTGTGGTCAAGCAGTTTAGCAATAATAGCGTGGATCAAATTATGCTGGGCGGTTATCCAAACGCTGCCGAGGATGCTATGTTTGATGCTAAGGGTACGTTTGAAGATATGACCATGCACTTATTGTCTAACCCGAAGCAGTTTCAGAAGTTTATTCGATTGATGCTCGATACCAAGCTGAGTACTGAAATTTCAGGGTAGGCTGTACGCAGAGTAACTAGTGACCACTCGAGTATTTATTTACCTGATGCTTTAGTGTCGCGACCGCCACCTGATCGATGGCCTGTGCTGCTCGGCCAGCCTACACTTTGACCGCCAGCATTGATATGGATTTTTATAAGGGTTACTGCGTTAAGTAACCCTAGGGCTAAGTTATCAATAAAAAATCCTTTATATAATCGTTTTTATGCACAATAGCCTTTATATAATTGATACATTGCAACTATAATCGTTTTTATGCAAAATGGTCGCTACACAATTAAAAAGTGACATCAGATGTATCAAAGTATAGTGGAGCCCATAGGTGCAGTATGGCTAATACAAGCTGCCAATATTGAATTGGTTGCCCCTTTGTACATTATTAGCAGTATTGGCGGCCGCCGAGAAACTATTAACAAAGATGATTTTCAACACAATATCTATCAGGACACTATGCGCCCTGCTGATACCTTTATTGCCCACTTACAGTTTCATATGCGCCATGAAGTTATCCATTTCGAGATGTTAGCTCGATTGTTTGAGAAAGTCGGTGGCAATGATATACAGACATGGGTAAATAATGAACCTACTGGAAAATATGCGCGTTGCAGTGCATTTTTGTATGAATGGCTAACAGGCAATACGCTCAATGTACCGAAAAATATTGGTGGAAATTACGTCAATGCTCTCGATAGCAGAAAATTAGTCACTGCAGACCCGACGCAGATAATAAAAAATAGCCGTTGGCGTATCAATGATAATATTGCAGGAACTACTGATTTTTGCCCTATGCTAGTCAAAACAGAGAGGTTTAACCAAGCCGCTAGCCTGAACATCAGTGCAATGATGAGTGAGCTAAATCATGAGTTTGGTGAAGATCTGCTTATGCGAGCTTCGGTATGGATGACGCTAAGAGAGAGTCGCGCCAGCTTCACCATAGAAGGTGAGGGCAAGTCCATTAAACGAATTGAGCGCTTTGCAGATGTCATGGCCAGGCGAACAGGTGTAGGAGAAGTACCACTTACTGGCAAGTTATTAGCAGAGCTACAGCAGGAAATATTAGGTGATAAGAACATTATTGAGCACTATGGTATTCGTCAGTCCCCAGTATTTGTTGGACAAACCCAAATTCGTGGATTAAAAGAGATTGTTCATTATATAGCACCACCAGCCGATGAGCTGTTAGCCAAGCTTAATGGGCTTAGGACGTTTATAAGCAAAACCAATGAGCAGTCGTCAACGATGCGTAGTGCAGTTACTTCATTTGCTTTCGTTTATATTCATCCGTTGGCAGATGGCAATGGAAGGGTACATCGTTTTTTGATTAACGATATTTTGCGACGTGACGGTGCTATTCACGAGCCCATTATTCTACCTATATCGCAAGCTATTGCAGAACACGCTTCAGATCGTCAGGCTTATGACAACATACTTGACACTATTTCAAAACCATTGATGGAGACCCTTCGCGGTCATTATAGTTTTAATAAACAGCCCACCCATTATCCTGATGGTATTGATTCAAACTTGAGCTTTAAGCAGACAAAGATTGCTCAGCCTATATGGCGATTTATAGATCTAACACCACACGTACAGTACTTATCAAAAATTATTCATCAGGTGATAAAACACGATATGCATGAGGAGTCTCGCTATCTTAAGCAACATGACTATGCTCGGGTGGCTATAAAAGAAGTGCTTGAAATGCCTAATGACTATGCCGATAGGATCATCCGCAGTCTATTGAATAATAAAGGCGACCAGAGTAATAAATTGCTTAAAGAGTTTCCTTTCTTAGCAGATGATGAAGTTTGGCAAGAAATACGCACTATTATTATTAATACCTTTATAGAATTTGATAATTAAGTGAGCATTTAGCTATAGTTCGTGCGAAATTAAATCGATAATTCAAGCAACTAGTGTTGCTCAAGCGTTTTTAGCGTAGATAACTAACAGATAGCCTATATTAAATAATAAAAACCCTTGCAGCCTGTAGCTTACAAGGGTTTTTTGTTATTTGTACTTATATTCGATGGTGCGCCCACAGGATTCCACACTCAGGATGGTAAGCCTTGCTGCATAAGGCGTTTACAAATATTGATTATAGAACTACTGTATAGACTACTGTAATAAACAAAAATGACGCTATTTAACGTCATTCTGTTTGGGGTTGTTCGGTGCGTTAAGTATATCATCGATTTTGGGTTTCAACCACTTGTTAGGTCTACCCTTTAGATCGGGCGCTGGCAAGAAGCCGCTATCACGTTTTGTCTGTACGGTGGTAGTTGAAGCCCAGCCAAAGAGGTTTTTGATATCAGCGGTGGTGTAATATTTACCAGTCATGGCAGCGTCCTTATTCTATAGGTAGTCAGTAAAGAAAATGGATTGGTCATGGGCGGGTTGCAAATCTACCTATGACCAATATTGATTATTGTCTAAAATGACAGGCAATCATTGCCTTCAAGTCGCCATTTATTTATCAAGTGATTGATATCATCAATAAAATTAATAACATCATCTTTCATGTTGGCGTATGCGTGCATATCTAAAGCGTGGTAATTAAGAATATTGATATAACTATCAAAACCTTCTAGACTTCCACTTTCAAAAATTTGATAGGTAAAGTTTCGCTTATTAGTCATAACTAGCTCAGCACGCCAGCGTCATGAGGTAAAGCAACGTTCCATAACTAAATCATCGGTAAGCTCATAACCGTAGACCACATAAGGTGTATCTACATCAACAATCTCAATCATTTCGGCATCATCAAGGATAGGGTGGTTATGATTTACAGCCCGCTCTGATCGCATACCAATATTAATCAAACTTCTTTCACTGTTTTTCATATTGCTTGAGTTGAAGGTAAAGCCGTTAATCTTGACTAAATCTTTATTATCGGCTTGCCTGTATAAATGCGATTTCCAAGCTTGATTGGCAAAGTCTATCTGACTGCGATTATACAAGCCGTAAAAGCACCCGTATAACTCAGCCTCAGTCATTTTGCTACTTAGAAATGACTGGTAGATATCAAGCCAGATTGGGTTAATTTTATTAACCTTCATCTGTCACCTGACTTTCTGCTTCTACTACTTCACTGGCATCAACAGTATCAGTATCAGGCTCAACAACATCAGGCGTGTCAACAAAGCACTTAAGCTGATTGTCAAACTCAATACCATCTACACTTTTGGCAGCCGTCCAAATATCGATCTTCATTTGCTTGTATAGCGGGTGGGTAGGCTTTAGAAAGTCAATAAGGGTATTAATGTGCTCAGCGCCATCAATACGGATTAGCTTAGCCCTTAGGTCATTAAGTTCTTTTTGAGCTTTGGCAGCTTCTAGTGACAAGCTATTAATATGGTCTTTGGTAGCCTGAATGATAATACCAATGATATTTTGACCGCTGTGATTAGGCTCATGATTACGCCACCTCAATCATTAAGCTTTAATTAATACTCTTATAGCTTACTTTGGTTAGGTTCTGAGCCTGTCTGTTGTACTCATTATCTATAGCTTCAACAACCTATCTTCTTGTTAGCTGCTTATCACTAATAAGGCTAAAGTTAATGCCTGGGCCAAATAGCTTATGCTCGAAGTGAATGATTAAGTTTGGCTTGTTAAGGCTTGAGTTGCCGCCAAAATTGCTGCTATTTCTAGCTACCCGCGCAAAGTTTTCATCATCTAAAACAAGCAACTCGCTATTACTTTATGAGCTGTCGCATTGAAATAGCTGTTGTTGCATAGACAAGTGCCATCTGTCGAGTAAAACTTGTATGGGTAGATGACCTGTGCGTTGTCGCTGAACGTAACTTGATTTTCTTGGTTGGAATGTGCCATAATCTTATCCTTAGTTGTGAAAGCCCCTATCTGATTCGAGTCGGTTGGGGGTTTTTTATTGCCTGAAATCAGGCGGTTGTTAAGGCGTTATTTCTTTGCATAACTTGATAATACACGCAGTGTGGTTTGATAGTCAATAGAATATAAAATAAATCGCGTGGCGTGTCTTTATAGACGGCAAAAAACCCGCTCAATAGCGGGTTATATAGTTTTTCTAATTTGTACAGCGTGAATTCCTACCAGTAGCTAGTTATTTTATTTCTAATAATGCCAATCAGCGTGTAGTCATTTACAGAGATTGCGCCATCACTAGGTATATCTTTATTTAATTGAGTCAGATAAAAATCACCTTTAGAGTTGCCCAAAACAACTTTCTTTATAACAGCGTATTTAGCACCTTTATGCTGAGCAACTACAAAATCCCCGTCACTTATACTTATACCATCAACATCGGTGTGAGGTTCTACACAAGCATAATCACCTGCTTTAAACTCAGGCATCATGCTATGACCCACAACAACTAATGCAAAAGAATTGGCTGAGAACCCATCGAGCCGCTTTATCCATCCTAATTTCTCAACATCGACATCCTCAGAGAATCCCTTGCCGTCAAACCACTCTAAAAATAATCTGCTATAGCTATCAACAGATATCATTTCAACAACAGGCATATCATCCTTGTGCTTCAAGATATGACTTTTTTTATGGTCATCACTACTCATACCAGTAAGTATCTCGACTTGGTTCTTATAGCCATCCTTAGCCCCAGTCAAAATATAATTAGCATCAACGCCATACAACAAGCCAGCATCAAGCGCTCCTTCTTTAGATACGCCCCTACTGCCCCAGTTGGTTACTGTTGAAGCACTTACCTTCAAATCATTAGCAATGTCAATCTTACGCTTGTTGCCTGATACCTTGTGCAATCTCTCCATGCTGGCGTGCATATCCTGCCCCTTATTAATAGTCATCTATATTAATGGTGTTTAGTTATTATATTACATCTATATCAAAAAAACACGCTATGTAAATATAATACTTGGAAATACCTATTGCGAAACAAATACACATCAAGTATATTTTAATGGTACACACAAAGAAAATTGAGAATATTATGAATGACAAGCTAATTATCGAGAGGCTGGGCGGCGTCAATGTTGTATCAAAAGCGCTTGGCTATGAATACAACACTGTCTACAACTGGACAACTCGCGGCATATCTGCATTTGCCAAAGTTAAATATCCACACCTATTCATGCCAGCCAAGCTAAGCGACTTAAAGAAATTGGAAGTCACTAAAAAATAGGCAATAAAAAAGCGTTGATGACTGTAATCACCAACGCTTCACTTCTAAACACAACAAATAGGATTATAACAGATGAATATCTTAACTCAAAACTCAAGCTTAACAATAAGCAGCTTACAGATAGCTGAAATGCTAGGCAGCCGTCATGACAAAGTTAAGCAGTCAATCGAGCGCCTTGCAATAAACGGTGTAATTATCCAACCCCCAGTGGGGGTTGAACAGTCTACTGATGCAATGGGGCGTAATCGCCTTACTCAAGTTTACGTTTTCGCTGATGAACAAGGCAAGCGTGACAGCATTATCGTAGTTGCTCAACTATCGCCTGAGTTCACAGCTGTATTGGTAGATCGCTGGCAAGAACTAGAAAGACAACAAGCACAGCCAGTGTTTCAAATACCGCAAACCCTTGGCGAAGCGTTACAGCTTGCAGCTAATCAAGCGTTACAGATTGAGCAATACAAGCCTAAGGTTGATCACTACAACGCGGTGGTTGAGCGTAAGGGCTTATTGAATGCCACGCAGGTTGGTTTAAAGCTGGGTATGTCAGCGATAGCGCTTAACAGAATATTAGAAGAGATAGGCGTCTATAACAAGTCAGTGAAGCGGTCAAGAGTCTTTAAGCAAGCATTCGTGAATAAAGGCTATGGCGTGCTTAAACAGACCGAACAAGGTCAAACACAGTCGTTATTTACGATATTAGGCGAGGCGTGGGTTATTGAGAAGTTGCAATGTGAGGGCGTTGCATAGCAGACAAAAAACAAGCCCGTTCAGACGGCAATCTAAACGGGCTTCAATACTAATTCGACGAGGTAATTATAACATGTTAACAGAAAAAATAAAATACATATTAGGCGCAACGCCAGAGCTTAAAGCTCAAGAGGGTATTCATAACTTTATCAAGCACTTAGATATAGCCTTAACAGAAGCCAAAGAGTCATCACTACTATCAAATACCGACTACCTAAAGATTGTCATATCTGAACTAATTGACAAGCATGGTGCTACTTATGAAACAGAGCAAGCCAGCTATACAGAAAGGCAAAGAAAAAGCAATTTAACCGATATAGAGATACTTAGAAGAGCGTTGAAGCCAAAGCACAAGAAAGCGGTATTAGTTAGAGATAAGTACAGGTGTGTGAATTGCGATAGTCACCAAAGCTTATGCGTAGATCATAAAACACCTTTGTCCAGAGGTGGCGACAATAGCAGTGAAAACCTACAAACATTATGTCGCTCATGCAATAGAAGCAAAAGTACCAAAACAATGAGCGAATGGTTTGGAGGTAATCATGACTAACACTAAACGAAAATTTGAATATGGGTTTACCTCGATAGATAACCGATTGTTTTACCTACAACAAGACCTCACGCCTAGCCAATTTAGTATTTTTGTCAGAATCTACAGAGAAACCGAAGGCTATGAAGGAAGACCAAAGGCGCTGGCTGGCACTTACTTCCAAAAAGCGTGCAATATGAGCAAGAACACTGTTACAGACGCAATAAAAAGGCTTGTGGCAGAAGGTCTTATTTTTGTCAGAAAGAAGCCAAGGTCAACGTCACTCTATTTAGTAAATCTTGAGAGAATGGATGATATGTACCAGGAAATCAAAGGGAAAATCATAGATGAATTTGAGAGTATGACCAGTGAGGATGACCTATCTATCCCAAATATTGGGATTCAAGACGGTGATAATGACAATCTTGATTCCCAATATCTGACCATGACTATCCCAAAATCTGACCATTTGATTCCCAATATCCGACCATGTGATTCCCAGATATTGGGAAGTAATAAAGAAACATATAAAGAAATGTATAAAGAAACATATAAAGAAAATATATGTGTCGATGACCAAGGCAAACACCCCGACAATGATTCTACCAATCCATTTTTAAATCAATCTAAGAATGAAGAGTCAGTGGTCAAGAAAAACACTAAGCGAGGCTCAAGTACAGCAAAACTGATAAACATACCGTTTGAAGAATTTTGGTCAGCATACGATAAAAAACAAGACCGCGCCAAATGTGAAAAAAAATGGGACTCATTAACAGACGAAGAGAGATTGCTGACAATGAAGCACTTGCCAGCTTACATCGAGTCAACGCCGAATAAGCAGTATAGAAAGCACCCTGCTACATATCTTAATAGCGAGGCATGGAATAACGAAGTAATCAGCAACCTACCAACAGTCATCAACAACAATCAAGGATATAACAATGGACAACAACAATCAGCTAGCCAGCCAGCTTCAAACGCAGACTTATACCAACAGCAACTCAGAGAGCAGTTCGGATTATCAAGCGAAACCCTCAGAACAGTTAATTAAGTTTCTAATAAATCTATTCAGTACATGGAAGGTATCGCACGCTACAAAGATGAAAGACCAAGATTGGGGTAAGCAGCGCATAGAGCTTTGGGCAATAGCACTGACTGACTTGAGAGCTACCAAGCAAGAATTAGAAAGGGCGCTCAGAAAGTCGATATCTCAATCATGGTTGCCAACCACCGCAGCAGACTTCTTAGAGCTAGGCAGGCAGGCAAGCAGTGAATACCCAGATTCTTACATTGCTTACGTCAAAGCAGCAAACAGAAATTACTTGCACCCAGCAGCTCATGAAACAGCAAAAAGGATTGGAATAGAGAAGTTAGCAGGTGAGCCTGAATATACCACCCTCAAGATTTGGAATGAAGTTTACAAGACGGTATGCACAGAACACAGTCAGGATAGCGTCAAATTCAATCAGAACCTAGCCGAGATTGAACGAAGCAAGCAGAATGATAAAAAGGTACTAGAAGCACCCAAAATGAGCTTAGAAGAGCAATCAGCGATAGCAGACAAATACATTAACTTAATTAGGAAATCACTATGAACAACTTACAAAAACCGTTACATCATTTGCAAACAGAGCACTCATTACTAGCCAGCCTTATGAGTCTTGATAATGGTTATAACAAAATCTCAGAAATTATATGTGAAGACGATTTTTCGTTTGAGCAGAACCGCTTGGTTTTTAGAGCTATCAAGAAGCTATCTGAGGACGGCAACCCTGTTGATGGCGTAACAGTACATGACCAGCTTGAACGTACCAAGACGCTTGACAGCGCTGGCGGGGAGTCATACCTCGCTGTGATAATGAGCGTTGGTATATCTACCTTGTTTAATTTGGAGTACAACGCTGAGCGTATCAAAGAGCTATCACAGCAACGCCGTATTCGCTCAGTGCTGGTTGACGCTCATTCTGTTATCAACGACGACGGCAATGATGTTGATGTAAAAATCAGCAATATCGTCTCAGAGCTGCTAAAAGTATCAGCAAATGATAATGACGCTGACAACCAATCTCAGTCAATCAGTAGCTTGATTGAAGGCTTTATAAACAAGCAATCAGACTTGATGAAAGGTATTAAACCAAAATCTCAGATAACAGGCTTCTTTGACTTAGACGAAAAAGCACCGATTCAAAACGGAAACCTGATTGTATTGGCAGCTAGACCAGCCATGGGTAAGACGACACTTGGATTGAATAAGTTGTCGAACATGGTTGAGGAGCATAGAGTTCTTGATTGTGATGACAATGTTATCAGTGAAAAGCTAGGCGTCATATTCTCATTGGAAATGACTAAAGAGGAAATAATGGAGAAATATATATCAGCTGCAGCAAACGTTGATATGAAAAGCTTAAAGAATGGCACGCTCAGTGAAGACGAATGGGCGCGTGTATTTAAAATTATAACCAAGATTAAGAATGGCTACCCGCTGCATGTTGATGACAGACCGAAATTAACCTTTCAGCAAATCAGATCTAGATTAATACAACTTAGATCGCAAGGTCATGATATTGGCGTGGTAGTGGTTGATTACTTGCAAATCATGGGCGGTCTTGACGCAAACAACTTGACCAACTCACTTGCCGAAGTCACAAGTAACTTCAAGGCGCTTGCTAAAGAGCTTGATTGCCCTGTCATTTTACTGTCACAGCTTAACCGCGAGTTAGAAAAACGCCCTAACAAACGCCCAATTAACTCAGATTTACGGTCATCAGGTTCTATTGAGCAAGACGCGGATATCATTATTTTTGTCTATCGTGATGAAGTCTATAACGAAAACAGTGAGCATAAAGGGATAGCAGAAATAATCATCGGTAAGAATAGACACGGTGAAATTGGCACGGTAAGGCTTAGATTTGATGGCGCTAGATCGAAGTTTACCGATATTAACGACTTTACGCCTCAGTACGATGAAGACGGACACCCATTTCACGCATAACTACCAGTAACACCATTTAATCACAGCCAAACATCACTCACAGCCTAATAAAACCACTAGATATTAATGTAGCCAAGACAGTAACAGCTACCTTATACGGCAAATGAGAGGCTATAAAATGATTAAGTTCTTAATGCTTAGCAATCATGATGATTTATTAGATCATACATCCCACCAAGGGTTCGAGATAAACGACACAACCCGCCAGCGCGTCATTGGCTAGGTCAAAGCAGAAATTGCCAGCCAAGCACACTTCTATAATTACGCACTTGATGAAAAAAATCGACGCTCTCATGAGTTCAGTTGACGATTTTGAGTTTGACGGTCTGCTATTTGAATTTAGCAACGTTGAGCTATCCATAAACATTACAACCAAATTGGAGTGCTTGATGTGAGAAATACCAAGAAGCGTACCAAGTACAGTAACGTTAAAGTTATCATCGACGGTATCAAGATCGATAGTAAGAAAGAAGGCGCTCACTACTACAAGCTCAAAGACCAGTTAGCCGCTGGCAAGATATCTAACCTTACCTTACAGCCAAAATTTGATATTGCTCAGAGCGTTATCTTAGATGGTACTAAAAGACGAATCAGATATTACATTGCTGATTTTAGTTACATCGACAGCGCTGGCAAGTTAGTGGTTGAGGATGTTAAGGGCTTCAAGACAGAAATGTACAAGCTTAAGCGTCATTTGGTTAAAGAGATACACGGCATAGAGGTGGTTGAGATATGAAACAGATAACCATGATTAGTGTCTTAGACGACTATATCAGTGCCTCAAACCTGACCAAATTAGCGATCTACAACCTGAATGGTGTCATATAGCCAGTAGCTATAAGCGACACGCCAGCGGGCAAGTAAAGTTTTGGCATATCAGAAATCAGAAATCAGAAAGTCTTTACCATGCCAATCAAGCAGTTTAATGACCAATACATAACCAAATAATAGTTTGGTGACATTTAGATTAGATATAGAGATTGTATAGAAGGCGTATAGAGAATAGTTTGTGATTTAGGTATTGACGGTTATATAACGCACCATGTATTACTAGTGTCATACTAGCAAGGTACATTACTTAATTATCAAAGACTTAAATCATGGACGACTTCTTATTCGTAATCGCATTTACTAAGGAAATCATTATTGAGCACAATGGCCTTGAAGGCGCTAAAAAAATGATGACGGGCTATAACTCAAAATGCAAAATATTTGAGCTTGGTCATAGTCGCAAGGTTCAGAATATAATTAATGAACTATTTTATGAAGGTAATGAACCGCCCCGACTATATCGGAGAGTGATTTACTTGAGTCAGGCAGCCATGCCTGACAGGATTAAATTATCATAATACCGCTTTTCAAACTCAAAGGGTGACACATAACCAATCGTGCTATGC